>PKWF01000272.1:33537-49097 GCA_003133185.1 Vulcanimicrobiota bacterium | reverse complement strand
TCTCTGGTCAGGACGGCGCGAACTGTCGCCGAAACCGCCCGAGAGCGAGTACCGGCTGCGTAGCATCAGTTCTGCGCCCGGCGAACGGCAGACCATTAACGGGGTTGCGCGAGCGCGCAACCCCTCTGCTTTTCGCTTTTCGCCTCGGACGGGGCGTTCGCGTTGTCGCGACGGCCNNCCCTCGTGAACGCAATAGTTCACGTCGGGCCGTCGCTCCTAGCGGCCGCCCCGTCCAAGACGAAAAGAACCACCCCTTAAAGCTTGCTGATGTCGGCGATCATCGCGCGGTAGGTGGGGTCTTGGGTGACGGTGCCGGCGAACCAAGCTTCGAGCATCTCGTCCGCCACGGCCGCCGAGGTTGCGCGAAGGCTCAAGCAGAGCACGTTGGCATCGTTCCACTCGCGCGCGCCGCGAGCGGTCGCGGCATCGCCGCAGAGCGCCGCGCGAATACCGGGCACCTTATTTGCCGCGATGCTCACGCCCGTCCCGGTCCAACAGCAGAGAATCCCGAAGTCCGCCTCGCCGTTCGCGACGGCGGCGCCCACGCTTCGCCCGACCGACGACCAAGCCTCGTCGGCTTCGGGCGCAAAGGCGCCGAACCGACGCACCACGTGACCGTGCGCGCGCAACCACCGGTCGATCGCCTCGAGAAGGTCGGCCCTCATGTCGCTGCCCAGTGCTATTTGCATCGAGAGGTTTTCGCCACAGCGTGACAGGACGCTACCGCCTCGTGAGCCATGTGCGCTTGGCGGCGACGGTCATCCTCGTTCGTTCGCCCCTGGAGGTCTATCTGACGCGTCGTAGCGCGAGCAGCGCCTTTGCGCCCGACGCCTTCGTCTTTCCGGGCGGGACGATCGAGGCGCAGGACGCCACACCGGAGGCGCGGGACCGAACCGTCGGCCTCGACGCCGATCGGCTCCGTGAAGAGTTTCGAGCGACGATTTCCCCTGCTTTGGCCAGCAGCGAGCCGGCCATCGATGAAGATGCCGCTCGGAGCGTGCTGGTGGCCGCGCTTCGCGAACTCTTCGAGGAGGCCGGCGTCCTGCTCGCGTGCGATCCGTCGCAGCGACCCGTAGCGACGGACGCAGACGGAACGCTCGTCTCTGCCGATCGCATCGCGGTTCGCAAGGGCGAGCTGGCCTTCGCGGATTTTTTACGCGCTCACGATTGGTTCGCCGATGCGCGCGCGCTGACGCTCTTTTCGCATTGGATCACGCCGCCCAGCGAGCCGCGCCGCTATAACACGCACTTCTTTTTCGCAGTCGCTCCAACGAATCAAGTGGCAGATGCCGACGCGCACGAGACGCACGACGGAATGTGGATCGCACCCTCTCGAGCACTCGAGCTGCAACGCGCGGGAACGTTGCATCTCGTCTATCCGACGATCAAGCATCTCGAGCGGCTCTCTTCCTTCGCTTCCGTGGACGACGCGCTGCGCTACGCCCGCACGAAACCCATTCTGACGATCATGCCGTCGGCGGATACCGATGACTTTGCGATCCCTTCGGCGCTCGAAAACGCATGGTAACGCTCGTTCGGGCACCCAATCCCTCGCCGATGACGCTCGCGGGCACGAACTCGTACGTGCTCGACTGCGGCGACGGGACGGCACTGGTGATCGATCCCGGTCCGGCTATCGATCGTCACGTCAGCGCGTTGATCGAGACTGCGGCCGCGCAGCGCCTCACGATTACGCGAGTCGCCTTGACGCACGGCCACCCCGATCATGCGTTGGCCGCTCCTGCGCTCGCAGCCGCAACCGGCGCGTCCATCTACGCGCACCCCGGCAGCAGAATCGCTCGCGATGCCGACCTTCCGCTGGAAGCCGGTTTCGCCGCCGGTTCGCTCGCCGTACACGTAATGGATGCGCCCGGCCACACCTTCGACCATGTGATCTTCTATCTGCGCGCAGAGCGCGCGCTCTTTACCGGCGACACCATTCTCGGCGAGGGGACGACCGTAATCGCGCCGCCGGGAGGCGCCATGCGCCCGTATCAGCAGACGTTGCAACGGCTCGCTAGCGAGTTCGCCGACGCTCGAACGATCTACGGCGGACACGGACCGGTCGTAGACGACGCGCAAGCGAAAATTGCCGGCTACATCGCCCATCGCGCAATGCGCGAAGAGCAGATCGTTGCGTCGCTGCGCGAGGGAGCTCGAACGATCCCAGATCTCGTACGAAAGATTTATGGTCCCGAGCCGCATGCGCTGTGGGCGGCGATGGCACGCCAGATCCTCGCCCATCTCCTGGCGCTGCAGGCGGAGGGACGCGTCGTCGCGAGACCGCGCAAGGCGGGCCTGAGCGCGGAAGAGTACGCAATGCTCAACCCAGACCTCGAAGCGATCGCCGGCTCAGACGAAGCGGCCGCGCTGGCTGCGGAAATAGGCGCGGAGATGCGTTTGGAAAGCCTCGACGAATACACGCTCGTATGCTGAACCGATTTCCGTGCCGGTTGCTTATGCTCGCGACCGCGCTTGCATTGGCGTCGTGCGGCCGATCCGGCGGCCCGGCGCTTCCGCCCGTGGTCAACGAAGCGCACAGCTCGTCGTGCTACGTAATCAAACAAGATCCCACGACCGTGCAGGCGACGATCACGTTCTACGGGTGGCCCGACAACTCGCCGCCGGGAAATAAGATCGCGCACCCCATTATCCACAAGCACGCGGGAGGCGACGGAACGTACTGCAATCCGACGACCTTTGCAACCGAAAAGAAGAACGACACGACGATCCCATACGGCATCAAGATCTACGTGCCGTTTATCAAACAGTACTTCATTCGCGAAGATCTCTGCGCCGCGTCGGGGCCTCACACCGGCAGCGGCAGCAACGGCTGCAAGGGGCTGTGGTTCGACCTATGGATCGGTGGAACGGGAAAATCCAAGGCACATGAGGTGATCAAGTGCGAGCGCGAACTCACGCCCAACGGTAAGGTTGACGTTATCCTATATCCGAAAGACGGCATGCCGGTGGCGTATCCGGGGCCGATTTACGGCAACCAACCGCCGCCCGACGGCACCTGCGACGGAAAACCGGAAGGGTAGGCCGTTTTAAGAGTTTTGTCAGTCTATTCTTAGGACGACTTTGCCGAACTGGTCCGCGCTCGCAAGATGCTGCATCGCTGCAGCGGCATCTTGCAGCGAAAAAACCCGGTCGAGGACCGGACGCAAACCCTTGCTGAAGCGCTCGAGCATAGCGGCGAAGTCTTGCGGGCTTCCCATCGACGTTCCCGAGATCGTTACGTGTTTCCAAAAGAGCGGAAAGAGTTTGATCGTGGCATCCCCGTTTGTGCCGCCGTAAATCGCGATGCGCCCACCGGGGCGCACGACGTCGAGCGCCTTGCGCAAGGTTTCGCCACCCGAGGAATCCACGACCAGATCCACCGGCCCGGCCGAACGTACGATCTTGGCCCACTCCGGCGTCGTTTTATAGTTGATCGCGAGATCGGCCCCGAGCGCTTTCGCGCGCTCGAGTTTTTCGTCGCTGCTCGAAGTTACGATCGCTCGCGCGCCGGCATGCTTGGCAAAGAGCAATATGAAAGTCGCAACGCCGCCGCCCACGCCGGTGATGAGAACCGTCTCCCCGCGCGCTAACGCTCCGCGCGTAAAAATGGCGCGGTATGCCGTGAGCCCGGCCAGCGGAATCGCGGCGGCCTCCTCCATCGAGAGCTGCTCGGGTTTGCGATAGACGTTCGCCGATGGAACCGCGACGTATCGCGCAAACGTTCCGTCGCGTGGCATCCCGAGAATGTTCGCCGTCGCAGTATCCCAAACGCGCGGGTCGTCACCCCACCCCAGCATTGGATCGATGACGACTTCGTCGCCCACCGCACCCTCGAAGCTGCCGGCGCCCACTGCTTCGATTTCACCGGCGCCGTCGGCGCCCACCGTGACCGGCATCCGGATATTCGGATAGAGTCCCTGCGTGATGAAGAGATCGCGATGATTGAGTGCCGCAGCTCGCAGCCGCACCAAAACCTCGCCCTCTCCCGCGGCGGGCATCGGAATCCGGTCGACGCGAAGGCTTTGCGGTCCGCCCGTTTCGTGAAGGCGTACCGCTTCCATCTCAGCCGTCATTCGTGAAGCGTCCTTCGTTCGTCGAGGCACCAGGCCTTCCGGCGCGATGCGACGTACAAACGCGCTGATGAATAAACGAGCGCGCATGATGCGCGCATTCCTGCGCGGCGTCGCGCGCGTGCAGCGAACCTTCACGATCGAAGTCGGCCCATTGCGCGCTCGCGGCGTTCCCGCCATCCTGCTCGGCGTTACGGGAATCGTCCTGGCCAGCGGGGTTGCCGCCGCGCTCGCCAAGGGAGCGAGTCGTCTTCCCGAGACCCTCGGCGAAGCGCGTAACTTGGCCGACGCGCTCAACGCCGGCTCGCCACGCTTGAAGTCGTGATCGACGACAACGCGTTGACCAGCCTCATCGTCGACAGACTGCCCGACGCCCAGGTGAGCATCCACGACCGGACCGGTACGATGGACCATTTCAACGTGACCGTTCGCTCGCATGCATTCCAGGGCAAGACGCTGATCGAGCAACATCAGCTCGTCTACCGTGCGCTAAAAAGCGCGCTTGCGGACGGCCGCGTTCATGCCGTCGAACTCACCACCATTATCGCCGAAAGCTAAGGAAACATCATGCCCGAAGATTTGAAGGAAGAGATCGCTCGCGAGATTACGGGCGCGAGAATCGTCGTCTACGGTAAGGGAACGAAGATGGCGCCTCGGTGCGGCTTCACGCTCGAGACCGTCGAATTCTTCAACGGGCTCGGCTATCCGTTCGAAGTGATCGACGTCTTAGAGAATCTTCCAAAGCGTGAAGCACTCTCGGAAATGACGGACTGGCCCACGTTGCCGAAGGTTTTCATCAACGGAAAGTTTTACGGGGATACCGATATTCTCGCGCCGATGGCGGCGAGCGGCGAGTTGAAAACGACGCTCGAGGAAGCCTTCGGCGGGACGTCTCCCGCACCCAAAGCAACGATCAACCTTCGATAGCGTCCCAGGCGTTCGCGTTGTTTACGACCATTATCTCCCCGGAGGCGCTGTACGGGCGCCTCGGTAGCTCCGATCTCGTGATTTTGGACTGCCGTCACTCCTTAACCGATTTCGCGCTCGGCCGGCGGTTCTACGACGAATCGCACATCCCGGGCGCCTTCTTCGCCGGAGTCGAGGAAGATCTGGCCGGACCAAAGACCGGGAAGAACGGCCGCCATCCGTTACCCGACCCGCAAAGTTTTGCGCATTTTTTGCGCGCTTGCGGCGTGCACGATGCGACGCAGATCGTCGCCTACGATGCAGGGGCAGACATGTTTGCGGCGCGACTGTGGTTTCTCTGCCGATGGATCGGCCACGACGCGACCGCCGTTCTCGACGGCGGGTTTGCAGCGTGGAATGCTCTCGGATTTCCCGTGTCCGCCGCGCTGCCGGAGCCCGGAGGTGAAGGCCGGTTTACCATTGCACTGCGTCCGGAACTCGTGGTCGGGGCGGATTTCGTTCTTGCGCATCTCGACAGCGACGAGATGCACCTGATCGACGCGCGCGCCCTCGAGCGCTTTTCGGGCGAAACCGAGCCGATCGATCCGGTCGGCGGACACATTCCCGGCGCGAAACGACGCTGGTTCAAAGACAACTTCGAAGCCGATGGTAGATTCAAATCACCCGAACGTTTGCGCGAAGAGTTTGCGGAGAGCGGAGTGGAGTCCAAACGAACGGTGCACCAGTGCGGTTCCGGCGTCTCGTCGGCCGTCAATCATCTCGCCATGGTCCACGCAGGCCTCGAAGGCTCGCGAATCTACAACGGATCGTGGAGCGAATGGGTCTCCGATCCCGTGCGACCGGTCGCTAAGGGCGTCTGACCGGCGGCGGGACGGCGAAGGGTTTGGCGATGGCACCGGCGGGCGAGGCTTGCAGGCGCGCGAGCTCTTCGGGTGTCGGCGTTTGCGGAAAATCGCGGCAGCTGTCGACGAAACAGTAGAAGCCGAACGGCGTATCGCCGCGATTGACAAACTGATGTAATATCAGCGGGCCGACGTACACCACGTCGTTAGCTTCCAGCTCGCTGACGTCATCGCCGATTACGGCGTAGCCAACTCCGGAACGAACGACGACGTAGTGTTCGTGCTCGTGCTTTTCTAGTCGCGACGCGGCACCGGGCTGGACTTCGAAATAGCGCAGTTCCATCTTTGGCCCGGGCTCGCTTGGGTCGTTTTTCCGGCTGCCCACAATGGTGTGGCGAGTCACGCCCGTGTCCGGCGCGTGCGCGGCGTAGCCGGCGGGCTCAACGCCCTGCCAACCGTGCGCAGAGGCACGAATGATTCGTTGCTGCATGGCTGCCTTACGATAGCACATCGGCAGTCTTGCAGCCAGGGCATGGGGCGCTCCGGGCGAANNTTCCGCCCGGCACGACCCCGGTTGCCCCGCTGCACGAAGCCCTTCTCGCGCACAGCGCAGGATCTCAAACCGATCTGGTCTATGCCGGCGCCCGTCAGAGGGTCGTCGTCTACACCTACCCAGACGGTACGTTCGCAGATACATTTAAGACCTCGTTTTCGATTCAGGCGATGTGCTCGGATGCCAAAGGCGACGTCTTTATGACGGCAGAGCTTCAGAGTAAGTCGGGCGCCCTCACCGGATACGTCTACGAATACGCGCACGGAGGTGAATCGCCGGTTGCGACGCTCGACGTTCCCAGTCATGAGATTCCGGTGAACTGCTCGAGCGATCCGACAACCGGAAACCTGGCGGTGACGAGCTACGACTTTCGCAACTACGCTCCCTTAGTCGAAATTTACACCGACGGCAGCGGCGAGCCAAAACTGTATCACAGCGGAGAGCTGGGGGCGAACCCGCAACCCGCCTACGATGCGAGCGGCAACCTTTTGGTTATCAGCGGTGGAAACGTGGCCGCGCTGCTTCAAAAAGGCAAGCAACTGCTTGAAAAGATCGCGCTGAACGAGACGATCGGGAACGTCGCCCACGCCCAATGGGACGGCAAGTACTTTGCCCTGCAGTCCTACGCGCCTACGAAACACAACGGTGAGAACATCTACGTGCACTACTACCGCGTGCAAATTTCCGGTTCCAAGGGGACGATCGCCGGCATCAGCCGCTTCCTCAACTGGCGCCAAAAAAACGCCGGCCAATCGTGGCTTCAAGGCGACACGCTCGTCGCGACGCCCGGCGAGTCGATCACGTTTTGGAAGTATCCCGCCGGCGGGAAGGCCTTCAAGGTTTTGCACCCCTCCCATCCGAGCCAGGCGGTGGCGGTAAGCACAGCTCCGTAATGCCTCGCCACTGGCTGCTGAAGACCGAGCCGAGCGCCTATTCCTTCGAACGGCTACGCCACGAAGGTACGACTCCGTGGACCGGAGTGCGCAACTTTCAAGCGCGCAACAATATGNNAAGACGGCCTATCCCGATTTCACGCAGTTCGAGCGCGACGGCGAGTATTTCGACGGACGCGCGAAACCCGACAAACCGATTTGGTTCATGGTCGACGTCGCGTACGTCGAAGCCCTCCAGCATCCGGTGACGCTGGCCCGGATGCGCGCCGAACCGCGACTGGTCGGCATGGCCCTCCTACGACGCGGACAACGGCTCTCCGTACAGCCGGTGATGCCGCATGAATGGAAGATCGTTTTAGAGCTCTCGAAGAGCCCTGATTAAGCCGCTTGGGCCAGACCCGCCTCGTTACGAACGCGATGGAACTCCAGACTCGGCGCCGAATACCCCAGCCATTAAGCCCCTNNCGTCACGGATCCGCGTGGCGAGGAAACCGAGAATACGCGAAAGTAGTGGAGAGCTTCGATGCATGTTCGCGCCGCAACTTTGTTATTTTTCCTGCTTGTGCTGGGCGTGGGAACCGCTGCCTGTGGGGGGACTACGTCCGGCGCCCCAAATGCGTTGCCGGCGGATTCGCATAAGTCGGCGACCTCCCCAATTTCGCATGTCGTCATCGTCATTCAAGAGAACCGCAGCTTCGATAACTTCTTTTCAACGTTCCCTGGCGCCAACGGGGCTACGGTTGGCGAGGCAATCGCCATGCCCACGCTGATCGCACAAGCGTGCGCAGCCGACGGGCAGACCGTCATTACGAGCCCCACGACAGTGCCGCTGACCGAAGTAAGCCTCGTTGGCAAGGGCTTCCCAACGACGCCACCCAGCGGTCAGCCTTTTGGCTGGAATCAAGATCCGCCATACAGCTACCCAAAAGGATACCTCGGAGATTGCAACTCCGCCGCGGGCGAGCCCGATGCTTCGAACCCGTGCCAGATGAACGGATTCGATTCTCAAAAGTTTGGTCCGAACGCCTCCGGAGCCGGCCCGACTTGCACGTATCTTTACCAGTACGTCAACCCGACGGACATCGCGCCGTACTGGGATATGGCCAAGCAATACGTCCTGGCCGACAACATCTTTCAATCGCAGGGCAGCACCAGCTTCCCGGCACATCAAGATCTGATCGCGGCCGGAACGTTGCTCAACTCGACCGAGAGCGCCATCGATAATCCGACTGGATTTCCATGGGGCTGCGACTCGGGAGCAAATGCGTCGGAACCCTATATCACGATTTACGGCAAGGTCGTTTTTAAGGGACCGCGCCCGTGCTACCCAGCTTACACCAGCTATTCGTATGAAACGATGCGCGATCGGCTCGACGCGAAGGGCGTATCGTGGAAGTTCTACGCGAACAAAGTCTTTCCAGCCGGCAAAAAAAAAGCGGGAGACGCGGGCATCTGGAGCGCCTTTGACGCGATTAGCGCCGTTCGATACGGTAAGGAATGGGGGACAAACGTCGTCTGGCCCGACACCAAAATCTTCACCGACATCAAGAACGGCGCGTTACCGGCGGTCTCCTGGGTGACCCCGGACGGCACGGACTCCGACCATCCTCAAGAGGAGTGCGACTGCGACAAAGGGCCATCGTGGGTCAGCTCGATCGTGAACGCGATCGGCGAGAGCAACTATTGGAAAAGTAGCGCGATTATCGTTGTTTGGGACGACTTCGGTGGCTTCTACGATCACGTAGCTCCCCCGTTCTACGATAGTCAAGGTGGACTCGGCTTTCGGATTCCGATGATCGTCATCTCACCGTACGTGCACGCTCATGTCGAGCACACACAATACGAAACGGCGAGCATTCTAAAGTTCGTCGAAGAGAATTGGAAGCTTCCTTCGCTTCACAAGCTCGATGAACGCGCGACGAGCATCGGCAATGCCTTCGACTTTACCATGTCGCCCCGGCGGTTCAAAAAGATTCCGGCGAAGTATCCTACGCTATTCTTCGTTCGTCAACGGCCTTCGGGACTGCCACCAGACTCGGACTAGACCTACAGCCCCTGCGCCTGCGCTAAAAAAACGCGTTGCGCATCGACCGGCATCTCGCCGGGTCCCGGCGAGAGGCGCGCGTACGTGCCGTCGCCCTGCAGCTCCCTGCTCTTGACGTTGTCGGCGAGCAGCACGGCAAGGATTTGCGACGAAAGCGTTTCGGCCATCACCGGGTCGAGGACGGGGACGGCGAGTTCCACTCGCCGGTCCAAGTTGCGCCCCATCCAATCGGCGCTCGCGATTATCGTTTCGAGCTCTCCACCGTTTTCGAAAACCCAAATGCGCGAATGCTCGAGAAAGCGTCCGACGATGCTGCGGACGCGAATGTTCTCGCTGACGCCCGGTATACCGGGTCGCAGCACGCACATTCCACGCACCATCAAATCGATCGGTACGCCGGCCTGCGATGCGCGGTAGAGCGCGCGCACGACGTCGCCCTCGGTGATCGCGTTGATCTTGGCGCGGATGCCAGCGGGCCGGCCGGCGCGAGCGTGTTCGGTCTCCCGGTCGATGCGAGCGATCAGTTCGCGATGCAACGTGACGGGAGCGACCCACAGATCTTCGTAATCGGTGACCTTCGAAAAGCCGGTAAGCGCGTTGAACAGCTGCGCGTCGTCGGTCCCGAGCTCGGAACGACAAGTAAAGAGGCTTAGGTCCGTATACAGGCGCGCCGTCTTCTCGTTGTAGTTGCCCGTTCCGAAGTGCATGTACCGCCGGAGCCCGTCCTCATCTTCGCGCACGACCAAAAGCGTCTTCGCGTGCACCTTTTGATTGGCAAAGCCATAGACGACGTGCGCCCCCGCGCGCTCGAGCCGTTTGGCCCATTCGATGTTGTTCTCTTCATCGAAGCGTGCCTTGAGCTCGATGACTACGGCAACTTGTTTTTCGTTCTCCGCAGCGGTCAAGAGCGCTCTGACGATCGGGGAGTTCTTGCCCGAAGTCCGATAGAGCGTCGCTTTGATGGCGAGGACCTTTTCGTCTTCGGCGGCCTGCTGCAAGAACTGAATCACCGGATCGAACGATTCGTACGGATGATGCAGCAGAATGTCGCCTTCGCGAATCTGCGCGAAGATGTCGGTGACGCCGATCAAGCGCTTGGGGATAGCCGGCATGAACGGCTTGTCTCGCAGCTGCTCGTATCCGGGCAGGTTGACGATCTGCCAAAGGTCGCTCAGCGCCATCAACCCTTCGGTTTCGTAGCAATCGACGGGCTCGAGCTCGAGCGAGCTGCAGAGAAAATCGCGGATGTACTCCGGCATTCCTCGTTCGACTTCGAGGCGCACCGGCTCGCCGAATCGCCGGCGCCGCAACTCGGACTCGATCGCGCGCAAGAGATCGTCCGCTTCGTCTTCCTGCAAGTCGAGGTCGGCGTCGCGCGTGACGCGGAAGAGATAGGATTCGCGGACGTGCATGCCCGGAAAGAGCCCGTCGAGGTGATGCGCGATCAAATCCTCGAGCAAGACGAAACGCCGTTCNNACCGTCGCTCGTCGCCTCCTCGAGCTCGACGGCAAGAGAGAGCGAGAGATTGGAAATGTATGGAAACGGATGTCCGCTATCGACGGCCAGCGGGGTCAGTACCGGAAAGACGCTATCGTCGAACGTGCGCTCGAGCGCGACTTGCGTCTCCTCGCCGAGCTCGGCGACGCGCATCAGCTGGATACCCTCGCGTTCGAGCGCCGGTAAAAGCTGTTCGTTGAGCAGGCGCATTTGCAGCGGCAGCGAGGCGCGTAACCGCTGCGAGATGGCCGCGAGGTGTTCGGTCGGCGTGCGACCCTCCTCGGAGCGGCGCATGACTTGGGCCTCGATCTGCTGTTTGATCGCCGCGACGCGAATCATGAAGAACTCGTCGAGGTTCGTCCCGTAGATAGCGACGAATTTGAGCCGCTCCATCAACGGGTTACGCTCGTCGAGCGCCTCTTCCAAAACCCGGTCGTTGAACTCCAGCCACGACAATTCGCGGCTGATATAGAAAGCCGGATCGTCGAGGCTTGCGACCGGGATCGCCGGCTGCGGGGCGCGGGGCTGCGTTATCACGATGATTCTAATGCTTAGCGGTTCGGGCCGGGGTTCGCCTCCCAAACGGCCAAAAACTTGCCGGTGGCCTTTTACGACCTGCCGGCGCACGTCGCGCAACACCTTGCCCTGGCTCTTTGCGCGCTCGCCATCGCGCTGGCCGCGGGCCTGCCGCTAGGGGTTGCGGCCACGCAATCTGCCTGGCTGCGCGGCGCGGTGCTCGCCACGGCGGGCGTCGGGCGCACGCTTCCGAGCCTCGCCGTTCTCATGCTTTTGCTGCCATGGCTCGGCGTTGGCACGACGCCGGCGGTTATTGCCCTCGCACTTCTCGCACTGCCTCCAATCGTCATCAGCGTCGACCTCGGCATCCGGGGCGTTTCTCGCGCGGCAGTGGACGCCGCGACCGGCATGGGCATGACGTCGCTCCAACGCTTTACGCGTGTGGTCGTGCCGCTGGCGCTGCCCGTCTCATTCGTCGGTCTGCGCACCGCGACCACCGAGACCATTGCCAGTGCTACGCTGGCGACGTTCATCGGCGCCGGCGGTTTGGGCGACGAGATCGTTCGCGGTCTCCAAACCGACAATGCGACGCTGCTCTTTGTCGCGGCGGCGCTCGTCGCCGCCCTTGCCTTGGGCGCCGATCTCGCGTTGGGCGCGGCGGGGCGGCTGATGGCGGAGCAGCAGTGAGCATTTCTCGGGCTCGCGCGCTGACGCTGATCGCCGCAATGCCTGCGCTCGCGCGCTGCGCGTTCGACCGGTCGCACGTTCGTGTCGGATCCAAGAACTTTACCGAATCGTTCCTGATCGCCGAGATCTACGCTCAGGCGCTGGAAAATGCCGGCATGCGCGTCGAACGGCTCTTCAATCTCGGTTCGACGCAGATCGCCATGGCGGCCATGGCGCGCGGCAACATCGATTGCTATCCGGAGTACACCGGCACGGCGCTCATCGACGTTCTTCACCTGCCGCCCATCGCAGATTCGCAAACCGCATACGACGTCGTCGCTCGGCTGTTCGCGCAACGCTATGGCATCGTGTGGCTGCGCCCGTCGCCGATGAACGACTCGCAGGCATTGGCGACGACGCGGGAAATCGCAGCGGCGCAGCATCTCGCAACGCTCTCGGACGTCGCAACTGCGGCGCCCCATTTGCGCCTGTCAACGATTCAAGAGTTTCTCGCGCGGCCCGACGGACTACCCGGGCTGCAAGCGCGCTATGGAGGCTTTCGATTTCGAGAGGTCCGCACGTACGACATCGCGCTAAAATACCGGGCGCTGCTCGAGAACAAAGCCGACGTCGCCAGCGCCTTTACGACCGACGGCGCGATCGAATCGGATCGTCTCGTGATCTTGCGCGACGACCGGCATCTTTGGTCCGCCTATAACGTCGCCCCGCTGCTTCGAAAGGCAACGCTGCAGGCCCGTCCGGCAATTGCGCGCGTCCTCAATGGGGTCTCGCCCGCGATCACCGATCGAGCGGCTCGATCGATGAATGCGGCGGTCGAAAACTCCGAAGCCGATCCGGCCGACGTCGCGGCCGCTTTTCTAAAATCGCTCGGAGGGCGTACGGAGCGATCGTGAAGGCAGCACAGATTACTTTTGAGAGCGTTGTGGTTCGGTACCCGGGCACCGATCGCAATGCCGTCGATGGTGTATCGTTCGGGTTGCACGGCGGCGAACTCGTCGTGCTGCTCGGTCCATCGGGGTGCGGTAAATCGACGCTGCTGCGCACGGTCAACCGTCTGGTGCCACTCGACGGGGGACGAGTCGTGGTGGACGGGCGCGACGTCACCGAACTCGACGCGGTCGAGCTGCGCCGCAGCATCGGTTACGTCATACAAGCCGTCGGACTCTTCGCTCACATGAGCGTCGCGCAGAATATCTCGGTCGTCCCATCGCTGCAGGGCTGGACGGCCCCTCAAATAGCCCAACGCGTGGACGAACTGCTTACGCTGGTCGGTCTCGAGCCTGCGCCCTATCGCAATCGCCGCCCCAGTCAACTTTCCGGCGGAGAGGCACAGCGGGTTGGGGTTGCGCGCGCGATTGCCGCGCGACCTCGCGCCCTACTGATGGACGAGCCGTTTGGGGCCGTCGACGTTCTGGCTCGAACGACACTTCAGCGCGAGCTCGTGCGGATCGTGCGCNNCCGCTGGAGCTATTCGACCAGCCTGCCACAGCGTACGTTCGCGACCTGGTCCATGCCGGCGACGACGTCTATCGGCGCTACTTCATGCATGCTCGAGAGCTGCTGAGAACGGCGATCGATTGAGCTACTTCGGCGCCCATCCGGCACGGGTGGCAGCATTGGCCGCCGCGCACCTGGAGCTCGTCGGCGTCGCGCTTGCCGCCGCGGTGCTCGTCGCCATACCGCTGGGCCTATGGGCGGCGCGGCGACCAAAGGTGGCGCCGTGGCTGCTCGGCACGCTGGGCGCAATCTACACGATTCCGAGCCTGGCGCTGCTGGCGGTGCTCGTCGAGTGGTTAGGGCTCGGATACACGCCGATCTTCGTGGCGCTGGTGGTCTACGCGCAGTTCATGTTGACGCGCAACATCGTTGCCGGCATCGACGGCGTGGATCGCGCCCAGGTGGACGCCGCGAGAGGCCTGGGAATGTCGCCGCTACAAATCGTGCTCCGCGTCGAGTTTCCGCAAGCGTTGCCCGTCCTGATCGGCGGCGTGCGCATTGCGGCGATTGCGATGATTTCGATCGCTACCCTCGGGGGCTACGTGGGGGGCGTCGGCTTGGGCGTCCTGATTTTCAACGGGCTGACGTTGCATCAGCCGCAAATGATCGTGGCCGGAAGCCTCGCTGCCTGCGCGCTCGCAATCGCCGTCGACGCAACGCTGCGCTTAGCAGAAGCAAATGCCCGAATTGGTTAGCGAAATAACTATAGAGCCGGTGTTCCCTATCGTTTAGCGATGAACGAGGAGATGAACGCTGAACCTTTTCGCGCGATCCTGCCACACCGACTGCGGCCGAAAACCGCCGCCTTCAGCCAACCGCGCCACGTCTTCATCGGCAAACTTGTACGACGATTCCGTATGGATTCGTTCGCCCGCTTCGACGGTAATACGAAGGTCCGCGCCGGATATCTGAAGGGCCATGCGCTCTTGCGCTTCGAGAAACGAGTCGACCGACCCGCGCCGCTCGTCGTAGTGCACGACGTGCCGGAATTTCCTGAGATCAAAGTCTGCATCGAGCTCGCGATTGATCCGCGCGAGCACGTTGCGATTGAAAGCCGAAGTCACGCCGATGCGATCGTCGTATGCCATTTCGAGCGTCGCGCGATCTTTCCGCAGATCGGTTCCGATCAGGAGACCATCACCCGGACGCAACGCAGAGCCCAGCAACGAAAACAGCAGCCGCGCTTCATTCGGCTCGTAGTTCCCGATGTTCGATCCCATGAGCATGGCGAGCATTTTGCGATCCGAAAGCATCGGCTGCGACTCGAGCACGTCGAAATAATCGCCGGCGTAGGCGCGCACGTGCAATCCGGGAAAGCTTTCCACAAGCGCGAGCGACGACGAGCATATCGCCTCCGTCGAGATATCGATCGGACTGTAGCGCAGCTCGTCCTGCACGCGCAACGCTTCGCCGATCAGCAGACGGGTCTTGATTGCGCTCCCGCTTCCGAGTTCCAAGAAATCGAGGGGCGCATCGAGCAATCGAACCATCTGCCAGCCCCATTCGGAGAGTATCTCGGTTTCGGCTCGGGTCAGATAGTATTCCGGCAGACGCGTAATCGCGTCGAAGAGCGCCGAGCCTACGTCGTCGTAGTGAAACTTCGAGGGCAAGCGCTTCGGCGACGCGCTCAAGCCTGCCGCGACCTCCTCCGCAAACGAAGGAACGCCCTTCGCGCGAGGCACGGTAACGAGTTCGAAGCGGTCGGAGACCGCGCTATCTATGGCCACGTGCCCCCCTTCATGCCCGAGTACGTGTTCTTATAAACGGCTTTCCTTTGGCGGGTTGCACTTTTTAGGGCTCGATCAGCTCGAGTCGCAGCCGCGAGTTGCGAAAACCATAAAGGGCATAGATTAAGATCCCCACGGCAAACCAAACCCCGTACCGGATCCAGGTCGCTACCTGCAGGCCGCTGACCAGATAAAGGCACGCCGCGCCCCCTGCGATCGAGAAAAGCGGCAGGAGCGGGGCCCGAAAAGGCCGCGGAGCCTTGGGGTTGACGATTCGAAGCACCAAGACGCCCGCACAGACGA
>PKWF01000272.1:23172-33499 GCA_003133185.1 Vulcanimicrobiota bacterium | reverse complement strand
ACCGTGGCGTTGCCCGCCAAACCGCCGATTGCAACGATCCAATAGAGCGCGTGGCTCTTGCTCACCGATCCGAGCGCATCGAGCATTGCGGCTCCGTCGGAAAGGCGATCGAAGCGCAGAACGCCGACCGTGCAAAGCGTCAACGCGACGTAAAGTATGCCGCCGAGCGCGAGGGCGAGGATGANNCGGTCACCGTGTCGAAACCGATGTAGGCAAAGAAGACCAAAGCCGTGCTTGCGAGCACGCCATGGTAGCCCATTGGCGCGAAAGGACGTAAGTTCGACGGTTGTATCGCATGAGCGACGACGGCGATGAATACGAGCATCGACGCGATCTGCACGAGGACCAGCGCGCCGTTAACCCCCGTCGACTCGCGTATGCCGCTGGCAACGAGCAGCGCGATGCCGAGTGTGACGAGACACGCGAAGAGATCGATTTGCGGATGGATTCCGTGAACGTTTGCGGTCTGCGCCCACGCGGGAAACGCGATGCCGACGTTGGCAAGCATGTGCTGAAAGTAGTCCGAAAGCGACGACGCGGTGGGCGCCAAAGAGAGTCCGTANNTCAGATCCCAGCCGATCACCCACGCGACCAGTTCGCCCAAGGTCGCGTACGCGTATGTGTAGGCGCTGCCGGCGACGGGCACCATCGAGGCAAACTCCGCATAGCAGAGCGCGACGCACAGGCTGACGAGACCCGAGAGGACGTAGGCGAGAATGACGGCCGGCCCCGCGGCGTGGGCACCGGCGCCGATGGTCGGGAATATTCCGCCCAGCATGGTCCCCAACCCAATACCGGTCAAGGCAGGCCAGCCTAAGACTCGCCGCAACGGAGGGCCGGAGGATGGAGGTGCAGTCCATCCGAGGGGCTGACACGCGATGAGCTGTCTTAACGCGTTGCGGAGCGCCAAGCGATCACGGTTTCGGGCAGACTTCTGGAATTGAAGCGAGGGCTATGGGATTAGGCCGGACGACGATCGGCCGTCTCTTGTAGGGGCGAACGCATCTCGACTACCTCCTGATGGCAAATAGGCTTCCACCTCCTATCTCAATCTCCGCCGGTACGCTCGTACGAGACGATGCGCGCCCAGCGATCGAAAATTAGCGCGATGTATTCGCGCGTCTCCGCATACGGCGGCACCCCGCGGTACCGGGCAACGGCGAAGGGACCGGCGTTATATGCCGCCAGCGCGGCCGAATAGGGATCGGCGTAACGCCCCCGGTACGCATCGACGTACCCGGCGATGAGCGCCGCCGCCGCTTCGATCGATTCAAAGGGGTCGTATGGATTCACCCCGACGTCTGCAGCCGTCTCCGGCATGAACTGAGCGATGCCGATCGCGCCTGCCGAGGATAGGGCCTGCGGATCGTACGCCGATTCTTGCAAGAGCGTTGCGCCGAGGAACTCCGCAGGAAGCAGATGGCTGCGGGCCGCGCGCGTCGTTGCTCCCGCAAACAGCAAGGCGTAAGCCGGTTGCAGCCGAGGATTGGTCCTTAGAATCGCGCGCGCAATCGCGAGTTCCACCGCATCGACGGCCGGTCCGTCGCGAATCGGGAAGGCGCCTTGTAGTGCGTCGACGCCGGCGGGCGACGGCCAGCTTAATGCGATATTAAAAGCCCGCTGCAGCTGGGGCGGCGCGATTGGTCGAGCCTCGCTATGGTATATGGTAGGTAACGTGCATCCGGACACGATTATAGCCGCTGCAAACGATAGACCATGAATCGGGAATCCGCCGCATAAGGGGACGAAACGCATGTTCTTTATTACGGCTCTCATCGTCACGCTCGTCGTGGGAGACTTTGGTTCCACGTTCTTTTATCACGTTCCGCAGCACCTATGGTTCACGCTGCACTTGCGCACGCATCACGACCGCCGGCGCCCCTACTTCGATCACGCCGTGCTGTCGACCGATCCGGCGGTCTTGCTCGACGGCTTTCTGGGCGCCGTTCCATACATGATCGTCGCCGCTTTCCTCTGGCGCCTTTCCTGGCCTGGTGCCGTTGCCGGTCTAGGCTTAGGACAGCTTCACGTCTGGTGGCGGCATACGATGGAGCTCGGCTGGCGGACCCCGGCCTGGGCTCGCGCCCTCTTGCGCCCTCTGGGAATCGTCCTTCCCGAGGACCACGACGGGCACCACCGAAACCCCGAGGTCGAGTTTGGCGATATCTTCCGCTTCTACGATGCGCCGGCTCGAGCGCTTCTGGCATGGCTCGCACCAACGGGCCGCCGGGCGCGAAATGCCGGCCGGCGCACGACGAGGAGGGTTCCGGCCAGAGCTTAATCGGGGGTCCTATGGCCAAACGGGCGCTTCTGTTGATCTCGGACACGGGCGGCGGTCACCGCAGCGCCGCGAACGCGATTGTGGCCGCCCTGGAGGAGTCCGGCACCCACGATCCGTTCGAAACGCGGATCGAGGATGTCGCGGCCCATTGCGCCTTCCCGCTTACGCAGCTCGGACTCGGCTACAGCATGGCCCTGCGTTACGCTCCCCCGGTCTACGGCGCGCTCTACTACGCCACCAACGGACGCCGGCGCTACCGCGCCCTGGTGCGCTTCTGCGAGCCGCTCTACCGCGAGCGCTTACGCGACCTCTTCATCAGTTACCAGCCCGACGTCATCGTTTCGGTTCATCCGCTGCTCAACCACGCCGCGATGCGTGCGCGCGACGACGCGCACATGCAACACGTGCCGGTGATCACCGTCATCACCGATCTCGGCAAGGTTCACGAGTCGTGGCTCGTCCCGAACGTCGATGCCGTCGTAGTTCCCGCACGCGAAGTCTATCAACGGGCGCTCTCGCGCGCCGTACCGACGCGGCGTTTACATCTGCTCGGCCATCCGATCCATCCGAAGTTTGACGACGTCACCGGAAGCAAGGCGAGCCTGCGCGAGCAACTCAATCTGCCGGACGATAAGACGCCGGTCGTAATGCTGATGGCGGGCGGCGAAGGTGGCGGGAAGCTCCTTTCGACGGCGCTCGCTCTCGCAAAGGCTAAGCTTCCCATCGAGCTCGTCGTCGTCTGCGGCCGCAACGAGCCACTCGAAGCCCGGCTCAAGGAGCTGGCTCGATCGTTGCCGACGCCGATGCACGTCCTCGGCTTCACCGACAAGATTCCCGAGTATTTTCGGGCCGTCGACCTCCTCGTTACCAAGGCAGGCCCTGGAGCGCTGGCCGAGGCAAATGCCGTACAGCTTCCTATCATCGTGTACGACTACGTTCCCGGACAAGAGCGCGGCAACGTCGACTTCGTGCGCGCCAATGGCCTCGGGTTAATCGCGCTCAACGGCGCCACGGCCGTCGTTCGCGCGGTCAAAACCCTTATCGATGCTCCCGACCGGCTCGAGATGATCCGCCACAACCAAGAAGTCGTCGCGCCACGTCACAGCTCGCGCCGCATCGCCGCGCTGATCTCAGAGATTACGGAAACCGCGCTGCTGCAAACCGCCGCCGCAGTTTAGCGGGCGCCCTTCGCCTGCGCTCAGGGTGACAAGCCGTTCCAGATGATGCCGCCGGGAAGAACTTCCGGCGCGCTCGGTGTCTGGTGAAAATCGAAATCCTTGCGCAGGTCCCCGAGGATGGAGACGTTCTCGCGGACGGTGGGCCGCTGGTCAGGCCGCCCGTCGGTTTGCGGATCGATACGCGCTCCGTCGAGAAAATCGTCCTCGATGAACTTGATGTAGGCGTCATGGCTGAGCGTCTGGTGGTCGATGAAGCCGCGGCGCGCATAGGGGCCGATCACGATTCCGGGCACCCGAAGGCCGTAGCCGTTCTCATCGACGTGCGGCGGAACGACGTGATCGTAGAAGCCGCCCCAATCGTCCCAACTTAGAAAAATCGCGGTACTCTTCCAATCCGGGCTTCGCATGAGTGCATTGATGAGCCCGGTTACGTAGGCTTGACCGCGGCTAACGAGAGCCGGCGGATGTTCGCTATACGATCCGGCCGGTGCGATCCAAACCACGCTCGGCAGCGTACCGTTGGCCGCAGCTGCATAAAAATCGCGCAGATCACGAATGTTGCCCAGCTCGCCGTCACGCTTTACGGTATCGAAAATCGGTAGCGGGTTCCAGATACCCGGCGTGTGAGCTTTTTGCTGCACCGGACCGCAGTCTTCTTCGTTGTTGGCGCAGTCCGGCTCGTTTCCAGCCATAACGTAGTACGCCCAACTGACGTGGTGCGCGTGTAGGAGATACGTCAGATCGGTCCATGCATAGTCGGGCCGGCCTGGGCCGGGCGGCCGGAAGCGCGGGTTGGCGGAACGGAAATCCGGCGGAAAATCGGGTGACTCCAGCTCGTTGACGCAGCTCATGGGATTACCGATCCGCTTGCACCATGCCGACCATCCCGAGACCATGAAGAGGTGCTGCGGTAAACTCCACGACGCATTCGGCTCGAAGAGACGGTCTTGGAGCACGAAATCGCGCGCGTACTTCCAATAGTTCGCAAGCTCGCGCCCATCGTGGTATCCCATGACCTCAACGGTGCCCCCACAGTTGGGCGCGTCGGGATCGCGGCAAACTCCGAGCCTTCGGCGTTGGGCGGCCCTTACGAAGCCATCCATCCTTCCGCCGTCGACGTCGGTAATCGCCGCCTTGGCATTATGCGGGCCGCCTCGGTTGAGGTCGCCGGAATCGTGGAATGGCCGGACGCACGCGCCGGTTGGGGCGGGGACGCAGGCCGTCGGAACGCCGTCGCTCATCGCAATGCCGTCAGCACCCGGAAATGTCCCGAAATACGAGTCGAACGAGCGGTTCTCTTGCATGATGATCACGATGTGGCGAATCTTGTGAATTGGGTCTTCACTCTGGGAACGCACGGGAGAGGTTCCCAGCGCTAACACGAGCGCGAGGAAGAAACGGCTATACCGCAACGGCGGTCAGTCCTCCGCGAAACGCCATCGTCGCCGCTCCGACTTGTCCGGCGTCGTTGCCGAGCGAAGCGATGACGATCTCCGTGGTGCCCTTCGGAACCATCGTTGTCAGCCCATCGGCGCGCGGCCGGACGGCCTCAAGCATAAAGTCACCGGCGGTCGAGACGCCGCCGCCCATTGCTATTTTCTCGGGATTGACGAAGGCGATCACGTTCGCCAAGCCGATTGCAAGATCGGCGATGAAGTTATTCCAGGCGGCAAGGGCGTGAGCGTCGCCGGCCTGCGCTGCTTTNNCCGGTACCGGAGGCCTGAGCCTCGAAACAGCCGATCTTTCCGCAGGCGCAGATGAACCCGTCGGTCGGCCGAATTTGATGGTGCCCGATCTCGCCTGCGCCCCAGCGGTTTCCGAGCAGCAGCTTGCCCCCGCCAACGATCCCTCCACCGATGCCCGTTCCTAGGGTGAGCAGCACGAAGTCTTTGCAGCCCACGCCGGTACCGAACGTAAACTCGCCGAGCGTCGCGCACCGGGCGTCGTTGGCGACGAAGACCGGCGGAGCAAACTTCTTGCGCAGCGCGTCACCCAGCGGCGCGTTCGTCCAGCCGAAGTTGGGACTGTAGAGCACGGCTCCGGAGGCGGCATCGATATTGCCGGGTGAACCAATGCCGATGCCTACGACGTTCCCGGCATCTTTGAGCGCCAGTCCGACCATCGCTTCGACCGCCGCGACTACGGCCTCGAAACGAAGGTCTTCGAGGTCCTCTTCATGCTGGACGTGAATCGTTCCGTCGTCGGTAACGACCGCAGCCGCGACATGAGATGCGCCGAGGTCGACGCCGATAGCCGTTTGCATGGGTCGCCTCTTTTGATATCGGCGAAGGCCGTACCCGCAAGGCGCGGGAATCGAAGAAGCCTTATGGAGACCATCGACCTTACCGCGTTACGAAACTATACTCGCCGTACCGGCCAAGCGACGCACCCGGATCTGCTCGACGCTCGCCCGCTCGACCACGTCAACAAGATCGAAATTGACGAAGAGCACATTACGGTCGAGTACGACGAAAAGATCACGCGCTTTTACAATGCGAATGAGATCACCCATCGCGAATGGATTTATAAGTACAACGACGATCCAGAGTTCGTGGCGGCGGTCGGCAAAGTGATCGAGCTCGCCCGCAGGCACCTTAAGGACCTGCCCGAGAACATCGCGTGCCCGCCGGGCTGCGCGGAGTGTTGCAGCGGTTACGAGCCCTTCGTGAGCAAAGCCGACGTCGAACGCATCGCCGGTCACTTCGGAATGACCTACGAGGAAACGCTGCGCCGGTACGTGGTCGAGCGTCCCTCGGCCGACGGCTTTCACGTTGGATGGCTGCGCAAAGTTGGCGACGACATCGCCGACCAATGCGTCTTTCTCATGGGGTCCCGCAGCGGCCGGCATTACTGCGGCATTTACGAAGCGCGCCCGCACGACTGCCGCGATTTCACGCCCATCGGCTGCGGCGACGTGGACGCGGCGTTGCCGCGAAAGACCGCCTGGAAGGTCGGACCGGCATTTGCGCCCAAGCGGCGCGGCCGCAGCCCCAACGGCAAGCGCCTTTGACGCTCGCCGCTCTTGCCGTTACGGCGGCGCTCTACCAGGTGATGCACTGGCGATTCGTCGGCCCGATGCGCGGCGGACGAACCGTCGCGATCGACGGCGTCGGCACGCGACCGAACCTTTTTTACATCGCCGCGGTTAACGGCGGCATTTGGAAGAGTGAAGATGCGGGCCGTACTTGGATTCCCATCTTCGATCGCGAACCAACCGGCTCGATCGGAGCGCTCGCGGTTGCGCCAAGCGATCCCCGGATCATCTATGCGGGCAGCGGAGAGGGCTTGCAGCGGCCCGACCTCGCAGTCGGCAACGGCATTTACAAGTCCGGCGACGGCGGCGATACGTGGACGCACCTCGGTCTGCGCGACGGCCAGCAGATCGCTTCGATCGCGGTCGATCCGAGGAATGCAAACCGGCTGTTCGTAGCCGTACTCGGCCATCCGTACGGCCCCAACGCGCAACGCGGCGTCTACCGCTCCCTCGACGGCGGTGCAACGTTCACGCAAGTTCTCTATAAGAACGAGAACGTCGGCGCGTTCGACGTCGTCTTCGATCCCAACGACCCGAACGTCGTCTATGCCACCCTTTGGGCGGCTCGCCAAGCGCCGTGGGAGATCGGTGGCTCGTTCGAGATGGCGGGGAGCGGGATCTTCAAGTCGAGCGACGGCGGCACGACCTGGGCGCAGTTGAGAACCGGCCTCCCGGAGCGCGTAGGGCGCTCGGAGATTGCGGTCGCACCCAGCGACGCGAGGGTGGTTTACGTCTACGCAGACGTAGAAGCAAAGGGGGACGACGCCGGCGCCCTCTATCGCAGCGATGACGCCGGCGCTCACTTCACGCTCGTCAACAACGCCGATGAGATCGCGCAGCGCGGCGATGACCTCGTCTCGCTGGCAGTCGATCCAACGACTCCGCAAATCGTCTATCTCACGAACACGTCGACCTATCGTTCCGCCGACGGCGGGAAGACGCTCGTCGCAATCAAGGGCGCGCCGGGCGGCGACGACTATCACACCGTCTGGATCAATCCACGCAATCCGGAGATCGTCGCCTTGGCCAGCGACCAAGGCGCGACGATCAGCGTCGACGGCGGCGCGACCTGGAGCTCTTGGTACAATCAGCCGACGGCGCAGATGTACCACGTCAACGCCGACAGCCGCTTTCCGTATTGGATTTGCGGCGGTCAACAGGAGAGCGGTTCGGCTTGCGTGATCAGCCGCGGCAACTGGGGTGAAGTAACGCAGCGCGATTGGCATACCGTCGGCGCGCAAGAGTACGGGTACGTCGTCCCCGATCCGCTGCACCCCGGGATCACGTTCGGCGGCAAGCTCGAAAAACACGACGAGCGTACCGACCAGACGCAAGAAGTCTCACCGCTCGCGCTGCCATCCAAGCAGTACCGTACGGTGCGTACCGAGCCGATCGCGTTCGACCATTTCGACCGGCATCGCCTGTATTTCGGCACGAACGTCGTCTTCGCAACCGACGACGGAGGCCAACGCTGGCACGCCATCAGCCCCGACCTGACGCGCCGGGATCCCGGCGTTCCGCCGGTGCTCGGCGCATTCGAGAATGACGATCCGCAGAAAGGTGCGCATCGCGGCGTGGTCTACGCACTCGCGCCCTCATACGTGCATCGCGGAACGATCTGGGCAGGGACCGACGACGGCCTCGTCTGGATCACGCACGATGCTTCGACGAGCTCGGCACAGGCTCACTGGACGAACGTCACACCGCCGGGATTGACGCCGTGGAGCAAGATCGCGCAGATCGACGCTTCCCGCTTCGACGACGACACGGCCTTCGTCGCCGTCAACCGGTTTCGGTTGGACGATCTGCATCCGTACGTCTATGTGACGCACGACGGCGGACGGACGTGGAAGCTCTCCGTGAGCGGTCTGCCCGAGCAACCGATCAATGCGGTTCGCCAAGATCCGGTCGTTCAAAATCTGCTCTATGCGGCGACCGAGAACGGCGTATACGTCTCGTTCGACGGCGCTGCGACCTGGCAATCGTTGCAGAACGACCTGCCGCACACGTCAGTGCGCGACATCATCGTGCACGATAACGATTTGATCGTCGCGACGCATGGCCGCGGCTTCTGGATTCTCGACGACGTCGAGCCGCTGCGCGAGGTGGCTTCGAACGCCCCCCTTCGCCAGGCTCAGGGTGAGAATGCGTACCTCTTTGCGCCCGAGCGCGCCTATCGCGTACGGCGCAGCACGAACTCCGACACTCCGCTGCCGCCCGAAGAGCCTACGGGCGAGAATCCGCCTGACGGCGCAATCGTTGACTACGCGCTTGCAAGGCCGGCGCACCGCGTCGTTCTCTCCTTCTACGATCGAAGTGGCCGGCTTGTGCGCAGATACGCGAGCAACGACGTTGCGCCGACTCCCATCCCGCATCTCGACAAGCCTATCTACTGGGAGCGGCCCTTCGCGAGGCTGTCACCGGCAGCCGGAATGCATCGTTTCGTTTGGGATCTGCGTGAGCCGCCACCGTTGGCGATGAGCCAAGATCTGCCGATCTCCGCGGTTCCGCACGAGACGCCGCGCGTTCCAGAGGGCCTGCTGGTGCTTCCGGGCATTTACACCGTTCGGCTCGACGTCGACGGCCACACGATCCAGCGCCCGCTCTCGGTCCTCATAGATCCTCGCGTCGTCATTTCGAACGAAGCGCTCGCGACCCAATACCTCCTCGCCGCGCGGCTAACGTCGCTAGCGAACAAAAGCTACGATGCAGCCGCCAAGGCACGCGGCAACGCGGTCGCAACGGCGGCCTTTACGAAAATCAATGAAGCTGCCGCAGCCTTGCTGGGCACCGTTGACGGAGCCGACGCTCCCCCGACGCAGCAAGCCGCGGCCGCGGTCGGCGAGCTGGAACGGCGCTTCGACGCGCTCAAACGACAATAGTCGCGAGGGCCGAGCAGGCGGACGCAGAAACGCTCGCTCATGAAAACAGTTATCGCATTGCTCGCATGCTTCGGGCTCGGCGCGGCCTATCTCGCGCCGGCGGCGGCCGCTACCAGCACGCTAACCCTCAAGCTTAGCGCGCAAAACGGTTCGGGAGAGAACGGAACCGCCACGCTCACGCAAGCCGATGGAGCCGTGAATGTCGTAATCGCGATTCCGAACGGTCCGGCGGGGCCTCAACCGGCGCATATTCACGACGGAACCTGCGCCGGCATCCTCGGAGTCGCCTACGGTTTGACCAGTCTCGCTAACGGAAACTCGACGACCGTGATCAAAGGAATCACGATCGACCAGCTGTTGGCGGGCAAGTACGCGATCAACGTTCACAAGAGCACGGACAATATGGGGAACTACGTCGCGTGCGCAAACATCGTTAAGCCGGCGAGCTCGATGTAATCAGCTCGCCATAGCGAGCCGCATCGATATTTCCGCCGGTAACGATAACGCCGACGCGCTTGCCCGCAACGTTGGGAATTCGCTGCTGCAGGAGGGCGGCAAGCGGCGCCGCTGCGCTGGGCTCGATGACGATCTTCATGCGCTCGAACGCAAAGCGCATCGCGTTGCACAGTTCGTCGTCGCTCACGGTCACGACCGAGCGTACGAGCTCTCGGGCGATCGCAAACGTCAGTACGCCCGGAGCCGTCGTCTGCAGGCCATCGGCAATGGTTTTGGGGACGGGAACCGAGATGGGGCGCCCTAGCCGGAGCGATTGCGCGAAGTCGTCACCGGCCGCCGGCTCGACTCCGTAGACCGCGATCGCGGGGTCGAGACCGTGCGCGGCAACGGCGGTTCCGGATATGAGCCCCCCACCTCCGACCGGAACGACGATCGCATCGAGCGGATCCGCATCCTCTAGGAGCTCCAGCGCCGCGGTTCCGGCGCCCGCGACAAT
>PKWF01000272.1:19353-23151 GCA_003133185.1 Vulcanimicrobiota bacterium | reverse complement strand
ACGCCCTGCGCGTGATTGCCGCTCGAGTAGGCGACGACGCCCCGCTTTCGCTGCTCGGGCGACAGCGTTGCCAAAAAATTATAGGCGCCGCGAAACTTGAAGGCGCCCATGCGTTGCAGGTTCTCGCATTTTACGAAGACTTGCGCGCCGCAACGCGCATCCAGCGTCGCGGAGCGCAGCACCGGAGTCCGGTGCGCCACCCCGGCAAGGCGCTCTGCCGCCGCACGAACGTCCGCAAGCGTAACGCGTCGCGTCAAACTTATTCCTGCGCCATGTGGAAGCTCCAATCGACCACCTTGTGATTTTCGTCGAATCGCATTCGTTCCACGTATGCGCGCTTCGCGAACTTCACGTCGAAACAGTGCCACCCCGGTGCGCAGTTGACGGTCGTCTCCTTAACGGAGAGCAGTTTTCCCTGCGCGTTGAGCTCGTCGGACCATTCCGCGACCTTGACCCGCGTTATGGAAATGCCCTTGGCGATGTCGCTTTCCACCGGCTTCAAATCGTTCTTGATGACCGCTTGCGTGATCCGATCCGCTTCGCGCTCGTCTTGATTTTGAAACGAGCAGCCGGCCAAACCGGCGGCCGCCGCCGCGACGACCAAAAACCGAAGGATCACGATGCCAAGGCCTCCGTGTCGCTCTTCGAGGAGAAGTTCGTAAACGTCAGTTGCGGATTCCATTCTCGCGCGAGCCGTACGCTCCATTCGTTTTCGAACAGCGCTGCAGCTCGTCCGTTCCAGTCCTCAACGAGTCTAGCGTTGGACGGCAGGTGCGCGCGCGAGAGATGCTCGCGGTCGCCGTCGACGTAGAGCGCCAAGGAGTATGGCAGAGTCGACACGAGCGTCTTGACGTTGTATTCGGATTCCAGCCGGTATTTTGCAACCTCGAACTGCAGTTCTCCGACCGCTCCGAGAATCGGTTCGATCCGCGGGGTACCCCATGGATAGAAAACTTGCACCGCCCCCTCTTCTCGCAGCTGCGATATGCCTTTACCGAACGACTTATAACCCGACACGTCGATACTGCGCACCGATGCGAAATGTTCCGGGGCAAAGGCCGGGATCGGGGGAAACGCGACGCGGGGGCCTTCGTAGAGCGTGTCGCCGATCGCAAAAGCACCGGGGTTGACGAGTCCGACCACGTCGCCGGCGTACGCGACCTCCAACGACTCGCGATCGTCGGCAAAGAGCCGCATCGCCCTGGAGAGGCGCACCTGGTCGCCGGTGCGCGCGTTGCGCACGGTCATGTCTCGCGCGAACTCGCCCGAGCAAACGCGTACGAATGCAACCCGGTCTCGGTGGCGGGGATCCATGTTCGCCTGAATCTTGAAGACGAAACCGGTAAACGCGTCGTCGGCGGGGTCGACTCCGGCGCGCACCGACGGCGACGGCCCCATCGCAACGAACTCGTCGAGAAAGAGCTGCACGCCGAAGTTCGTAACGGCGCTACCGAAGAAGACCGGCGTGGTGGAACCGCGCAACATCGCAGCGTCGTCAAACCGCTCTCCGGCACCATCGAGTAGTTCGATCGCTTCGCGAAACTGTTCGTAAACGTGGTCGCTGACGAGCGCGCGCAACGCCGGGTCCGCGGCGTCGGTTACCGAGACGGTGGCGCGCGTCGCGCCATGCGCGGCCCGCTCGAAGAGATGCACGGATTTCGTACGGCGATCGTAGACGCCCTTAAACTCTTCTCCGCTGCCCAGCGGCCAGTTTACGGGAAAGGCGCCGATGCCCAGAACGCTTTCGAGTTCGTCGAGCAGCTCGAGCGGATCGCGGCTCGGCCGGTCGAGCTTGTTCATGAAGGTGAAGAGCGGAATGCCGCGCTCGGCGCAGATTGCGAAGAGCTTTTTGGTCTGGGGTTCTACGCCCTTAGCGGCATCGATGAGCATCACGGCGCTATCGGCGGCCAGCAGCGTGCGATAGGTATCCTCCCCAAAATCTTGGTGACCCGGCGTATCGAGCAGGTTGAGAGTATGGCCGCCATACTCGAACTGTAGAACGGTTGAAGTTATGGAGATGCCGCGCTCGCGTTCGAGCGCCATCCAATCGCTGGTTACCTGACGCTGCCGCTTGCGCGCCGAGACTTGCCCCGCAATGTGGATGGCGCCGCCATAGAGCAGCAGCTTCTCCGTCAGGGTCGTCTTGCCGGCGTCGGGATGCGAGATAATCGCAAAGGTGCGCCGTTTGCGTACTTCGTCGAGAATCTTCGCGTTTTCCGTCATGGCTGCACCGGTTGGTATATGCGCAGCTCCACGCTCGCCGCCGTCTCGCGCATCATCGCGACCTCTCCTCGCGCGCGGTAGAACTGGACGCTCGGAGGAATCCGAAACCGGTCGGCTCCTCGCCGTACGAACGCCTGATCATCATCGATCGAGATCGTGCAATCCCCGTACGATAAGCGCGCCGGAGGCACGACCCGGACCGCGCTGCGCGGCAGATGAGCGCGCACGTAACGCCCGGAGCCGCTGGATTTCGAAACTTGAGTCAAACACTCGGGCAGCGCCGACAGCGCCCATGGCGCATCGCCGCTCATCGGCGCAATCGCACCGCTCGACATTAGGTTCGGCGCGCCGGGCTTCGGCGCTTCGCGCGCGTAGACTGAGGCGAGCTTGATGCGAATCAGATCGCGATTCGCCCACGCCGCCACAACGACGCCGATACCGAGAACGATCACGGTGGACACTGCAAGATATTTTATCACGTCGCGCCGGTTGGCGGCTCGTCAACCCACAGGCGCGCGGCTCCAATCGAGTAGTCGCCCATCCCGTAGTAGACGTCATAGACGCGATCGCCAAGGTCGGGCCGCGGGTCCAGTCCGGTCGGGAAAACGACGTTATCGACGATCCCCTTTCGCTCTTCTCTCGATTCGGGCGTGAGGACCGGCTGCGGCGAGCGGTAGAGAATGCGATCGGGCCGTTCCAAGTCGTGGATGACGATGCCGGCGCTGTATCGCAGTGAAGGTCCGTGTCCGTCGCCTTCGATCGCATCGACGCCGTGAAAAAGCGCCAACCATCCCGCCGTCTCGCCGAGCGTGATTCGAACGGGCGGCGTGCCGGCGCCAATCTTGATCGATCCCCATTTCTCATCAGGGCAGAGCACCTGACGGCTCTCCGAGACGTTGCAGAGATTGCTGCGATTCTTGAGCACGGGGCCGAGCGGTACGTATGCGATCCTGATCGATTCGCGGTCTTCAAAGGGCATGCGCTCGATCATCGGAATGGCGGCACGGCCGTCGACGCTTGAGAGATGCAGCATGGGACGATGGTAAAAGGCCAAACACTTGCGGCCCGTCGGCGAAAGCACGGGTTCGGGAAAGAACGCCGCATCTTTGTCGTCGCCGACGACATTTGCCGAACCAGCGAACCGAACCGGGCCGAGCCGGTCCCAATGGAAAGCGTCGCCGGAGATCGCAATCGCAATGCGCGGTCCATCCGGACCAAACGCCGTGTACGCCATGACGTACGATTCGAGTTCCGGGACGTAGGTGACGCGCGGATCTTCGCAGCCGAATCCTGGATGCGGGCGCAACTCGTACGGTGCTTGCGGTTCGAGTGCGAAATCGAGCCGCTCGCAGTCGTATTTGTCGTCTTCGTGTGCGACGCGCACCGTTCGCACCCGCGAAATGTTTCCCTCAGCAACGCAGCGCGGGTAAATCAACAGCTCGCCGCCGGGAGCGCGCGTTGCCGCGGGGTTCAAAACTCCGCAGACTTCGGTCGGCTCGCCGTCGGGCGCAAGGACGAGGCCCAACCGCTCGACGCGCACTTGGAGTCGCTCGAGTCCTTCCGGCGTTTTCGGCT
>PKWF01000272.1:0-19333 GCA_003133185.1 Vulcanimicrobiota bacterium | reverse complement strand
GCCACGACGCGAACGCGTTGCGAGTTCGCGCCGATGGATTCGACGATCTGTTTGTAGCCAGTCCGGTCGTGCGGTCCCATGAGCAAAACGACGCCGAACTCGCCTTTGAAATGAATGGGCGCGCGAATTCCTAGCTTGCCCAGGGTAACCTCATCGCGTACTATGAGAATTTGATTGCCTCCCAGAACGGTGGTAGTGCCTGCTGCGAGCGTCCTCACGCGCACCTCACGACATCCGACCAGCACAATGAGCCCCAAGGCTAGACCTGCCAGGGTCGACCAGCGCATCACGGCCGACCGCTTCGCCGCGCGTCTCATTTGTCATTGCCATCCGGCCGGCGCGAAGCTACGCTAAGCCTCGGATGAAACGACTCCTCTGGCTTTGCCTGACCACCGACTTCGTTGCCCTGATGACCGTCGTGCTCGGCAGCTGGACGCGCATCAACGGCGCCGGACTCACGTGCCCCGATTGGCCACTTTGCCACGGGCGCATAATCCCTCTCATGACCGACGGCACCTTGTGGGAATGGACGCACCGCTTGCTTGCGTTCATGGTGGCGCCGCTAACGATTGCGCTCGTCGCTGCCGCCTGGCCCGCGCGCCGGCGTTCTCCCTTCGTAGGACCAACGCTCGCCGTCATCCTTGCCCTCTTTTTGGCTCAAGTGCTGCTGGGAGCGGCGACCGTTGCGCTTGGGAATGCGCCGTTCTCCGTCGTCCTGCATTGGGCTACCGCGATGGCTTTCATCGCCGCTGTCTCGGCAATGGCCGTGTTTGCCGCGGCGTCGCCGTCCGCCGGGATCGCGCCGTTGCACGACGCTTCCGGGTCGTCGGGGCGCCTTCGCTTTGTACTACTCACAACCGCAACGATCGCATTTATCACGATGTGCATTGGGGCCTACGTGAGCGCCAGTGGCGCGGGCCTTGCCTGCCTGTCGATTCCGCAGTGCGCCGGGAACGTTATCGTTCATACTCCGGGTGAGTACGTGCAAATGCTGCATCGCGCCGCCGCTGCCGCGACGCTAATCTTTGCCGCCGCCGCATTGGCGCTCGCCTGGGCCGGTCCGGCCTCGGGACGCGTGAGGGGAACGGCGGCCGTCGGAGCGGCTTTGGTTTGCATTCAAGTGCTACTCGGCCTTCTCAACGTAACGCTGCGATTGCCGATGGAGCTGCGTGAAGCGCATGCGGTCAACGCCGCCTTCGTCTTCTTGGCTTTCTTTATCGCTACGGTCTTTGCGGCACTGGACGAAATGGCGAACCGGCCGGCGTTTCCGTTGACCCCGAGCGGCGCGCGCCAATGATCGCACCCGGACGAATCGTCGACTATTACGAGCTGTCGAAGCCGCGCATCATCGCCCTGTTGCTGGTTACCACGGCCGCGTCGATGGTAATGGCGGCGCGCGGAGTGCCGCCTCTAGGGCTGCTCTTTTGGACACTGTTAGGGGGGGCGCTCGCGGCGGCATCAGCCGGCGCATTCAACTGCGTCTGGGACGCGGACATCGACCGCGTGATGACGCGCACCCAATCGCGCCCGATCCCGCAAGGGCGCATCTCTCGGCGCAGCGCGACGACCTATGCCATCCTCGCAGGCGGCATATCCTTTGCGCTCTTTTATGTCTTGGTCAATCCGCTTGCGGCTTGGCTCTCGCTGGCCGGAAACGCCTATTACGTGCTCATTTACACGATGTGGCTCAAACGTATTACGCCGCTCAACATCGTAATCGGGGGAGCCGCCGGCGCCGTTCCGCCGCTCGTCGGATGGGCCGCAGTCACCCACGCCATCGGTGCGCCGGCGCTCGGCCTCTTCGCANNATCGTGTACTACAGCCTCGTGCTCGTTGCAGCGTCGCTTCTGCTCTATCCCTTTCACGTCATGGGTGCGCTCTATTTCGGCGCCGCGGCCGTGCTGGGCGGGCTCTTTCTGCTCGATGCCTGGCGAACGTGGCGCGAACAGACCGGCACGCGCGAAGCGCGCAAACTCTTTCGCTACTCACTTGTGTACCTGGCGCTGATGTGTGCAGTGATGGTGATCGACCGAATCATCTCGTGACTCGCCTACTCTGGACGCTCGCGCTCGGCGTCTTTGCCGGAGCCCTCGACCTGAGCGTGCTCTCCCCCGCGCTTCCGGCACTCGGACGGACTTTCACCGTGCAGACGGGCGACCTGGCCTGGGTCTTTACGTTATACCTTCTGGTTACGGTCGTCTCTATTGCGGTGGCCAGTTCGATGGCCGACCGGTACGGGAGGCGTCCGATCTATCTCATCTGCATCTCGCTCTTCGCAGCCGGCAGCGTCATCGCGATCGTCGCGCCGAACTACGCGATCTTTCTCGCCGCACGCGCAATTCAAGCGCTTGGCGCCGGCGGAATCTTTCCCGTCGCCACCGCGGCGATCGGCGACGTCGTGCCGGCGGCGCGGCGCGGCGCGGCGCTGGGCATCGTCGCCGCAACGTGGGGCGTAGCGGCGGTAGTTGGTCCGAGCATCGGCGGCTTGATCACGCACTACGTTTCGTGGCGCTACATCTTCGTAGTAAACCTGCCTCTCGCCGCAATCGTCTTCTGGATGGCGCTCAAGGAGCTCCCGGCCCACGCGCCGCGGCGACGCGAAGCGCTCGACGTTCTCGGGCTAGTCTTGCTCTGTGGCGGACTGCTGGCGCTAATGGACGGACTGATTGCATCGAGAGTTACGACGGGACTCGCCGGCATTGTGCTTCTCACGGGCTTTGCGTTCTGGGAGCGAACCGCGCGCAACCCGATCGTGCCGCTCGAGGTTTTACGCACGCCGCAGCTCGTCAAAACCTACGTGCTGGAGATCGTCATCGGTATTTTGGAAGGCTCGCTCTTCTTCATCCCTGCCGTGCTGGTCGCCGCGGAAGGGCTGTCGTCCGCGGCCGCGGGTTTCGTTGCCGCGCTCGGTGCATTCATGTTCGTCCTCGTCATTCCGGGCTCGGGACGGGCTCTGGACCGAATAGGAAGCCGAGACGTCCTCCTTATTGGCACGATCGTTAGCGAAGTCGGCCTCGCGCTCTTCGCGCTGGGCTTCAGTTCGCTGCCGGTCGCGATACTCGCGATCGTCATAGCGGGCGCCGGATTCGGCGCGTTGCTCGGTGCGCCGACGCGCTACATCGTCACGAACGAAACGCCCGCCCGCGCGCGCGCGACGGCGGTAGGTTTTTTGAGCCAGGCGCTGATCGTCGGCCAAATTCTCGGCAGCTCGCTCGCAGGCGGCCTGATGAGCGCGGCGCAAACCGAACTCACCGGCTACCGCCATGCCTACCTCGCGTTTTGCGCCGTGGCCTTCGTGGCGCTGCTGCTGGCCGCGTCGCTGAAGTCGCGCGACGAAGAACGCACGCGGCCCATCGAGGAGGCCGCGTAGCTGCCGTGCTCGAGAGCAGCCGTAGTCTCGCGAGCCGCCGGTGGAAGTCTTCCGAGCGAAGAATTGTTTGGCGCGGGCTGACCGGGCGCTTCGCACTGGCAATCGAGCCGCTAATAGGAATGGTCTTTATGGCCCTGCTGACGTGGGGCATCGTCTACCGCGCGCATCACGTCGCCTCCGATGCGACGCTGATCAAAGTTGCGTGGATCTTCGCACTCGGAACCGTCGTCTTTGCGGGGTACTTCGTAGCCGTGCTGGTCGCGCCGTTGGCCGCCTACCTCCAAACATTTGCACCGATTTACATCGTCGATGGGTACGTGCGTTACCGCGAACCCGACGAACGCTCGCGCGTCGATGCCTGCGGCTATGCAGCCGTGCTCTTTGCGAATCGAACCGTCGCCGGCGAATGGGAGTGGCTCGGCCGGCAGCGCTTGCCCAACGCGACGATTCCCGCGCTCGTCGAGTTCTCGCGCTACGCCGGAATCCACAAAATCGACGGTAAGTCGACCGGGCTGCTTCCCGACGAAGAGCTCCCGCTGCTGGCGATCGGCATCGCGACGCGCCGCGGCCGCCGCGCGGACTTGTAAACCGTCGTGTTAGCTACGGGTTGTCGAGCGGAACGCGCAACGTCGTATCGGCCGGCCAGTGGTGCCCGAATCCCGACATCAAACAGACCGACGCACCGATCAGGAAAATGATTACCAACCCGACGGCGGCCACGCGAACGAGCGCGGGTGGGATACCCTTGCTCTCGGGGACGCTCTTAAAGTCGAGATACTCGTCGTCGCTTACGATCATCAGTACGCGCCTTTTGGAGGGGTGAAGCCGATCACGTTGAGGCCCGCCAGCAGAGCGAGAACCGCGCCGAGCCCGAGGAGGGCAAGCATGAGCTTAAAGACCTGGTTCTCGATTCCGGTCGACTGCCAGTCTTTATAAAGCGCGTAGAAGGCTACCACGGCGACGGCGATGCCCGCGATCACTGCTCCCAACCGTTCGACGAACTGCGCGTTCATTAGTTGGTATCCTCCATAAGGGTCCTCATATCAGGTAGAAGATCGAGAAGAGTACTACCCAGATCACGTCGACGAAGTGCCAGTAGAGCGTACCCGCCGTGATCCCAAAGAACTTGCCTTTCGTGTAGACGCCGGCCGCCGACTGCAGCACGAGCACCGTGAGGTAGCAGACGCCTAAAAAGACGTGCAGACCGTGCATGCCGGTCAACGTGAAGAACGAGGCGCCGAAGATCCCGCTTCCCCACCACGTCACGTGCTCGCCGAAGATCAAATGGTTGTACTCGTAGGCTTGGCCTCCGAGGAATCCCGCCCCTAAGACGATCGTCGCTAACAGGAACCGCATATATTTCATGAAGTTCCCGTGCTTGAAATTCTCGAGCGCGTAATGCATCGTCGCGCCGGAACCGAAAAGCACGACGGAGTTCCAGGCCGCAAACGCCACGTCGAGACGCTGGATTCCCGGCGGCGGCCAGCCCTGTCCGCTGTTGCGCAGATAGAGATATGCGAAGATGAAGGACGAGAAGAGTACGCAATCGCTGATCAGGAAGAGCAAGAAGCCTTGCAGGCGCAGCTCGCGCGTTTCGACGTAGAGCTGGTCGACGTGGCCGTGCGCGTCGGCCCCGATTGCCGCGACCGACATCAGTGGACCCCCGCCGCGACCGGCGGCGGCGAATCGGTGAGCTCTTCTTCCAGCCCTTTGTATGGAAGCGGCTGGCTGAAATCGTACGGCAGACCGTAGACCGTCGGGATGTGTTTGAAGTTATAGTAGTGCGGCGGCGATGGAATTTGCCACTCCAGCGTCCGCGCTCCCCACGGATTGGGCCCCGACCGCCGGCCGTTACGGATGCTCCAGAGAACGTTGACGAAGAAGATCAGGATCGCAAACGTCATCAGGTAGGACGCGACCGACTCGAAGCGGTTCCAGAACGTGAACTGCGGATCGTAGGTAGCCACCTCGCGCGGCATCCCGAGCATGCCCAGCCAATGCATCGGAAGAAACGTGCAGTTGAAGCCGATGAAAAAGAGCCAGAAGTGAATCTTGCCGAGCGTTTCGTTGAGCAGCCGGCCCGACATCTTGGGGAACCAGTAGTACATGCCGGCAAAGACGCCCATGAGACTTCCTCCAACGAGCACGTAATGCAGGTGCGCGACGATGAAATACGTCCCGTGCACGTGCAAGTCGAACGGAATCGCAGCGAGGAAGATTCCGGTTATTCCGCCGATCGTAAAGAGGCCGATAAAGCCGATCGCGAAGAGCATCGCAGTCGAGTAGTGGATCTTTCCACCGAAAAGCGTCGCCGTCCATGAGAAGATCTTGATCCCCGTCGGCACGCCGATGATGTAGGTGAGGATCATGAAGGGCAGTTGCAAGAAGGGCGCGAGGCCCGAGGTGAACATGTGGTGGGCCCAAACCATGAATCCGAGCAGCGCAATCGCCATCGAAGAGAATGCGATCAGCTTGTAGCCGAAGACCGGCTTGCGTGCGAAGGTCGGCAGCACTTCGGAGATGATGCCGAAGGCAGGCAGGATCATGATGTACACGGCCGGATGCGAATAGAACCAGAACATATGTTGCCACATGACCGGACTGCCGCCTTTGGTCGGGTCGAAGAACGGCACGCCAAACTGCCGCTCGATAAAGAGCGCCGCCAGCGCTGCGGCCAGCGCCGTCGTCGCGATCATCAGCAGCGGCGCGGTCGCAAACTGTCCCCAGACGAAGAGCGGCATGCGAGTGAAGGTCATCCCCGGCGCGCGCATCTTCAAGATCGTTACGACGAAGTTGATTCCCGTAATCGTCGAGCTCACGCCGACTAGGAAAATCGCGGCACACCACATCGAGGTCCCGGCCGCGCCCTGCAGCGAGATCGGCGGATACTCCATCCATCCCGCAGTCGGCGCTCCCATGAGGAACGACGAAAACAGCATCAAGCCGGCGACCGGAAAGATCCAGAAGCTGAGCATGTTGAGCCAGGGAAACGCAACGTCGCGGGCACCGATCTGCAGCGGAAAGACCAAGTTGCCAAAGCCGCCGGTAAGAAGCGGAATGATCACAAGCCATACCATCGCACTGCCGTGTACGCTGTAGACCTCGTTGTACGTGCCGGGCGCGACGAAGCCGCCGTTGGGGTTGAGCAGCTGCGTTCGGATGGCCTCGGCCAGCAAGCCCGAGAGCATGAAGAAGACGAAGGCGGTGATGATGTACTGGATGCCGATGATCTTGTGATCGAGCGAAAAGACGTACCGCCGGACGAACCCTTGAGGTTCGGGGTGAATATGTTCGGCGATACCGCCCGAGTGAACCGCTGCTACTGCCATACTGCTTTCAAATATCTCATTTTAGTGTGTTGAGAAATGCCACGAGATTTGCGATGTCCTGTGGAGAGAGGCCGTTGGAGCTCGCGCTGGGCATCGCACCCATGCTGCCGGTGTAACCGTTCTCCAAGATCGACGCGACGTCCGCGGGATTCGCCGCCTTACCGTTGACCAAGTCCGGGTGAGCCGGATCGTGCAGCACGGCCTCGAGGCCCGGGCCCACGAGCGTTTGGTTGAACGGAGCGAGCTTGTGGCAGGCCGTGCACTTTTGACTGAAGAGCGCCTTGCCGGCCGCCGCGTCGCCTCCCTGAAGCGAGATCGCTTGTCCGCTCGCACCCGGCAACGCGTTGCTCACGCGAGCGTTCTTTTGCTGCCAGCCTTTGTACCAACGGTCGAACGAAGCCTTATCCTCGATCACCAAGACCTGCTTGTCCATCTCACTGTGCTCGACGCCGCAGAACTGCGTGCAGATGATCGGATATCGCCCCGCGAGCCGCGGCGTGAACCGGATCGTCGTGACTAAACCCGGAACCGTATCGTTCTTGAGCCGCATCGCCGGCACCCAGAATCCGTGGATCACGTCGGCCGACGTGAGGTTGAGCGTCACCGGCACGTTCAATGGGACGTGCATTTCATCGGTAACCTCGCCGTTGATCTGCGGGTAGCGAAACGAGAAGTAGAACTGATGGCCGATCGCCTCGACGACGAGGCCATTCTCGGGCTCCAGCAGGATCTCGTACCAGATTCGGACGCTCACGATCGAGAGCACGAGCACGAAGAGCAGCGGGATAACCGTCCACCAAAACTCGAGCTTGCGGTTATCGTGGATTTGCACGCCGATCGCGTCGGGTGCGTCCGACGCCTTGGCGCGGAAGGCGATCGCGAAATAGACCAAATAACCTGCGACGAAGATGTAGAGCGCGCTGCCCGTCGCCGACATGAAGCGAATGAGCTCGTCGACCTGCCGCGCGGTTACGATTGCTGCGGGCAGGTAACGCTCCAGCGGAAAGGTGTAACAAAAGACGATCGCGGCGACCGCCAGTACCGCCAGAACCGCAGTGACCACCCAGAATCCGCGACCGAGCCGGGCCGGTTGCGCTGTTCTCTCTACCAAAGAATGCTCTCCCTCAGCCTAATATAGGCGCTCCGCACGCGAATCGCACCGACTAAACGGGCTGTTAAGAGCCCCTGTCGGCAGCCCCTGCAAACTCCCGAACTAGCCAGTCCACGTTGGTGATGGCGGTTCCGACGACGACGGCATCGGCTCCGGCATCGAGCGCGGCCCTCACGTCCGTCGGCATGCGAACCCCGCCCTCGCATACGCCGAACTTACCCATTTGCGAAAGCTCGGCAACCAGATCGAGCGCGGGAAGTGCGTGGTTCTTCGTCGACGCCGTATAACCGCAGAGCGTCGTCGCTAAGATGTCGGCACCGGCCGCGCTCGCCGCTGCCGCGTCTTCTGAAGTAGAGCAATCCGCCATTGCTAGCCGGCCCGCTGCGTGGACCGCTCGAATCGTGTCGATGAGCAGGCTGCCGTCCGGCCGCGGCCGACCGGTTGCGTCGAAGGCCACGATCTCAGCGCCGGCGCCGATGATCGATCCCACCTCCGCAAGCGTTGGAGAAATGTAGGTCTCGAATCCGGGATACTCGCGTTTGACTAACCCCACGATCGGCAAGGCGATGCGCCGGCGCACGGCGAGCAGATTCTCGACGCCCTCAATGCGGACGGCAACGGCTCCTCCGTCTTGCGCGGCTCCCGCCATTGCCGCGATGACTTGCGGATCGTCGAGAGCAGAGCCACGCCAAGCCTGCACGGAAACGATCAGCCCGCCGCGCAGCGCTTCGAGCACTTTCATCGCTGGAACTCCGGAATCGGCAGCCCCAGCTCGCGGTAGGCCAGCAGTAGCGCTCCCGCGGCGGGCTCGTACTTCGCGCGCCCGACTTCGGCGCCCGGTATGGCGGCGAGAATGCCGCCCCTGACGCGCTCGTAAAAGCCCGCGTCGGCGAAGAGTCCGCCGGCTAATGCCGCTCGGGGCTCTTTCATTGCAGCCAGCACGCGATGCGCGAGCGCCGCAAGCCGGTCGGCCCCTTCCTCGGCAATTTTGCGGAAGCGCGCGAATCGAATTGCGGCCGGCGTAAAGGCGGCGAGCCGCTCGCGGGTTAGTTCGCCGGCATAAAATGCGCGTGCAACGTGGTGAAGCGAGTCCTTTGCAAAGAAATCGCAGGCCGCGCGCATTTCTTCGCGGAGAGAGCTGTCCCCGTCGTCCTGGGCGGCCATCACGAGTGCGAGCGCATCGCGAGCAATGCTAAACGCGCTTCCCTCGTCGCCGAAGAGAAAGCCCCATCCACCGAGCGTCTGGGAGAGACCATTCTCGTCACGCGCGTAGACGACCGACCCCGTACCCGCAATCACGACGACGCCCGGCCTTCCGCCTAGCGCGCCCGCATGCGCCACCGGCGCGTCGTGCATCAGAATAAAACGTTGGGTCGGCATCTTCGGCATCGCACCGTAGACGCGTCCTTCATAGCCACTAACGCCGGCGACGATCGCTGCGAAATCGCTTTCAACGGGAAACCCTGCGCGCCGGCACGCGTCGGCGAGTGCTTCTCGTAACGCGTCGCGAAGACGCGTGGAATTCGAGTCGGCGCCGATTTCGTCGGCGGGGCCCGACGTGCCGCGTGAAAGGATTTGCCCGCGCTCATCCGCGATAAGCGCGACGGTCGAGCTTTGACCTCCGTCGATTCCGGCAACCAGCGTGCTCACGTCGAATCTTCCGCAAGCTGCGCCGCGTACGCATCCGCGGCAGCTTCCCGTGTGCGCTTGTTGCCAAGCACGGCTACCTCGCCGATTGCTTCGCGATGGTGGTAGAGCTCGTGACCGATAGCCCGTGCTACGAGATCCGCTTCCAACCGGACGTGGATCCGTATTTCCTGCCCCGCCGGATCGTACTCCGCACGAAGTTCGTCCTTACCCCAGTCGCCCAGTTCGGCGAAGCGAACGCTCACGCCATACGCCCTGCACAATTCAAACACGGCGTTCATGCGCTTCGGCGCAAGTCCACGCCGTCGGCGACGAGCTGCGCTCGCAGTTCGTTCGTATCGATATCGGCCACCCGCAGGTCGCGCGCGCAAGCCAGCGCCGCCGCCGTTCCCGCGGCCTGTCCGAGCGTCATCACCGTTGGCGTCAAGCGCGTCGAGGCCAGCGCTTCGTGCGTCGTGGAGATGCAGCGCCCTGCAACGAGCAACTGCTCGCGATTGACCGGCAANNGCCACGGCATCGTCGAAGCGCCGGGCCTGCAAAACGTCGTCTCGCGTCAACGTGTACCGGCCGACGATGCGCCGCGATTCGCGAATTCCCACTTGCGTGCCCGTTGCCGCGATCCGCGCGCCCGCGAAACCCGGCACACGCCGTCGAAAGAACTCCAACAACTGCATCGCCTGCAGACGCGATTCGACTTCGGCCCGCGTCAGGTCATCGGGATCGAGCGGATCGATGTTGACGACGCGCGTCATGTTGACGGTCACCTCGTCGGGATACGGAGAGATAAAGAACGAAACAAGTTCGCGCGGAACGTCGACGAGCCCGTCCCCGCGGGCTCTTTCCCAGAGGTCGTTCAGACCTGCAACTGCCGTGAGCGCGGCCGGCACGCGTTCCTGTGGACGCAGCGAACTGCGCATCTCGTCGGGATGTTCGCGCAGATACGCGGCAAGGGCCGCGAGGTCGACGTGGCTCAGCCGAAACATCAGCGTAGCCGGCTGAACGCGTCCGCGCTCGTCGCCCTGTTGCGTGGGGACGCCGGCGGAAGCCGCCACCAGCGCATCGGCGGTTGCGTCGATGACGACCTTTCCGCGATAGCTACGGGAGCCGCCGACCGTCGCAAACGTTGCTCCGCAAACGGCTTCCCCATCGAGCTGCGCCGATAAGAAGTAGGCATGCAGCAGCAACGACACGCCGGCTTCTCGCATCATCTCAAAAAGCAGCGCTTTGTGCACTTCGGGGTCGAACGGCGTAATCGTCGCAACGTAATCCGACGAATCGGCAAGATGGCCAGGCGAAGCGCCCTTGCGCATCAGCCGCTCGACCATCTCTTGCGCGATGCCGCCGACGATGCGTTCCTTCGCAGAATGAAAGGTCATCCATGGACCAACCATTGCGGCGGTCGCAGTACCGCCCAAAAAACCGTAACGCTCGAGCAGAAGCGTACGGGCACCGTGACGCGCCGCCGCAATCGCCGCCGCGCAACCCGCATTGCCGCCGCCCACGACCAGCACGTCGAACTCAGCTGAGCCGAAGCGCGTAGAAGCTCGCATCTATGCGCAATTCGTCGCCCCGCACGGCAGGCCATTTCCCAATGCCCGGCAATAAAGCGGGATGCAAGTTCAAATTGCTTCCCAGGACCGGAATTGGGCAATGGCGGCGCACTTGAGTGCGCTCATCGCCGTCGCCGGATTGCCGTTCGGGCACATCGTCGGGCCGCTGGTCGTCTATCTGATAAAAGCGCACGAATCGGAGTTCGTGGCGGAGCACGCGCGAGCATCGCTCAACTATCAGATCACGGTTTCCATCGTGGGAATTGTTGGGATCATCGCCGCGGTCGGCGTGATGCTCGGATTCATCGCCGGCCACGCTGGACGGCATGTGTCCGAACCCGGAGCCGGCTTAACCTTCGGCGTTTTCTGGATCGCGATCATGATGGCGATTCTGTTGCTCTTGCTGTTTTCGCTCATCTTCATCATCGCGGGGACGGTCGCGGCAAGCCAGGGCCGGCCTTACACCTATCCGTTCGCCATTCGCTTTCTGCGTTAGGAGCTAGCCCATGTTGATGCAACGAGTCAAGCCTCTCTCGCGTATTCTGGCACAAGGCAGCGATGCAGAGCACGGCCTCAAACGCTCGCTCGGCCCGTGGGCGCTCACCGCCATGGGGATCGGCGCGATCATCGGCACCGGCATCTTCGTTCTCACCGGCGTCGCTTCGGCAACGCGCGCGGGCCCGTCACTGACGTTTTCGTTTGTCGTCGCCGGCATCGTGAGCGCGCTGGCCGCGCTCTGTTACGCGGAAGTCTCCAGCAAGATTCCGATCTCCGGTAGCGCCTACACCTATACCTATGCGACGCTCGGCGAGTTCCTGGCTTGGATCGTCGGCTGGGCGTTGGTCCTCGAATATGCGCTCGGCGCGGCGACCGTCAGCGTCGGATGGTCCGGCTATTTTACGTTCATTCTGCACACGCTGTTCAATCTGAACATCCCACAGGCATGGCAGCACAGCCATTGGGATGCGACGCCGGGAATCGCAAACTTGCCCGCGGCGGCGATCATCTTTCTGATCACCGCGCTGCTCGTGCGCGGAACGAAGGAATCGGGTACCGTCAATGGGGTCATCGTCGCCATTAAGATTGCGGTCGTACTCTTCTTCATCGCGATCGGCCTCGGTCACATCAATCCCGCGAACTATCACCTTCCGCCCGGCCCCCTCGCCGGTGCGGGCGGCTTCTTCCCCTTCGGTTGGGCCGGCATGTTCGGCGGGGCCGCCTTCATCTTCTTTGCATACATCGGATTCGACGCCGTCTCGACGACCGCCGAAGAGGCGCGGAATCCGGCGCGCGATCTGCCGATCGGCATCATCGCAAGCCTCGTGGTCTGCACGATTCTCTATATTATCGTCGTCGCGATTCTCAACGGCATCGTGCCGTTCTACACGCTCAACGTAAACTTCCCCGTTGCGTTTGCGGTCGACAGCATCGGGCTCGCTTGGGCGGGCGTGATCATTTCGTTCGGCGCCATCGCCGGCTTGACGACGGTGCTTCTCGTCATGATGTACGGACAGACCCGAATATTCTATGCGATGTCGCGTGACGGTTTGATCCCCGCGCTGTTCGTTCGATTGCATCCAACGTGGCGCACGCCGTGGATCTCGCAAATTCTGTTCGGCGTTTTGATTGCGGCCGCAGGCGCGCTGTTTCCGATCAGCATCCTGGGATCGCTCACCAATATGGGAACGCTCAGCGCCTTCGTGCTCGTCTCGATAGCCGTACCGATATTGCGCAATCGCCATCCGGAGACGCAGGGTAAGTTCAAAGTTCCGTTCGGCCCCTACGTGATTCCAGTGCTCTCCGCAGTTACCGCACTCTTTTTGATCTATTTCCTGCGGCAAGGGAACCCGCTGGTGTGGGGATTCTTCCCGCTGGTGTGGCTCGGCTTCGTGATTTGGCTCGTCGTCGGCCTGATCTTCTACTTCTCGTACGGACGCCACCAGAGCACGATCGCCCTCGAAGAGACCGAAGGGCTGGCGATTCGCCAACCACCAGTAAATTAAAACCCTAAAGCAAGTAGTGAGCTAGTCCCTATTTGAGGCCGTTGAGTATTCTATCCATGGACCACTTACGTGACCTTTGGATCGATACGCAAACGTTTGACCCGCGCAGGGGTCGTACGGGAATTTCGGTTAAGAAATGAAGCATTCGATTGCTCTCATCTGGTGCGTGTCGCTCATCGCGGCGGCGGCGAGCATGCCGGCCCCGACACTGCAAGCCGCGATCGATGTGCGCGTCGCGGCGCCTGGCACGGCGATCGCCGTCGGGGTCATCGACCACGGAAAAGTGGAGACGTACTTCGCCGGCACGACCGGCAACGATCGCCCGCTTGACGAGCACACGCTTTTCGAGATCGGCTCGGTGACCAAAACTTTTACGGCGACGGTGCTCGCTTCGATGGTGCTCGCGCATCAAGTCAAGCTCGACGATCCGGCCGCTGCGTATCTGCCCAAGAGCGTGCACGTTCCGGGGAGAGACGGCCTGTCGATCACCCTGCTAGGGTTGGCAGAACAGCGTTCGGGATTGCCGCGGTTGCCGAGCAACATGGACGACGTCGCCGGCACCGATCCGTATGCGGATTACACGATTCCCGACATGTACGCGTTTTTGAACTCCTATACGCTGCCGCGCGATCCCGGCGCGACCTACGAATACTCGAACTACGGTATCGGTCTGCTCGGCCAGTTGCTGGCGAACCGGGCGAATGAGACCTATCAGGCGTTGGTCGCCCAGCGCGTGCTGGCACCGCTTGGAATGACGGACACGACGTTTGCGACAGTACCGGCCTCGGATCCCCCGACGCTCGCCGTCGGCCATGATCTCGGCGGGCAGCCAGTGGCGTCGTGGCATTTACAGGCGATTCTTCCGGCGGGCGGCATTCGCTCGAGTCTTGCGGACATGCTGAGGTATCTGCGCTGCAATCTCGGACAGGGACCGCTCGCCGCAGCCTGCCTCTTCGCGCAGCAGGCGCGCGCCGCCGGACCACCCGGACATCGCATCGGTTTGGTATGGGAGACCAGCGTGTTCCGAGGCAGCGTGAGCCATGGCGGCGACACCGCAGGCTACCACGCGTTCGTAGCGATTTCAAAAGATCGCCAGAGCGGGGTCGTCGCGTTGAGCAACGGGCCGCTCGTGACCGACGTTGCGACGCACGCGCTCTTCCCAGAGTACCCGATCGCGCAGTGTCCGGCGAGCGTTCCCGCCGACGAGGCCGGCCGCAGTTCGTACGCGGGCGTTTACTGCAGCGCGATCGCCGGATTGGTCTTCACCGTAGCGTCAGGCAAGAACCCGGTCAGCTTGTCTATCGCCCTGCTGCCACAGCACGCATTTGAGGCCGTGCGTACCGACACGGACGCCTACGCAAACGCAAAAGCCGGGACTAATTTCCAGTTCGCGCGACGAAACGGCGATATTGTCGGCTTGTACCTCATTCAGGGCGGTGAAGCGATTCCGGCAATGCGGCTCGACGTGCATGGCAAGCCGTTTACCGCACAGCTCCCGCCGGCGTTTCCGCCAGTCGTGTCGCTCGACGACGCGACGCTACAGCAGTACGTCGGCACCTATACCGGCGCGTTTGGCACAATAACCGTTACGCTGCGCGGCGCTGGGCTCTACGTGCAGCTCACCGGCCAGCCCGCCGCTCCCGTCTACGCCTCAGCCAAGGATGCGTTCTTCTACAAAATCGTTGCCGCACAAATCCGCTTCACCCGCGACCCGACCGGCAAAATCACGTCCTTAACGCTGCACCAAAATGGCGCGAACGTCCAAGCCACCCGCACGGCCCCCTAGCGCCTCTGCGGGTTTACGTTTGCGCTATTCGAGAATCTTTCCGGTTGCGAACAGAACGTGCGACGGCGTGCAGAGATCCGGCGTATCACCCCGCCAAACCATGCCGCCGAGCGCGGTGGGATGCCACCCTTCGACAAGCTCAGGGTGACAACGACTTCCTAAGCGCTGCGCGGTTCGATGAGGATAACGATCGACTCGTCGGGCGCGCAGCCTTCGACTTCTTCGGTGGCTAGTGCGACGGCTTGGTCGGTGCTCGTCAGGCCTTCATACGCTGCGATGCGCGCGGCTCGCAGCAAATAAAGCGCGGGCAGGGCCCGTCCGACGTCGCCGAACTGCGTCGCGGTCTCGACTGCGTCACGTACCTGCGATTCAACTCTGACCGTCGTCGTTCGAATAAGCCGGTAATCGCGCAGCGCGAGCCGGACGACGCCGCGTTCGTCTATCACGCGAAGATCGCGACGGCGTTCGTAGCCGCTCAAAGCGCCGGTCAGCTCGACTCGATCGAGCTCGGCGGCGTTGCACGCGAACGACTGCGCTGCGATCGCTCGACGATCGGACTCGCCACACGCGTCGCCGGCCGCGGCTTCCACGAGGGCCGTCGCCCCCGAAGCGGTGGCGCAAACTTTATTCCGCTGCGTATCGATCTCGATCTCGACGACGACCCGCTCGGGAGCGGCACCGGCGGCGATGACGCGGTCTGCCGCCTCACGCCGAATCTGCGCGATCTCTTGCGGAGAAGGCGACGCAATCGTGCGTTCCACGACGTCGCGCACCAGCGCCAAGGCAACCCCGATCGGCGCGATAACCTCGGCGTCGCGCGCTAGCCGATACGGCACCTTCATCGCAGAAGCCAACGGCGGCACGATCGCGCCGCAGGCGCCGCCTCCGCCAACCAGCGTCACGCGCTGCTCGTCGAGCGCGTAATCACCCGCCAAAGCCTCGGTCGCCGCGCGCAGTTTCGCGACCGCGAGCGAGATCACTCGCCGCGCCAAGGAGAGCGCGTCGCCGCCCGTGTGCTGCGCCAGCAGTTCAAATGCACGACGCGCCGTTTCGCCGTTGCCGCGCGCGAAGGCGCCCTCGGGGACTCCTCCGGCGACGTTCGCCGCGCAGGTGACCGTCAACGCGATCCTTACGCCCGAAGGCGCGACGAGCACGACGTGATCGGCGCGATCTTGCGGCGTCGGTGCGATGAGCTTGACTCGCGCTCCCTCGATCAGGTCGGGCGCAACGAAACACGCATAGGCACATCCGGCGATGTGCGCGCTGCGCGGCCCAACGTCGACAATAGCGCTGCCATCGAGGCGCAGCATGCTGCCACCGCCGATTCCCAGCGTCCGAACGTCGAGCGTTCGCAGCATCGTGCGGTATCCGCCGATTCTCGCGGATTGCATCTGGGGGCGGCCATTTCTGATGACCGAGCAATCCGAGCTCGTTCCGCCGACTTCGATAAAGATGCCGTCGCTCAAGCGCTCGTAAAGCAGCGCACCGGCGATACCCGCTGCCGGTCCCGAGAGCAACGTGAGGATCGGGCGGCGTCCGACCTCGCGCACGTCCATCACGCCGCCGTCGCTGCGCATCACCATCAGCGGCGCGGGGATCGCTGCACGCTCTACCGCCTGGGCAGTCATCCGCGCCGTGCGCACCATCTTCGGCAGGATCGCGGCGTTGATCGCCGCCGTGCGCGTGCGCGAACGCAATCCGTACGCCGTGCTGACGTCGTGGCCGCTGGTCGCCTCGACCCCCCGCTCGCGAGCATATGCGACCGCAGCGGACTCCTGCTCCGGGCGATCCACGCCAAAGCTTTCGCTGGCCGCGATCACTTCCGCGCCCGCGGCGACCAATTTGTCGACGGCGGTATGCAACGCGTCACCGTCGCCGGCGCGCACGAAAGCAAACCGCGGAGCGAAAACCGCCCCCGAACTCACGGAAAAGGAACGAAAGCGCATCTGCCGCCGCGATAGCCATGCCAAACCGTCGAGCAGCCCCAGCACGCCGACCCGCGCGAGATCCCCCTCGAGCAATGCGTTGGTTGCCTGCGTCGTCGAGTGCGCGATAAAGGCGACGGAAGCCGAATCGAGGTGAGAATCGGCCAGCAGTTGCTCGATGCCCGCAACGATGCCCTCGGCGACTCCGCGCGCCGCGTCGTGTGTCGTCGGAACTTTGACGCGAGCGACGAGCTCGCGTGTGGCGGCATCGATTGCGACGACGTCGGTGAACGTTCCGCCGACGTCAATGCCGACCCGAAGCTTCCGCCCTCCGCTCATCTCTGGAGAGCGGCGATCAAGACGTAGGTAACCATGTGCAATGCCACACGCCCGCCACTTGCATAGCGATCGAAGAGTTCGTTGAGATCCCGGCGCAGTGCCTCGGCCCGCGCGCCCGAAGCCGGTAAGTACGAGGAAGAGGCGGCGCGCCCTAGGAGCGCCTCCCGATCCATCTCTTGAAGCGAGAATGCCTCGGTACGCGAGATCCGCGACTCCGGAAACGCAGCGAACGCCGCGATGCCGCGTTGTCGCAAGTCCTCGGTGTCATCGTTCGCATAGGCTCGTACGACTTCTGAGTAGGCCTTCGTGAACGCATCGCGCTCGTCGCGCTCGTACTGCAAGAGCGCGACGCGCCGGCGGGCGATGCGGGCGAACTCGCGCATCACCTCGATCGTGGCAAACCAGTGAAAGGCCTGACAGGCAACGACCAAATCGACACTTGCGTCGGATAAGCCAGTATGCTGCGCCGTGCCTTCACGCCACTCGACGTTGGGATCGGACTCCGCCTGCGATCGCATGTTCAGGTTCGGCTCGATCGCGATGACCTTCGCGCCGCGCCGTGCAAAGAGCCGCGACGAGATTCCCGTGCCGGCGCCGACGTCGGCGATCGTCAGCGTCGACGGATCGCCCAGCCCCGCGAGAACCGCGTCGATTGCCTCGGGCGGATAACCCGGACGAAAGGCGGCGTACGACGGCGCCCGGTTTCCAAAGCGGGTAGTCGAGTCGCGCTTACTCTCCATCGCTGGCCGATGCCGTAAAGGGCGCGCGCAGCGCGATCTCGACCGCGCGGCCGCCTTGCAGGACTTCAAAAGTATGCGGCTTACCGTCATAGGCCAACTGTTGTGCCGGATAGGTGCCGTACAGCCACCACGCTTTGCCGTCGATACTTTCGACCACTTCGCCGGACCGCAAACCCGCCGCATAGGCGGGCCCTCCGGCACGAACGTAGACGCGCATGTTGCCGTCGAGCGTGCGAAACAACGAGTAGAAGTATGCCGGTCGGTCTCCCGGTCGCACGGCGGCGCCGAGGGCGAAAAGATTGCCGCTGCGCACCGGATCCGAAAGCGCCCACGCGCGCAGCCGCGCCACGCCTTGGCTTGCCAGCGCGCGCGCCGCGCCCGCGTCGGCGTGCGGCGCGATCACGGCATGATCGTGCCACTCGTCGACGATCCAGCCGCCGCAGTCTTCGAGCCGCAAACCGATGTCGAGATCTTCGCCGCTTGCAAGCGCAAAGATCGAGCTGCCGACGCGAAGGTATGCGGCGTATCCTTTGGTGGAACAGTCGGTTGAGTTCGGATCGTCGTGAATGCGCATCGCCGTCCAGGGCCCGCCGGTCAGCTCGGCGGCCACCACGTCGGCACCCACATGTCCAAAGGGAGTTCCATCGTCGTCCACGGCGATTCGATCGCGAGATGAGGTTGGAGCGTAAAAGCCCGGCAACGTCTCGGCCGCAGCCGCCAGCTGATAGAACGACGTAAATGCCGGGCCGCCGAAAAGCGCGGGAGCGCCGACGACGACCGCCACCGTTGCGACGATCGCGACGGCGGTTTGATAGGGCAGCGTTCGCCGAGTAATCGTTTGGATCGGCACTCCGGTGAAGTTTGCGACCCAGACGTTTGCGGTGTTGGTAGGGTCGCAGACGTTCTGCACTTGCACGACGGCCATCACGGCGGCCACGAGGATGACGGGTGGTAAGACGTGCGCGGTCAACAACACGGTGAAGATGGCGATGCCGACGCCGAACGGGTTGAGCGGCCCGCGATAGAGCACGAGCGGGCTTGCGACGCCAAAAAACATCACGTAGGCGACCGGACTGCGGAGCCAGTCGCCAGCGACCAGCGGCCGAAGCGCGGCGACGAACTGCGGCTGGGTCGTTGCGACCAGCAGCATGCCGATTCCCATGAAGAGCAGCACTGCAGGCGCGACGTCCTCGAGGCCGCGAATTGCGCCGGCCACGAGGCGTTGCACGGCGAGCGCCGGGCGCGTGACCAGCACGCCGAAGAGCGCCGCAACCAGGAATGCCACCGCAGCATCTGAGTGAAACGCGTAGAAGAGCAATAGTGGTATGAGGGGCGTGACGAGCGCTACGGCCGGCACGCGCTGCGAGTTGGAATCCTCCGGCGCTCGGACGGCCCAAGTCGCATATCCGCGCGCGCGGTAAAACGACACGACGGCATACGCGACCAAGAAGGCGGCATCGATCGCAGCCAGCACAATCGCGTATCGCACGAGCTGCTCGCGCGCGACGCCAAAAAACGTCGTATAGAACGTCC
>PKWF01000011.1:438-2607 GCA_003133185.1 Vulcanimicrobiota bacterium | reverse complement strand
GACTTTGTTGCGCATGCGCCGCACGGCCGCGATCACCCACCGATTCGTACAACTGAATCGCCCATTTATCGAGTTCGTTCAACTTGGGCAGCCTGGGTTTACTTGCGTACGATTCCGTGATCATCGTCAGTAGGAGAATGGCGTCGCCGCGCTCATGGGTACGCTCAAGCTCAAGTGCGTATGGGAGCGTCGCTTTGCAAGGTATCGCCTTGCTGAGCATTGCGGCTCCGCGGCACGGCGGCGCCGATCGGCCCAGTAGCATGCCGCCCAGCGGCGCCGCGAAGGGGCTATCGGCTGTTGGTATCCTTCGCCCCGCGCTTGGCATGGCTCGCGTTCCAAGCTTGGCCGCGTGGCGAATCGCACCGTTGGGTCACCGCTCCGGTGCTGTTTTCTAACATTTTCTAACGGAGCGGGCGGGAGCGGTCGGAATAGGACGGGAGCGGCAACTATAGCGGTCCTGGCCGTTCCGCGTAGCTACTGAATAGTCCGATACTATAAGGGTTTTCCGCGATGCCCGTTCCTGGGCGATACTGCCCGATTCTGCCCTTTTCGACCTGTTCAGTTACACGGGCGTTACACGGATGGTTCCACTGCGAGGTAACGTTCCGCAGAGGGTCATACGCCTACCCGCCTTTTCGTTTGGCGCCTACGGCAGAACCGCAATCGTTACAGTTCCGGAAGTGAGATGCGCGAACACTGGCTTTGGCGCGGGCTGCATGTTATTGCCTAGAACGATGTTAATCGAGGCTTTTAATCGGTACGTTCCAGGAGGAAGGTTTGCGTATCGTTGGTTGATATGCAAGGTATTCTTCACAATACCATTAGTGTCGACGTAATCCTCATTTCGGCCCGTCGAATTCATCGGTTCGCCAGCGCTAGGCATCTCGCCCCCGTGTGAATCGACAAGTGTTGTAGCAAAGCCTTGTGGCTCAAGGGGCTCTATGGCCGCGCCCTGTCCTTTGTTTCTAACGAGGGCAATGATTTCAATCGCTTCACCAGCGTGGAATGGAGTGCTTCGGCCGATAATGCCCAGTTGCCATCCATGTGAACTTGCGCCCCACGATGCTGTGTTAGCGAGTTGGTCGTAAGACGGTACTTCGGCGACGCACATCGAGCCCACCGCTTCGATAAGCGCGACTACAACCGCGACCGCTACAAGTTTCGCGGAGTATTTCATTGCCATACGTCTGCGGCTAGTATCATCATCCTCAGGTCGTTTCGTGAATCCGCCTGGGCACTCATCGAAGGCGGGGCAACTTCAGGCCCCACCTGGCCGCCCCACCCCAGAGGGGGCCGAAGGCTCGGGCGCTTCATTTTATTGTAAAAGCTGGCGACGTTTCGAACTTGCGACGTAGCTGGATTAAATGTGTCGCGAGTTCCGTATGCCCGAAGTTGTGCGATACCTTGAAGAATGCATTTAGGGCGCTTTGGACATACAGCCCTAAATGGTGGCGATACTCGGGAAAGCGAACGGGGACACCTCTAGTGTTAAAAACAAGCCTTTTCAAGTGACTCGCCCCCGTACATTTCCATAACGGATGAGTAACCACCATGCACAACACCGCTAAACACGTCATCGATGGCGTTAACCATTTTTTTGGTTCTGTCCGGGTTCCCGTCGCCAAAAGCTCTTGCTTCCGCGGCTTGCACTTTCTGACGTAGCGCATTGTAGTTAATTTTCTTTCTCGATTCGAGAAGCTCTTCCGACGTACGCTTATCATCAACGAAATATGTTTCTAGAAATTCGCGCTGCGCAACAGTGACGTTTTCAGGGCCTTTGTCAATCAACTCATCGGCAAAGTTAATGTTGGCTATAAAGTCATCTATTGCGCGGAATAGCACGCCCACCTCCCTGGTCTGGGCATTCATTAATAGTATAGCCGCTGCCCTAAGACCGCTTGAGATTCGCGCGCACATAAGAACCTGGAAAACCAATGCATCCGGATTCGTGAAGCGAAACCGCCTTTTGCTCGTTCCGTCGTCCATAAACACTGGCTTCTCAATCATCTTTTCCATTATTCCAACGGACTGTGCCAATAGTTCGATGATGCCCAGAAGGACCGCGACGATTTGCTCTTCAGTCTTACGGTCTGCCACGGCGCTTTTACATTCTGGGCGTCGCTCCAGATTCATGCGAAACAGCGGCGCTTCGCTTATCGTGCAGCGACA
>PKWF01000011.1:0-373 GCA_003133185.1 Vulcanimicrobiota bacterium | reverse complement strand
CGGGGTCTTGGATGGAACCGGGGACTTCGAGCGGCGACCTATTGTACGCCACCGGAGGCTGCGGAGGTACGTGTGTGATTTCGTATCCTTCCGGCGAACTCGTTGGAAGTCTTACACACGGGGATGCAGGGACATGCTCTGATACCTCGGGGAACGTCTACATTCCGGACGGGTCAGAGCTATTTGAATATCCTCACGGTGGAAATACTCCCATCACAACCTTCTTGGTTTCATATGGGCTTATAGCTGGTTGTTCGGTAGACCCTATTACCGACGACGTTGCAGTAAGCGTGGGGGCAACAAACCAGTATAACGTCGCAATCTTTACGCCTGGTAGCGGCAGCCCTACGACATACGTAGTTAACCTTGATGC
>PKWF01000161.1:5155-6511 GCA_003133185.1 Vulcanimicrobiota bacterium | reverse complement strand
GCGATGGCAATCTTCGGCATGGGCGCGATGGTCGGGCCGGCGATCGGGCCGGCGCTCGGCGGTTGGATCGTCGACAACGCAAGCTGGCCGCTGATCTTCTACATCAACATTCCCATCGGTATCGTGGCCTTTCTGATGACGCTCGCCTTCATTCCCGATCCAAAGTTCATCGCCAAGGCCAAAGGCGGCATCGACTGGATCGGCCTCGGTCTGCTCACCGCCGGATTGGCCTCTCTGCAGTTCGTGCTGGAGCAAGGCGAACGCGACGACTGGTTCTCTTCGCAGGCAATTCAGATCCTTACGGTCGTTTCGGTGGTTTCGTTAGTCGTTTTCGTCGTCAAGACGCTACGGGACCGCTACCCGATCGTGGATCTAAACGTCTTCAAGTTCCGGTCGTTCTCGATCGGATCGTTCTTGGGCATCATCATGGGCTTTGGGCTCTACGGCACGGCGTTGATCTTGCCGCTCTTCTTTCAATCGATCCTGGGGTTCACGGCATACGATACCGGGCTGGCGTTGATGCCCGGTGCCTTCGCGACGGCGGCTTCAATGCTGATCATCGGCCGCATTCTCAATCGTATCGACGGGCGATGGTCGATCGTCTTCGGGACGCTCCTCTTTGCCTGGTCTACCTGGCTTTTGGGCGGCCTGACGGTGCAAGCCGGGTATTGGGATGTCTTTTGGCCGCGACTCGTCCAGGGATTCGCGCTGGGCTTCCTCTTCGTCCCGCTCACCACGATCTCGCTGGGCGACGTTCCGAGGGCGGAGCTGGCCGGCGCGACCGGCGTCTTCACGCTGCTCCGCCAGCTCGGCGGCAGCCTCGGCATCGCGATCTTAACGACCCTGCTCACGCACCAGACGGCCATTGCATGGAACGTGCTCGCCTCGGGTGTCACCCAATCCCACGGTTACACGACCCAGCAGTTGACGGGNNCGCCCCATGGCCGTTGCGGTCGCCGCCGAGTAATCTATAATGAGTCGGATGAGCCAGGGATTCTCTCTCTGCCGGGCGTCGCGCTATCTCGCGGTCGCGGGATTCTTCGCAGCGGCTGCCTTCGCTAGTGCCCGCGCGGCCTGCCCCGACGTCTCGGATTCGTACTCGGCCAACCTGTTCAACACCATCACGAAGGGCGTTGCGTTGGCCGACACATCGTGCACCACCGAGGGTAAGCCCCACGGCGGCGCCTGTAACTCCTTCGTCGGAATGGTCGTCGATAAGACGTACGGCCAGCCCGATCTCAAAACCAGCGACGGGTACCTGACCGTCAAGCAGCTCACCGCCTACCTGACATCGAGCACGACCTGGACCTTCATGGGCCCCGCGGCAAGCCAAGACGTGCTCAATCAGGCGCAACG
>PKWF01000161.1:0-5109 GCA_003133185.1 Vulcanimicrobiota bacterium | reverse complement strand
GACGGGGTCTCGATCTGGGAGCGAACCGGCCCGTTGATGCCCCATTCCCCCTAGCAAGTGCTTGGTTGCTTGAGGCCTTTCTTTTTAACCGAAAGGCTTGCCAGGAAGCAAGCAACGTAGTACGAATATATGCGGGCTCTAGCAAAACATTAGGGACAGGTACTAATGATCTTAGCAATAGCGAAACCGGCCTTATGAAGGCCGCGGACTCCGTCATCTCCGTGCGCCGCCGCGATCGCAGCGAGGTGTAGCGCGTGGAAGAGACGCTTGGACGCATAACCGGCCTGGCCGGATCCAGGATCATGGTGACGGGCGATAACGACTCGAATCCCGAAACGGCCGTACGCATCGGTTCGATGGTCGTCGTACGCGGCAAGGAAAGCGACGTTGTCGGAGTCGTCGACTCGATGGAGCTCGACGTGTCCTCGTTTCAGCGGCGCGTCGCCGTTACGCCTTTAGGTGAGATTACCGGTTCGCAAAGCAACGACGCGACCTTTCATCGCGGCGTCTCGCATCCTCCGGCGTTGGGAGCTTTCGTCGTTCCGGCAACGAGCGCCGATCTCAAGACCGTGTACGTACGGCCGTCAACCTCCAACGTTAGAATCGGTACGCTGAGCCACGATGAATCGCAGCCGGCTTTCGTTATGGTGGATGAGCTTCTTTCAAGGCACTTTGCGGTAGTGGGCGCGAGCGGATCGGGAAAGTCGTGCGCCGTGACGTTGATTCTGTCGGCGATTCTTAACGACCAGCCGAACGCACACGTCATTCTGCTCGATCCGCACAACGAATACACCGCGGCATTTGGCGATCTCGCCAACGTGCTCAATGTCGAGAACTTGAATTTGCCGCTCTGGCTCTTCAATCTCGAAGAGGCGACCCGCATACTGGTGCGGGGCGGAACGCACCAGGAACAAGAATCGCAGGCCCTCATTCTGAAGGACGTGATTACAAAGGCACGCCGCCACAATGCGGGCGTCGACCGCTCTGCCTCAGGGATTACCGTGGATACGCCCACACCGTTTGCCGTCCACGACATCCTTCGCTTCCTCAATGATGAGGTCGGCAAGCTAAATAAGGCCGACGGAGCCATCTCGTATCTACGCCTGCGGGCTCGCCTGGAATCGTTGCGCGAGGACCGGCGTTTTTCGTTCTTATTTACCGATAGTTTGGAGAAGCAAGATTCGTTATCGAAGCTCGTCGGCAACCTTCTGAGCATTCCGGTCGCCGGAAAGCCNNACGTTGTGGTCCGATCCGGCACGCCGGCCGCCGATTCTGCTCGTCTGCGAGGAGGCCCATCGCTACCTGCCGCAAGACGATCGTACCGATTTTGCCGCCGGCGCTCGAGCCATCACGCGCATTGCCAAGGAGGGCCGCAAATACGGGTTGTCGCTCGCCCTCGTCTCGCAGCGGCCATCGGAACTCTCGTTGAGTGCGCTTTCACAATGTGGAACGGTTTTTGCGCTGCGGATGGGAAACGAACACGATCAGCGCTTTGTCGAGCGAGCGCTGCCTGAGAGCGGCTATGCAATGATGAGCGCGCTGCCGAGCCTGCCGGCGCAACAGGCGGTCGTTTTTGGAGAAGGCGTCTCCGTATCGATGCGCGTCCGTTTCGATGACATACCACTCGAGCGCCGGCCGCGCAGCGAGAGTGCGACCTTCTCCGAAGCCTGGCGCGAGGATTCCGCCGGCGAAGAGTTTCGCGAGGAAGGCATCCGCCGCTGGCGCACCCAGAGCCGGAGCGCCTAGCTACTTCGCCGTAACGATAACCTCGCGGCTGCGGTTTACCTCGGCAGCCTGTTGCGCGATGCGCGTCGAGAGCTCCGCAATCTCGCTCGTTAGGGCCTCAGCCCACTTTTTCGCCTCTTCGGCTTCCTTTTCGGCTTGAGCGCGCGCAGACTGACAGGCCGTGACGCTTGCGGCGGCCTCTGCCGCTTTTCTTTGGGCGGCCGCCTCATTCGCGGCCAGCTCCTTTGCGCGATTCTCACGTGGCGCGAGCGCGGAGAGCGACTGATCCGAAAGCCGGCGCGCATCACGTAACTGGTCCTGCAGCTCCGCGACTCTTGCCTTCGCTGCTTCGGCGTCGGCGCGCGTGGCCGCGACGAGCCTATCGGCCTCTTGGCGTTCGGCTAGGACCGCGCCGTGATGCTCGACGGCGGCGTGAGCCAGCTCATTTGCCTGCTGTTCGAGGATCTTTGCCGCCTCGGCCTTTTCCTTAGCCGACGTGTAATCCGCGGCGGCTTGCGCCGCATGGGCTTCCGTCTGGAGCCGCCGTTCGAGCTCCGCGACCTGGAGCAGCAGCGCTTCCGCCGCTTTACGTTGCTCCGCTACGAGCAGAAAGACATCGTCGGACATTGCGGTTTCCGCCTTCCTTTCCCCGTTGAGAACGGGCGCGGAGGCCGTGAACTTCGCAACTTCCGCTTTTGGTTTTTCTTCGATGGGCGCTTNNGCTCGACTGCCACAGGCTCGACTGCGGGCGCCGCCGGTTCCGCCGGCGGGCTTCCATTACTCGAATTGGGGGTACTCGAAGCCACGGCATTGGGATCCCCGGCCTTTAGGTCGTCGAGAACTCTGCGAAGACGCGAAGTCCCGGCAGTGCTCTCCCCGGATGCTGCCGTCGCTTCCGCATCGTCGGAAAAGTCGTCGCTCAGCCGGTTAAAACCAAGGCCGGCCGCGAATGAGCCTAAGCGGGCTCGCCAATCGCTGGACACGATAAACTCTCCTTGCCCGTGGTTTATTCAAGCGGGGCGTTATTTTATCATTGCTGCCGTCCACCCGCAATGGCGCTACGGCAGAACCGTGACGGGCTGGACGATGCTCTCCTGGCCGAAGCCGTCGGTAAAGCTCGCGACGACGACGTAGCGAGTCGGAACCGAGACTGCGGGCGCCGGCAGCGTAACGACGTCGGCATCGGTGCCGGCATCGAGATGGGCTAGTTCGTGCGATTGGCTATCCGTAAGCGAGAAACGCATGCCGTTGCGGGGCGAAAGTATGCGAATCTTAATCGGATTGCCGCTTCTCACTCGTGGGGTGAGAACCGCGAAGGTGCCGTTTGCCGAACCGTCCTCGATCGGCCCCGATCCGGATTCGTCGTCGCCCACGACCTGCGTGTCGGGGCTCGCGGGGCGGCCCGCTAGATCGGCCACGACGAGTCCGGCCGTCGATTGCGCGCTCGTCTGCCCTCTCGCGACGTGCACGACGACGCGCATCTCTCGCGCTCCTGAGAAGTATGGAACGACGAACTGCGTCTCGCCGCGGGCCGAAAAGGGCTTCTCGCCCCAGATCGTCCCATCGACGCCCAGCAGCCGCACGTAGCCGCTTTCGGCTGTAGCCGCATAGGAAACGTCGATCACTTGGCCAGGTTTCGCGATGATCGGGGAAACCGAGATCGACCCGATTCGGGCAACCTTGCCGCGGTTGGTTGCCACGGGCGCGATGATCGCGTTGAGAACTCGTGTCGCATCGACGCTCCCCAGCGGCCCCTGCATTACCATGCGCAGCGTGTACGCACCCGCAGCCTTCGCATGAGGAAGAACGATCGGGATCGACCCGGAGCGGTCTGTCAGCGGCCCGCCTTGCAGCGAGCGCCCGTCGGGCGCGGCGACAACATACGAAAGCTTGCCGATGCCCGACGCGCTGTACTCGGCCCGAACCGTCGTACCCGCAAGCGCCATCGGAGGGACGGCGAAGGCCGCGATGTGCGGCAACAGCCCGCCGAGCGCGGCCGCGGCGGCGATCGCAAGAAGCCCGAAGAGGAGGCTCGAAGCCGCCACGAGCGCGTACGATNNAGGATGCGCGGCAAGAGGCCGCCGAGTGCCGCCGCAGCCGCGATCGCGAGAAGACCGAAGAGGAGGCTCGCAGCCGCGACGATCGCGTACGAAGAGGCCGCTTTTCTTACGGTTGGTGCGGGCGCTTCGACGATGCAGCGGACGCCCTCGCCGACGATCTCCGCGACCGCGCCGTCGAAGGAGGCAAAATCCCCCGGCCAGACGGGCACGCGCGTCTCCGACGTGGAGAGCGGTCCGACTTCGAACGGGACCGGATAAGCCATCACCGGTTCGCCGTTACGCGAGACGACCCAGGTGCGACAGAGCAGGACGGACTTCGTGCCGTTGATCACGTGCAATGCGTAGGTCGCCACGCGATGACGCCGGTCGTAACCCTCGAGCGCGAAAAACGCCGAGACGCTTCCGGCCGGCGTTTGAAGGGCAGTGCCCGAGCGGATGCGAGCCGGCCGCGGTAGCCGGCCCGCAGGGCGCAGCGCGAGCGCCGAGCCTAAGGGTACAGGTGGTCTATCAATTGGTGATGTGATATCTCGAAGCGACCCGGAAGTTCACGGTCGTGTTCGGTAAAACGAACGGAAGGAACGTGAACGGATAGGTGATGTAGACGACGACGAGACTACCCGGCGCATTGCCAACGGCATAGTCGCCCGATATGCTCATGAGGCCGGGATTCACGATGCCGATGTCCTGGCTGGTAATCCAGGTTGCGACATCCGTACCGTTGGGATCTCCCGGCGGGCCATCTGCATCGCAGTGATCGAGCAGCGTACACTTCGACCCGCGAACGCTCGCCCAGCGGGTGCCCATCTGCGCCACGTTGGTTAGGAATGCGTAGGTATACATGAGCCGTCCAAAGTCGATTAGCCCAAACGTCATTCCCAGCATCACGAGCATGACCATGACGGTTTCCGCAAGGCTGCTGCCGCGCTTGCGATGAGTGTTTTTCATCATTGCTGTTGCACCCGCAAGTAGTCGGAGCCCGTTACTGTGACGTGGGCCGGAATGCCTGGGTACGATACCCAGGGGGCGTAGTTACCGCTCACCGTCACCTTGATGTAGTAGACAGTGTTCGTCGGCGGCGCCGTCGTATTCCACGTGCACGCCACGGGCGGCAAAACGCCGTTGACCGAACAAAGGTGCTGATAAGTAACGCTCGGCGACGGAAGGTACTGCGCGTCGCCCGTCGCCCAGCTATTGATGCCGTTGACGTCGGCGGCCGTCATGAGATTGTAAGAGCCGTAGTTGGCGCCGGAACGAGCCGCGGCCTGTGCGAGTATCGCATAGGTACTGTATCTTCCCAGCTCGACGATCCCCATGAACATGAACA
>PKWF01000151.1 GCA_003133185.1 Vulcanimicrobiota bacterium | reverse complement strand
CATCAGCGGAAGGTCGCGCGACCAGACTGCCATGTTGCCGTCGCGCAGCGCGTCGTCGAGCATCGGCGGGTCGGCCACGCCTTTCCCGCTCGGCGTCGGCCAATAGACCAGGCCCTTGATGAAGAACTTCGCTCCGACCGCGCGCCGGAGCGACGAGCCCGCCGGAGCGTCGCTCACGTCGATGTAACGCCCGCTCACGACGAAATCGGTGTCCGTACCGTTAACGGATACGGGCGCAGGCGTGACGATCGTGCTGCTGCTGCTGTTGCACGCAGTCAGAAAGGCCACCAACACGACGACGGCAAGTCGAAGATGCATTTGTTCAGACTCTTTCGACCGGGCAGGCGAAGCCTCATTCAAAACGGCTACAAATACCGTCGTACGCGCGCCCGGTACGCCGTGAATTCCGCCCCGTAGTGTTCTTGAAGGTACGCCTCTTCACGCAGAACTTGGCGGTGAAACAATGCTATGCCCGCGGCAAGGTATAGCAACAGAAGCCAACGCGGATGTATCAAGAACTCACCGAGCAGGACAGAGCCGAAGGCCACATAGATAGGATTGCGGGTAAACGCGAAAACTCCCGATGTAATGAGGGCGTTTGGGTGTTGGGTATCGATTCCGACGCGGAAACTCGACCCAAACGACGCAAGGCCGGCGACCATCAAGCATAACCCTGATGCGCAGAGCAGGACGCCGATCCACTGCAACGACGAAGCTCGAAAGAGATCTTCGCCCGCGACGGCCGGCCAGTTGAACGCGCCGGCGAATACCAGATAGAAGTACAGGAACGCAAACGGCGGTATCAAGAAGTCGGTCTTGTCGACCGTGCCGAACTTCATGGCCACGATTCCACGTTGATCTAACATCCATACGCGCACGATCACCATGGAAATCAGGAGTACGATGGTCAACGCACCGAGGTAGCCTGGCAACACGTTAGCGCTCCGTTTAGACTCGACTGACCGAAACCTCGTAACTGGGGCCGCGGCCGCCCGGTTTCAATTTCAGCGTGGGACCGCTCATTAAGACCGGAACCCGCAAAGAGCGGCTTGCAGCCCGGCTGGAACTTCTCAAGAAGGCTGAGAAAGAGCTGAGTACGACTAGAGCGAGACGCTCGTGATCGGCGTGGGCTGATCGGTTTCCATCGGTAGATACTTGACGGTCGAACCAGCACTTGCCAAGGCTTTGCGAACGTCGACGCTGCGCAGCGATTGATCGTTGAAGGTTCGGAAGTAGAACTGAAGGTTCGTCAGGTCCTCGGCTGAGGTCCAAAGCGTCCACTCGTCAATTGTCTTCCCTTGAACTTCGTCGCGAACGGCGCCGACGGGAATGTCGAAGTTGTTGAGGATGTGGAAGACCTGCTGCACCGCATCGCTCGCCGTAGCGGGCTGAACGGCTGCGGCTTCGTAGGCGACGGCGCGCACGAAACGCGACGGCGGCGTGAAATCGCCGGGAATCCCGTAGAAGCCCGATCCCTGACCGAAGCTGTTCAGCGTTACGCCCTGTATCGTCATCGACTCGCGGTTGTTTGGCGAGAGGCCGACGTAGTTACTCAAATTGGTAATATGCCAGTCGAACGCCGGCGAGTTCGTGAGCACGCCAAGCGGGTCGTCGTAGATCACGAGCCTTCCACCGATCGGCTCGACCACCACCGTGGCGCCGGTCTTATCCGTGATGCGAAAGTGTACCGGGGGCGCCATCCCGAGCTGCGGCACGACGGTCGGCGCGAGCACCACTTTTTCGTAGGCGGCCTTGACCTCGGCTACACTGGCAAAGTTCCCGAGGATCCACATCGAGTACTGGTAGCCCGCCATCGCGCGCGATGCATTCTCCGGCGTCACGTCGGTGTATCCGGCAGAACCCGGGAAGAAAAACTCGCCGACGTACAATCCTTGGTCGTTGAGCCCATCCACGACCATCGGCAAACCAAATGCATTGGCGCCGACGATGCCGTACTTCGTCGTAAACGAAATTCCCGACGCGCTATTCGGCAGCGAGCCCGTGACCAGCGTTCCAGCCGGATAGACCAGCACTTTCGATTGGAGATCCGCGCCGAACTCGAGCGTCCGTGCCACGACGACGGCGCCGTCTTTGGCAGTCAATCGAATTCCGGTGCACGCTCGCGCGACCTGCCAAGCAAATAGCGAAATCATCGCCAGGGTAAAGATCGTTATATAGCGCTTCATCGCCGGCGCTTTCGACCAAGCGAGCGCCATCTCATTTAAGGCACGGCCGAATCGTTCGCTGGACGCTCGGGGTTATTGCGTGGATGAACAATCTCAACACCGCCGGTTCGTTTCCGCTTGGCGATCGCTCGGTGAAACGACTGGGCTTTGGTGCGATGCAGTTGGCCGGCCCGGGCGTGTTCGGACCGCCGAAAGATCGCGACGCGGCGCTGGCCGTGCTGCGCGCGGCGGTTGCGAGCGGCGTTAACCACATCGACACCAGCGACTACTACGGCCCGCACGTCACCAATGCGCTGATCCGCGAAGCGCTACATCCCTACCCGGAGGATTTGGTGATCGTGACCAAGGTCGGCGGTGTCCGCGGCGAGGATGCGTCGTGGCACCCGGCGATGACGCCAGCGCAACTTACGAGCGCGGTTCACGACAACTTGCGCAATCTTGGGCTCGAATCGCTGGAAGTCGTCAATCTACGAATCATGGGAGAGGGCCTTGGCCCAAGCGAAGGCTCGATCGAGGAGCCATTGACGGCGCTGGCCGAGTTGCAGCGGCAGGGCCTGATCCAACACCTGGGTTTGAGCAACGTCACTTCCGCGCAGGTCGAGCAGGGGCGTGCCATCGCCGAAATCGTCTGCGTGCAGAACCACTATAATCTCGCCCACCGCGACGACGACCCGCTTATCGATGCGCTGGCGATCGACGGCGTTGCCTACGTGCCGTTCTTCCCGCTCGGCGGTTTCACGCCGCTGCAATCGTCAACGCTGTCCGACGTGGCGGCACGGCGCGGCGCGACTCCAATGCAGGTAGCCCTAGCGTGGCTGCTGCAGCGCGCACCCAACATACTGCTAATCCCGGGCACGTCTTCTCTCGCTCATCTGCGCCAGAATCTCGCGGTTGCGGAGATCGAACTGCCCGACGATGCGCTTGCCGAGCTCAACGGCATCGACGAGTGAATGAGCAACGATTTTACGATCCGGCTCGCATCAATCGACGATCTCGAAGCGATTCGGACTATTTACAACGAGGGCATCGAGGATCGCATTGCGACCTTGGAGACAGAGCCGAAGTCGTCACAAGATATGGTGCGTTGGTGGACGGAGCGGGATCGACGATACATGGTTCTCGTAGCCTCGACGTCGATCGATGTTTTAGGCTGGGCGTCGCTGAATCCGTTCTCGCCGCGGCGCGGCCACTGGAGCGTCGCGGGCCTCTCGATCTATGTGGCTCGCGCCCAGCGCGGGAAGGGCATCGGCTTCGCATTGCTCGACCATCTGATGCGCGAGGCGGTGCAGGCTGTGTTCCACAAAATCGTGCTTCACGCGCTCGACCATAACGACCACGGCAAGCGGCTATATCGAAAGGCCGGCTTCGTCGAGGTCGGCATCTTCAAAGAGCACGGGATCGTCGATGACCGATACGTAGACGTTGTGGCCATGGAAAGACTGCTAGGCTGACTTTAGGCGCGGGGCCGGCGCCGACCATCGTCAACTTCGATGCGCGCAAAGAGTTCCCAGAGATCCCGGTACCGTTCTTAGTCATCGAAGGGCGCGACGACCACATGGTGTCGTTCGAGGCCGCAAAGGAGTACGTCGAGCAGGTGCGCGCACCGATCAAGGCCTTCGTTCCAATCGACGGCGGCCACTTTGCCTGCTTCACCGATCCGAATCAATTCATCGCCGCGTTGCAGACGCGCGTGATGCCGTTAATCGATGGATAGCTAGGACGCGGTTTCGCCGATATACTGATGGACGAGCGCGATTGCCATGCTGCCCTCGCCGACGCTCGAGGCGACGCGTTTCATCGAGCCGTGCCGAACGTCGCCAGCCGCAAAGATTCCGGGGATGCTGGTTTCCAGCAGATAGGGATCACGCGCCCACGTGGCACCGGCGGGCTCGAGGTCGAGGACGTCGCGCCCCGTGCAAACGAACCCCTGCGCGTCGCGAATCACCGCGCTCGGGAGCCACTTCGTCTCGGGCTCGGAGCCGATGAAGATGAAGAGCATGTCGGCGGGAAACGTCTTCTGCTCGCCGTTTTGGTGAACCTCAATGGACTCGAGGTGACCGGTGCCGCTTACGCTGACGCATTCGCAGGTGAACTCGATGAAGACGTTCTCCTTCTTCTCCAGTTCGTCGATGAGATATTGCGACATGCTTGCCGCAAGCTTCTCACCGCGTACCATGATGGTCACTTTGTGCGCGTAGCCGGAGAAGAGCATCGCGGCCTGTCCCGCGGAGTTGCCGCCGCCGATGAGAACGACGTCTTTGTCACGCGCGTTCAGCGCCTCGGTGCGCGACGCGCCATAGTAGACGCCGCGCCCGAGCAACGCATCGGAGCCGGGAAGCGAAAGCTGCCGCCACTCCACCCCGTTCGCCAGGACGATCGCTTTGGTTTGCACGCGGCTACCGCAATCGAGGACGATAGCGTGCGTTGTGCCCGGTCCATCGCGTGGCTCGATGCTGGTCGCTTGTCGCGCAACGATGACTTCCGCGCCGAATCGCTTCGCCTGATGGAAGGCTCGCGAGGCAAGATCCTCGCCCGAGATGCCCGCGGGAAAGCCGAGATAGTTTTCGATTCGCGACGACGAACCGGCCTGGCCGCCGGGCGCGCGGCACTCGATGAGTACCGTCTGCAAGCCCTCGGAAGCGCCGTAGACGGCGGCGGCCAAGCCCGCCGGCGCTGACCTGGGAGCCATCGACCACATCGTCTTCCTGATGATGGAGAACCGCTCGTTCGACCATTTCCTCGGCTGGCTGCCCGGCGCCGATGGCCGGCACGACATGACGTTCGTGTCCGCGGTCGACGGCAACACCTACCCGAACTACCCCCTGGCCCCGGACTTCCAGGGCTGCGGGTACAGCGACCCGGACCACAGCTGGGAAGGCTGGCTCGTCGAGTACAACTACGGCAAGATGAACGGCTTCCTGCAGCGGCCGGGAGAAGTGGCCAACGCGGGTGTCATCCCGGCCAAGGCGAATACGTTCCCGGTCGGCTACTACACCAACTTCCACCACAACGGGACCCGCAAGGCCCTGCCCGACCTGCCCGTCATCGGCGCGCTCGCCGAGCACTACACGACTCTGGACCGCTACTTCTGCGCGATCGCCGCCGAGACCTACCCGAACCGCTTCTACCAGCACGCGGCGCAGACCGACCGCCTCGACGATTCGTTCGTGGCCTCGACCTTGCCGACCATCTGGGATCAGCTGTCCCCCATCCCGAACTCCAGCGGCATCCCCACCGGCGGCTACTACTACCAGGACGCGCCGTTCCTCGCCCTGTGGGCCGACCCGGGGATCGAGATCGGCGCGACCTTCAAGTACCAGGCGTTCATGCACCCCTTCTCCGACGCCAATGCCGCAACGGCCGCGTTGTCCTCCGGCACGTCGTTCGTCACCGCCTGCCAGAACGGCACCCTGCCGAACGTGTGCTACATCGACCCTGCCTTTTACAACGACACAACGGGGACGTCCGGGGACGACCACCCGCAGGGAGACATCCGGCTCGGCGAGCGGTTCATCGCCGACGCCTACCACGCCCTCGCCGACAACGGCTACCTCGACGACACGGTCTTCATCGTGACGTTCGACGAATGGGGCGGTTTCTACGACCACGTGCCGCCGCCGCAGGTCATCGACGACACCAACCCGGCGAACGTCATGCACGCCGGCGACAGCAGCACTCCGACCGACGGCCAGCTGTATCCCAACTACCGGCAGCTCGGCTTCCGGGTCCCCGGCATCGTGGCGACCAATCTGGCCTTGCCGCGCCGGGTCGTGCACGACGGCCCGTTCGAGCACTGTTCCAGTCTGGCGCTGATCGAGTCGACGTTCGGCCTGAGCCCGCTGACCGCCCGCGACCGGCACGCCCGGAACCTCCGGGACGTCCTGCTCCCCGAGCCCGTGCCCGGCCGCTACGCGGTGCAGCCGTCCTCCATACCGACGAGCTCGGACGTGATCGGCCCGGCCATCAGCCCGCCGTCGGAATCGCTGGTGCAGGTGCTCGAGGGCACGGCGTCGTT
>PKWF01000249.1:6448-10126 GCA_003133185.1 Vulcanimicrobiota bacterium | reverse complement strand
TTGGCGCAACGCTGGTCAAGTATGAGGCGAGGAAGGCCTAGCTTTTCACGGTCGAAGCCGTGTAAATCTCGTCGATCGAGTGCTTCAACTCGGCGTTGAAGGCTGCATCGCTCATGTCGTGCGTAAGACCCTGCAGTAAAGCCCGCGAGAAGCTGGCGATCATACCGCGATCGTGCGAGAGACGTTCGCAAGCCTCATCGCGCGAATAGCCGCCGGAGAGCGCCACGACGCGCGCCACGCCTTCGTGCTGAATGAGAGGCTCGTACAGGTTAGGCACGTCTGGAATCGTTAGCTTCAAGATGACCCGGCGATTCGCCGGGAGAGCGTCGAGTTGACGGACGAGCGCCGCCAGAAGCAGAGCTTCCGCCGCCGCCTTGTCGGGACTCTTTATGAGTACTTCCGGCTCGAGAATCGGCATGAGCCCGCGATCTGCGATTTGTGCGGCCAATTCGAACTGTTGGTCAACAATGGCTGCGATGCCGCTGATCGAGGGAAGCCGAACGGTCGACCGCATCTTGGTGCCAAAGATACCTAATCCGGAAGCACGAGCGAGCAACGCGTCGAGACCGGGGATCGCCTTCATCAAATTCACGCCGTCGCGCTCGTCCTCCAGCCCCTTATCTACCTTGAGAAACGGGACGATGCCGCGATCTTTCCATAAGAAGGTCGGAACCGGCGTATCGCCGACGGTGCCGTCCATCGTAAGCTCAAACAAGATGGTTGCGATGATCTTTTCGCCGGTGAACGCCGGCGCCGTCATGACGCGAACGCGCATCGCATGCATGAGCGCGAACATCTCGTCATCGCCACTGTAGGCGCTGTCTGGAATACCGTAGAGACGTAACGCCCCGGGCGTGGAACCGCCGCTCTGATCGAGTGCGGCGATAAAGCCGGGCTTGGCGCTCATCTGTGCGTCCATTACGCGATCGGGCATAATTGACTCTACTACAGCAGTCGTTGTTTCGCCTGGTCCAGCGCGACGCAGGCGGAGGTGGTATGGCATGCGAACGGCGTCGGCGGAGGAAACAACAATGTACGAGGTTCCGCGTCACTACGTCCGCATCGTGGCCGTGCTGGCGGTGTTTTTGCTCTGGTCGAGTTCCACTCTGGCACGCGCGGCCGACGGGCCTTCGGCTTCCGCAATCGAGAACATCGTGCGTGGCTCGATGGCCCAGAACCACCTGAAGGCGGTCATCGTGCAGGTGCGCGCGAACGGAACCGAAGTCTACACCGGCGCTTTCGGCGACTCGATGACGGGGGTTCCGGCGACCCCGGACATGCACTTTCGCAACGGAGCGATGGCATTCACGTATATGGCGACGCTGTTGCTCGAACTCGTCGACCAGAAAAAGGTGACGCTGGACGCCAAGCTCTCGGCCTACTTTCCCGGTCTTCCCAGCGCCGATCGCATCACGCTGAGGAATCTCGCGCAGATGACGTCGGGCTACGCCGATTACGTGTATCAGCCCGAAACGTCGCTGGCCGTCTACCGAGACCCGTTTCGCCAGTGGACTCCCGAAGAACTGACGCAGATCGGCGTGTCAAAACCCCTGCAGTTCGTGCCGGGCAGCAACTGGGGCTACTCGCACACGAATTACGTCATCCTCGGCCGCGTGCTCGAGAAGATCGCCGGGATGCCGCTCGTCGATGCAATTCGACAGTACGTCTTGGAGCCGATGGGGCTTATGCAGACCGGCGCGTTGACGACGCCGGAGATTCCGCCGCCCGTCTTGCACGCGTTCAGCTCGGAGCGCCGCGACGTGCTCGGAATTAAGCCCGGCGCGCCGTTCTACGAGGAAGCGACGTTTTGGAATCCGTCGTGGACCACTGCCGAAGGCGCCGTCGAGACGACCGACATCTCCGACCTCGCCGTATCGATCGAAGCCGTCGCGATAGGAAAGCTCTTATCGCCGGCGTCGTCCGCCGCGCAGATCGTTCCAAGCCTCATCGGATTCGGCCACACACAAGCCGGCTGTTCCGCGTGCGGCGAAAACACTGCTGCGTTCAACTACGGCCTGGGCGTGATCCTCAGCGGCCCATGGATCAGCCAGTCGCTGGGGTTCGCCGGCGCCTCGGGCGTTGCGGGCTACTTGCCCGCGCAGAAGCTAACGATAGCGGTCGAAGCGACGAACGGCCCCGGCGCCTACGATGACAAAGGCAACGTCGGACTCGGCGCCGTCGGCCTCTTCCGCGCGCTTGCGCAAGCGCTCGCGCCCAATACAATGCCGGCGCCGTCTCACTGACGTACGCGCGTTAGAGAGCTTGTTGGAATGCGCGCGAAATTTCTTGTACGCTAAAGCCGCGGTGCTGTAGCCCTTCGACGAAGCCCACGACCGCTTCGCGCAAGCCGCGGGCGCGTTCGCGGCCGCTCGCCAGCGGGGCGTTTTCGGCGACGCGCGTGCCGCGCCGGCCCTCCCCGACGAGCCAACCCTCGTTTTGCATCTCGGTGTACGCGCGCGCGACCGTGTTGGGTGCGATGCCCAGGTCGCCGGCCAGCTGCCGCACCGTCGGCAGCGTTGCGTTGGGCATCAGGTCCCGGCGTTCGATTGCGGCGCGAATCTGTTCGGCAATTTGCCGGTACGGCGGCGTTTCCGACGATTCGTCGACAACGAGATACGAAGCGCTCACGCCAGCGCGATACCTTCGCGCAGGGGATTCAGGCTGACGACCCTCGTCGCGATGAAACCCGCGATCACCAGCAGCATCATAAGCCAGAGAAGGCCCGATGGCGACGGCAGCTGCGCCCATGCGAGCAGTGCGAAGACCGTCGGCGGGGCGCACGCGAGCGCAACGAGGCCGGTCGCGCGGCAGAAGCGCACCCGTTTGTCGACGGCGTATTCGACTTGCGGATCGGTGCCGAAAAGCACGGCCGGTGCAACGGCGATGCGCCATGCGATCGCAACCAAGACGATCATCGAGACGACGACCACCGCGGCGGCGATGCGAAACTGCGGAATGCTTGCAAACGCCGCGGTTCCGATTAGACAGAGCGCCGCGGAGACGATCGCCACCGGCGGAAGCGCCTCGAGCGGCGTGCGGCGCACGAGCGGTGCGAAACGCAACTCGGTCGCGCGACGGAACTGGCGGTAGGCCATCCACGTCGCGTAGGCCATCCCCAAACAGCTTGCCGCGTACGGCATAACGTACGGGATCGCGGGCCACAAGCCGAACAGGCCCATTGCGATCGTGAACAAGCCTGCGTGGCGGGCGCTGCCGCGGGCGCCCTCGGCGCGAGTGCGCGCCTCGATTACCGACTTGAGCCGCTCGGATTGTTCGTTCGAAAGGCCCGCCCAGGCACCACGAAAATACATCCGGATGCTCTCGAAACAGCCCGGTGAGAGGAGTTGAACGATTCCCAGCGCAGCCAGAGCGGCTGCGGTCACATCGCGCGCCAGCTGATCGTGGGTAACATGTGCGAACATCATTGTACCAAGACTCTAATACAAACCTGGCGTTTGTGTCAAGCCTTTGCTACAAAGTGCCTGACGCTAGGCCGACGCGCTCACTAATGTCGCTTTACTCGTAGTCCGGAGCGAAGTAGTCGCTGTCGAATTTATGGCGTACGAAAAACTGGGCCGGGTGCGGCGCTTTGATCGCCACGAACGGACGAGGTTTCTGCGTAAAGTCGAAACAGTCGCCGGCGGGCGAAGCCGCGCGCTTGTCGGCCGCGGCGAGTTG
>PKWF01000249.1:0-6415 GCA_003133185.1 Vulcanimicrobiota bacterium | reverse complement strand
GAAGATCGCCGTTGAGTCCCAGAATTTGCTCTCTCCGACCGTGTTGACGAGGGCCGAGACCCATGAGGGGCCAAAGCCGCCGCCGCATTGTTCGTGATCGGACTCAGCGCATTCGGGCGTGATCCAGGTGAAGTTCGCGAGCTGACCCTTGCGCACGTCGGTGATGAACGTCCAGTTCGGCGATTTAACGTCTTTCTTCCAATCGGGACCGTAGAAGATATGCTTGACAGCCTGATAGCCGGACCACGTTCCACCGTTTCCGCCTCGGTCGTTGCCGTACCGCGACGCGTAGAAGCGCCACGTCAGATTCGCCTTGTCAAGTTCGTCGCCGAGCGTCGTGTAATCGAAGCAGGCTTGCTGGTAGCCACCGTAGGGATTGCGATCCTGGGTGATCGTATCGACCACGTCGCTCGAGCCTCCCGCACAGCCCCACAGCAGCGAGTCGGGCAGATCGACGCTCGACTGCGCTTGCGCGGCGATCACGTATTGGTGCGAGACAAAACTCTCGTCGAGGTGCGACTGGAACATGTGGTCGCCAACGACCCACTCATGCGCCATGTCAAAGTATGGCTTCGACTCGCTATGCGGCACGTAGACGTACTGCGGGTTGGTCGGTCCGCCGTACGATGACTCGTTGTTGAAGCCGTTCATCTGACAATCGGTTCCAGGCAGGCTTCCGGTTCCGTTGCAGGCGGCGAACATCGCCTGGGCCGAGTGGTCGACCTCGTAGACGGTCTCCAGTGTCACGGGCTGCAACGTAATCGTGTCGCCGTAGGAGTCCTTTCCCGTGGGAACGGTGTACGCGCCAGGATAACCTTGGAAGAGATTATTGAAGCTACGATTCTCCTGAACGATGTAGACGACGTGGGTGATCTTCCCAGCGCCGGTGGCGCTGAGGCTTCGCAAAACATTGTCGCTCCGCATGGACGGCAAGCCTCCGCCCGAGCCGAAGGGAGTTTGGCCGCCCGATGCGCACCCGGCAAATGCGAGGAGCGAGAGAATTGCGAGATACCGACGTGTCATGGCGTCGGGTTCCGCGGCGGTGCCGCGCTTGCCTGCGGAGATCAGATCGGAACGGCCATCGCTCCGCTTCGTTCCTGCGCGAGTGGCCGCACGCCGTTGAGCACGAGTCGGTTGTAGTGTTCCGTCGCTTTGTGAAAGTCCAGAGCCGCTTCATTGCGATACTCTTCCCACAGCACAAACACGTTTGGTTTCTCTTGGCTTCGAGCAACCTCGAAGGCGATCACGCCTTCTTCCTTCCGTGAGGCCTCGCGCAGCTCTCGCAAGATCGCTTCGGCCTTATCTCCATCTCCGGGCGCGAAGGTGAACTGGACGGACTGAATCAGCACGGCATCATCCTCTCAGCGAAAACGTCAGTCTGCCACGACCGATTTCATAATCGGCCATGCCGTAATAGATGTCGAACGTACGCTCGTCGCGCCGGTCGATTCCGGTCGGAAAGACGACCTGACCGACCGTCCCATGAAGCTCGCCGGGAGTTTCGGGGACGAACAGCGGTTCGGGCGAACGATAAATTATGTGGTCAAGGTGGGTCGCATCGTGAAGGATCAGCCCAGCGCAATAGCGCAGCCGCGTCGCGCCGGTGGGATGAGCGAGCTCGTCCACGCCGTGAATGACCGCGAGCCAGCCTTCCGCGATCCGTACTGGTGGTGCTCCGCCCCCAACCTTAATCGCCCCCCATGTTGCGGGCGGCAGCGAGACCGGGTGCGATTCGCTAACCGTGCAGAGCGCAGCAATGTTGGCCTTCACGGCATCGAGCGCTACGTAGCCAATCGAAATGCCTTCGCGCTGCTTTTCCGGCAGGGCCGCCAGCGCGGCGACTGCGCTTTCGCCTCCGCGCAGCGAAATCGGCAGCGTCGGACGGTGATAGAACGCCAGCGACTCCACTCCGCTGGGCGACACGACCGGCTCGGGAAAGAACGCCGCATCCTTGTCGGCAAACGGAGCCTCGCTCCGGCCGAAGCGAAGCAACCCCAGGCGCTGCCAATGCAGGGCATCTTCCGACACGGCGACCGCGGCCTCGGGTCCGCGCGGACCAAAGGCGACGTACGCCATCACGTACGTGTCGAGTGCGGCAACAAATGTGATGCGGGGATCTTCGCAGCCGTACCCCCCTGGCCGCGCGCGTAACTCGTACGGGGCCGCCGGCTGGAGCACGTAGCCACACGGTTCGACTTCGAGCATCCCGTCGGGGCGTTCTTCGGTTCCGAATGAGCCGATGCGCGAAATGTTTCCGGGCGCAACCATGCGCGGATAGAGTTGCAACTTGCCATTGCGCAGTCGCGTACACGCCGGGTTCAACACCCCGAGCCGCTGGTCGATCGCGGCGCTTGGTTTCAAGACCATACCCAATCGCTCGAAGCGTGGGCGAAGCAAAATCTTATCGGCCCCAGGCACTCTCACCCAGAGCTTCCGATCCCAGGTTGCTGGGCGTACGGTAATCCGCCCGAGCGGGGATAGCTGGGGCCGCCGGCGCCGAGCGGAGCCGCGGGAGCGGGTTGCAGCGACCGTGAAGATAATCCAATGCAGCCTTCAGAGCACACCCACCAGCATACCCATACCGACGGTAGCGAACACACGCACGCGCACGGGCACGCCGATCCCGAACACCATCACGAACACGATGCCCACGAACACGAGCATATCCATGCCGATGGAACGAAGCACAGTCATTCGCATGGCCACGCCGGCAGCGAAGAGGCACACGACCACACGCACTAACGCCGGCTAAACCTGCCGCGCCGGAAGGCTCCGGAGCGATGCCGTGCAGGCATTGCTTCGGTGTTACCTCAACCTTCGCGGCGTGAGGAGAAGGTCCAGCACCGGATTCGATCTGGCGGCGCTCAAACGAGTCTTCGACGACAGCACGAGCGGAGTGCGCAGCCGCATCGCCGGAATCTACGCGTTCCTGATCGCAGCCAACGCCGGAACTTGGATAGTCGCGCTGGCGGCATTTCACGACCGGCCTGCGCTCCTGGGCAGCGCGCTTCTGGCCTATACGTTTGGTTTGCGCCACGCAGTGGACGCCGACCATATTTCGGCGATCGACAACGTCACGCGTAAGCTGATGCAAGAGAAAAAGCGTCCGGTCGCGGTCGGCTTTTTCTTCTCGCTCGGGCACTCGACGATCGTCGTGGCGCTTTCGGTCGCGATCGCACTGGCCGCATCGGCCATAGCGCGTGCGTTTCCGCGATTGCAAGAAGTGGGCGGCCTCGTCGGGACGAGCGTGTCGGCCCTCTTCCTTTATTCAATCGCTGCCGTGAACTTGTTCGTTTTGGTCGAAGTGATCCGCGCGTTTCGCGCGGCGAAGGCCGGGCGCGGCTACGACGAGCAAAGCCTCGATGACTTCCTGATGCAGCGCGGGATGATCGCGCGCTTTTGCCGCCCGCTGCTCGGGCTGATCGGGCGCAGTTGGCACATGTATCCGCTTGGCTTACTCTTCGGCTTGGGATTCGATACGGCGACCGAAGTGGGCGTACTCGGGATCGCGGCCATCGAGGCGGGCAAAGGGCTGCCCGTCTTCACGATCCTGATTTTCCCGCTTCTTTTCGCGGCCGGCATGTCGCTGGTGGATACCAGCGACGGTATTCTCATGCTCGGAGCGTACGGCTGGGCCTTTATGAAGCCCGTTCGTAAGCTTTACTACAATATGAATATCACGCTGCTTTCGGTTCTCGTGGCCCTGCTCGTCGGCACCGTCGAAGCGCTCAGCGTCTTGGCCACACAATTCAAACTCACCGGGTTTTCCTGGACGATTTTGAATCGCGCGACCGACAACTTCGGTACGCTTGGATTCCTGATTGCCGGCGTCTTCGTCGTCGCTTGGGGAGTTTCGGCCGTGGTTTACAGGGCGCGCGGCTACGACGAGATCGAACTCGAGAGATCGGCGTAAGTCGGTGGAGAAAACGCCGCCCGCCGTCACGCCGATACGTATCGACGCTATCGAGGCCGCGCGGAAAAGGATCGCCGCGACCATCGTGCGGACGCCCCTGATCAAACTTCAAACCGGGGCGCGTGGCCCAGAGATTTATCTAAAACTCGAGAATCTGCAACCCATCAACTCGTTCAAATTGCGTGGAGCCGCTAACGCAGTCGCTTGCCTCGAGGCGGCGCAACGTGCGGCCGGTGTTTGGACCATCAGCGCCGGCAACGCCGGGCAAGGCGTCGCCTACGCGGCGCGCCAAGCGGGTGTACCGTGTACGGTCGTCACGATTGAGACGGCGCCCGAAACGAAGGTCGAGCGGATGCGGGCGCTTGGCGCGCGTCTGGTGACCGCTTCATTCGACGCATGTTGGGAAGCGATGGAGCGGCGGACGTTTCCCGGTGTCGAAGGTACGTTCGTTCACCCGTTCGACGACGACGATTTCATCGCCGGCAACGCAACGATGGGATTAGAAATAATCGAGGACCTCCCCGAGGTTAGGACCGTTATCGCCGCCATCGGCGGAGGCGGGCTCGTTACGGGTGTTGCCTCGGGCGTTCGGGCACGCAAGCCTCACGTTCGCGTCTTCGGTGCGGAGCCCGAGACTGCCGCGCCGGGGGCAGCGTCCTTTTCGACCGGCAGGGCGTCGCCGTTTCCGCAATGGCAAGCGACGTTCGTCGATGGTGCCGGAGGAAAGAGCGTGTTCCCGCGGATGTGGGAGCGAATGCGCCCGGTAGTTGACGGATCGATCGTCGTTACACTGGAGGAAACCAAACGCGCAATGCGCCTGCTCGCTGAGAAGGCGCGCGTCATCGCCGAAGGCGCAGGCGCACTCTCAGTTGCTGCTGCTCTGCGCTGCTCGGAGGATGCTGGTCCTGTGGTTGCCGTCGTGTCGGGCGGCAATATCGAGCTTGCGAAGTTTTGCGAGTTGATCGGGGCGCTATAGCGCCCCGGGCCGGCGTTCCTGTGATAGGTCGGATGCAACGTGGCGATACAACGCCCGCGTGGCACCGGCGAGGAGTTGGGCGACGCGGAACAAACCATCACCTGAAATTGTGATCGCTTGCCACTCGACGCCTTGGTGGCGATGCACCAACGCATAGGTGTCGTTCCCAACGTCGTAAATTGCGAATTCGTTGGATTCAGCGAGAAGCCGGTCCGGAGAGAGGCTATTTGGATCGATCGCTGCAACGAGTTTCATATGCGTTTTACCGCTGGGCGTTAGCGCTTGTCGGCGCTAAATGGATCGGTCGACTTTGCAACGTAGGTGTACTTCTCGCCGCAGATGCGACAAACGTTGAGGGGACTTCCGAAATGTTCGTGCGGTGCGTACACCTTTGGCGCAGCTTTCGCGCGCTTCTTGACGGCGGGTGCGGTTGTGATGATGTCCTCATTCCTCGCCCCCGAGGCTGGGCAAGCAATTCGCTCCCAAATTCGAAAACGTAGGATCTATATTCGGGGAGGCGGCAAAAAGAACCCCTAGAGCACGTTGTAGACGTCCGAGGCCATCTCGCCGAGTGTTTGACCGGCGTAGTGGGCGGCATCCCGGCCGGAATCGGCGCTCCCCTTGCCCGCCATTCGGTTGATGTAGAACGCGAAGGCGACGTGGCGGCCATGGCTGGTCGTGATGTAGCCGGCGAGCCCTTTGGTAACGAGCTCGTTGCCGTCGAGCGAGTTTACCGACGCCCACGTGCCCGTCTTCGCGCGAACGTGACCAGCGGCCGCTACGCCGTTTTGGATATTGAAGAGCGTTCCGTCCACGCCCATGATCGGCAGACCACGTTCCAACGAGGAGAACCACGCTTGCCGAGACGCCCACGCCAAATAACTGACCATGAATCGCGGCGTGAAGAAGGCAAAGGTGCCGAGCCCGTCTTGTTGTGACGCCCCTCTCAGATCGAGGCCCGCGCTCGAAAGAAGCGCACGCTCGCAGGCGAACGCAGCTTTCAACAGATCGCTCTTTGCCTGCGCCACGTAGATCGCCCAGAGGTAGGGCATCAAGGCCGCGTGCAAGTTGTCACTCACCTTGAGCGTGACGTAGACGTCTTCGGACAATGGCGCCGATACGTGACGTGCAACCAGATTTGCCGGCATGTAGGACGGCGCAGCGGCGTCGTGATTGAAGATCGCCACGCCGGACGACGGACGCACCGTCACGCCTGCGTCCTGCAGGGCAACGATAAACGCCGCTCGTGCGAAGCGCCGCGGTTCGGGCACACGGTACGAGTATAAGATCGCTTTCCCGACGGGCATCGTACCGGTGATTGTCGCCGTATGCGATCCGTCGGGGTTCGTCTTGTCGCCGGAGAGATCGATTGTCGGCTCGGATTTGGCCGCTGCGGTCGTCGCCGCGTTGACGAACGTAACGTAGGGCGTTTGCGGAGAGACGGCGATTGAAACTGGATCGCCGGGCTTCGCCCCCGGCGTCAGCGCCAGATCGACGAGATTGTCGTTCACGACGATCGACGAAAC
>PKWF01000246.1 GCA_003133185.1 Vulcanimicrobiota bacterium | reverse complement strand
TCTGACGCGTCATGCGCACCGTTCCGCTGCCGCTGCAGCGCTCGCACGGCGTGACGATCGTTCCAGGCTTGGCACCCGTTCCTTTGCAGACTTCGCACTGCGCCAGGCGATCGAAAACGATCTCCTTGGTCGTACCTGCGAAGGCTTCTTCGAGCGTGATCTCTAGGTCGTAGCGAAGGTCCGCACCGCGTTGCGGTCCCTGGCGGCGCGGTTGCGTGCCACGAACCCCGCCAAAGAACATGTCGAAGATGTCGCCGAACCCGGTTCCGAAGCCGAGGTCGCCCGGTCCCGCCGAAGCACCGTTGCCGACGGAGCCATAGCGATCGTATTGCGCTCGTTTGTTCGGATCGGAGAGCACCTCGTAAGCTTCGTTGATCTCTTTGAAGCGATGCTCGGCTTTCGACTTATCGGCGGCGACGTCGGGATGATGCCGGCGCGCAAGCGCGCGATAAGCTCGCTTGATCTCCTCCCCCGAAGCGTCGCGAGCAACGCCGAGGATCTCGTAATAATCCGTGACCGACATGTTAAGAAGTTGGCAGGTGATCCACGTCGGAGAGGCGCTGGCTCAACGATTCGGCGGTACCGGAAGCAAGTGCCAACAATCGCGCATACGGCATGCGTCGGGGTCCGAGGATCGAGAGCATTCCGTACGCGTGCGCTCCGAAATGATATGGCACCGTTACGATGGAGAGGTCCGCGAGCTCTTCGCTGCCGAGCTCGTGACCGATCTTGACGCTTACGGTGTCGGCAACCATCGCATCTGCGACGATTTGGTAGAGCGTCTTCTGCTCTTCCACGATGCGCAGGATGGAGCGAAGCTTGCGGAGATCCTGAAACTCCGGCTGATCGAGAAGGTTTTGCGCGCCGGCGGCTGCGATGTTGGGCTGTTCGTTCGAGCGCGCCGAGAGGCAAGCGGTGACCACGGCACCGCGTAGATCNNAGGTCGTCGGGCTGGACCTCCGCCCCCACTTCAAATAGGCTCTGAGCGGCGACGCCGAGCGACGTTACCACGATCGCAACTCCGGTGTGCGGTGAAAGCCAGATCAGTTGGATATGCTTGAAGCTTTGCTTCTCTTGCTGCGGCTTGGTCACGAACGCTAGGTTATTCGAGAGGCGCCCGAGCAATCGCGTGGTGTGATCGATGATTTCGTCGAGCTCCCGAGTTGCATCGCTCAGCTCGTCGCGTATGCGCCGGCGGTCGTCGCCAGTGAGCTCTTCGGGCTGCATCAGCCGGTCAACGTAGGTCCGGTANNTCGGCCATCTCGTTGCGCACCGTGGCGGAGCTGATCCCAAGATTGTATTTTTGGGTCAGTGCCTGCGAACCGACGGGTTCGGCGGACGCAATGTATTCGTAAACGACCGTGGCCAAAATGTAGGCTTTACGCTTGTCGAGGCCGATGCTCTCTGTCACGCCCCCTACTGTAGCACTCCTGCGCCGCGAGTGCTAGCCGTGGCGTTACCTTGGGCCCGATCGATTGCTTGGAGGAGTTCTTGCCAGCTCAGGCCCCCCACGGAAACGTACGAAACGGCTCCGCTCGGATCGAGGACCAGCGTCACGGGGACCTTGGTGACAGAGTAGATGCGAAAGATTGCGCCCTGCGTGTCTTCCACGAGCGGCAGCGAGATGTCCCAATGTTCGAGGTAACTCGACGCAACGCCGGGCAGCTCGTCGGAAACGGTCACCACCGCGATGTCCTTGCCGAAGACGTTCGTCGCGCGGACGAAGTCTCGCAGCTCGGCGGTACAAACATCGCACCAGGTCGCCCAAAAATCCACGACCACGACTCGTCCGCGCAGATCCGAAAGATAGGTCGAGCCGCGCGCCGTCGCGATCGCGAAGTTCGGCGGAGGCGCGTCATATTGAATCGTTGCGAGTCCCGTTTGCGCCGGGACGGTCAGCGCAGCGAGNNTTCGGCAGGCCTGACCCTGCGGCCCTCGTAAGTCGGTACGCCTATGAGCTCTGCCATCGAGCCGCTCTTTGAGGAACGCCGCCGCTTTCCGCCTTCTCCGGAGTTTGCATCCCAAGCCAACGCGACGGGCGAACTTTACAAGCAAGCCGAGCGCGACTACACCGGCTTTTGGGCCGGCTGGGCGCGAAAACTTGAGTGGAGCAAGCCTTTCACGGTAACGCTCGAATGGAACGAGCCCTTTGCGAAATGGTTCTCCGACGGCGAGCTCAACGTCTCCGTCAACTGCCTCGACCGCCACGTGCGCTCGGGACGAGGCGACAAGATCGCCTATTATTTCGAAGGCGAGCCGGGCGATCGCCGCACGATCACGTATCGCGAGCTTCTCGAGGACGTCAACCGATTCGCTAACGGATTGCGCAAGCTGGGAATCGGTAAAGGCGATCGCGTCGCAATCTACATGCCGATGATCCCCGAGCTGCCGGTAGCAATGCTGGCCTGTGCACGCATCGGCGCCGCTCACTCCGTGATCTTCGGCGGGTTCTCTCCCGAATCGATCGTCGACCGCGTCAATGACGCAAGCTGCGTCGCGCTCATCACCGCCGATTTCGGGTGGCGCCGTGGGACCAAAGTCCCGCTCAAACGCAACTGCGACGTGGCGATGGAGCATACGCCCACGATTGCGCACTGCATCGTCGCCCGTCGCGTAGGCGACGACGTCTTCATGCACGAGNNTTGCTCTTCCTTCTGTATACGAGCGGGACCACCGCCAAGCCGAAGGGGATCAAGCACACGACGGCGGGATACTTGACGCAGGCGGCGATGACGCACGAGCTGGTCTTCGATCTCAAGGAGGCCCACGATATCTTTTGGTGCACGGCCGACATCGGCTGGGTGACGGGACACTCTTACGTCGTGTACGGACCGTTGGCAAACGGCGCGACGAGCGTCATTTACGAAGGCACGCCCGATTTTCCCGATAAGGACCGATTTTGGGAGATCGTCGAACGGTACGGCGTCACGATCCTATACACGGCACCGACGGCGATCCGAACCTTCATAAAGTGGGGGACGGAATATCCCGCTGCGCACGATCTTTCATCGTTGCGGCTGCTGGGTACGGTCGGCGAGCCCATCAATCCCGAAGCTTGGATCTGGTATCGCGAGTGGATCGGTGCGAGCAAGACGCCGGTCGTCGATACCTGGTGGCAGACCGAGACGGGCGGCATCATGATCGCGCCGCTCCCTGGCCTAACGACCCTGCTGCCGGGCAGTGCGACACGGCCGTTGCCTGGCATCGGCGTCGACATCGTAAACGATCGAGGAGAGAGCGTGCCGTTCGGCGGCGGCGGCTACGTCGTGCTCACGAAGCCGTGGCCCGGCATGCTGCGCGGCATTTGGGGCGACGACGAGCGCTACGCACAGACCTATTGGTCGAAGTTTCCTCATCTATACTTCGCCGGCGATGGCGCGCATCGCGATGCCGACGGCAACTACTGGTTCATGGGGCGAATCGACGACGTAATGAACGTCAGCGGTCACCGCATCTCGACGACGGAGGTAGAAAGCGCGCTGGTCGATCATCCGCAGGTCGCCGAGGCGGCGGTCTGCGGAA
>PKWF01000095.1:2636-13024 GCA_003133185.1 Vulcanimicrobiota bacterium | reverse complement strand
TACTGCTTTGCGCGCCAGCACGGCGGCGAGTTCGTTCTGCGAATCGAGGACACCGATCGAACACGGAGCACGACCGAGAGTGAAGGCGTCATCCTTGCCGCGCTGCGCTGGTGCGGCCTCGCGTGGGATGAGGGCCCCGACGTCGGCGGACCGTTCGGTCCGTACCGTCAGAGCGAACGCTCGAGCATCTACGCCTCCTACGCGGAAAAGCTGCTCGCTTCGGGGGATGCCTTTAAATGCTTCTGCACGCCGCGGCGCCTGGAAGAGATGCGGGTCGCACAACGTGCGGCCGGCCGTCCGCCGCGCTACGACGGCCACTGCCTGACATATTCGGCGCAAGAGATCGCGCGGCGCGAAGCGGCGGGCGAGCCGCACGTCGTGCGCCTGCGCGTTCCGGACGAAGGCGTCTGCGTCGTCAACGATCTGCGGCGGGGGCCGATCGAGTTCGAGTACNNCATCTCGCCAACGTCGTCGACGATCATTTGATGGAGATCACGCACGTTTTTCGCGGCGAAGAATGGGTTTCCAGTGCCCCCAAGCACCTGCTGCTCTACTCGTATTTCGGCTGGCAACCGCCCGAGCTGCTCCATCTGCCGCTGCTGCGCAATCCCGATAAGAGCAAGTTGAGCAAACGCAAGAATCCCACGGGAATTCTCTTCTTTCGGGCGATGGGCTATCTCCCTGAGGCGCTGGTTAACTTCTTGGCGCTGCTCGCGGATCCGGCGCGAGAAGGCGAGGACGAAATGCTGGATCTGCCGGCGATCGTGCGGCGCTTCGATCCCCAGCACGTGCCGATAAGCGGCCCGGTCTTCGACTTGGCGAAGCTCGATTGGCTCAACGGACGCTATATCCGCGAGCGCCTCGATCCCGCCGGCTTCGTGCAGCGCGTGCAGGAATGGGCGGTTTCACCGGAGCGGTTGACGCGCGTGGCGCAGCTCGCAGCGCCCCGCATCGAACGTTTGAGCGATCTGGGCCCGCTGCTGGCCTTCCTCTTCTCCGGACGGCTAGCACTGACGGCCCAGTCGTTTGAAAACACGAAACTCGACGCGCTTTCGACTCGTCGCGCGCTCAGCTTGAGCGTGGCGGAGTTCGATAAGCTCGCGGCATGGAATGCCGTTACGATCGAGCGGGTGATCGGGCGTATCGCCGCTGCTCTCGAAAAAAAACCACGCGACGTCGCGCGTCCCTTCTACGTCGCCATCACCGGCAGTCCCACCTCGATCCCGCTGTACGATTCGATGGAGTTGCTCGGACGGGATTTGGTGCGCGAGCGGTTGCGCAACGCGATCGACCTTCTGGGCGCTCCCAGCAAGCGCGAGCTGCAAGAGTGGGAGACGTTCCTACGCAGCGACGAGGTGGCAGTGTGATCCGAGCGATCGTCTTGGCCGCCGGCAAAGGCACCCGCATGAAGAGCGCGCGCTCCAAGGTGCTGCACGAGATCTGCGGTCGCCCTATGCTCTGGTACGTCGTACAGGCGCTGCGCCGCGCCGGCATCGGCGAGATCGTCGTCGTCATCAACTCGGAGATGCGCGACGAGATCGAACGCTTCGATGTGGAGAGCGTTGTGCAGGAAGAACAGCTTGGCACGGGTCACGCAGTTCGGGTAGCGCTCGAGCACCTCGAGCCGAGATCGGGACGGCTCGTCGTCGTCTGCGGCGATATGCCGCTGGTAACCAGCGAACTGCTGGCGGGAATGGCCGGTGCGCTCGATGCCGATGACGGCGAGGGCCCAGTGATGGCACTGGTCACCGTGAAGATGCCGTTACCTTCGAACTTCGGGCGCATCGTGCGCAGCGGACCCCGCGTGGAACGGATCGTCGAGGTGCGCGACGCCACGCCCGAGCAGCTCGCAATCGACGAGATGAATGCGGGAATCTATGCCTTCGACGAGGTCGCCTTGCGCGATGCCGTGGCGCGCCTCCGCACGGATAACGCACAAGGAGAGTATTATCTCACCGATACCGTCGGCGAGTTCGTGAGCGCTGGAAGATGCGTCCGCCCAGTGCTCGCGACCGACCACCTTCACGTGCTGGGCATCAACGACCGCGTCGAGCTCGCCGAGGCGCGCAAAGAGATGAACGCGCGCTTGTGCGCGGCCCACATGCGCGACGGCGTTACGATCGTTGACCCCGAGACGACCTATTTGGAGCCCGAGCTGGAAATCGGCAGCGATACCGTGCTCTATCCGAATACGACGATCGCGCGTCTTTCGAGCATCGGCCGGAACTGCGTGGTCGGACCCAACAGTCGTCTATCGAGCGCGAAGCTCGGCGAGCGGGTTACCGTTCGCGAGAGCGTCGTCAGCGACACGACGATCGGCGACGACGTCTGGATCGGACCGTTCGCGCATCTGCGGGGAGAGACTCGGCTGGGCGATAAAGTCCACGTTGGCAACTTCGTCGAGATCAAAAAATCAAACTTGGACCGCCGGGTCAAGGTCAGCCACCTCTCGTACCTCGGCGATGCGACGATCGGCGAAGAGACGAACGTAGGCGCCGGAACGATTACCTGCAACTTCGACGGTGAACGGAAGCATCCAACGATCGTGGGGCGCAACGTCGCGATCGGTTCGAATACGTCGCTCGTTGCGCCGGTCCGCGTCGGCGACGGCGCGTTGACGGGCGCCGGTTCCGTCGTCACGAAGGACGTACCCAGCGGCGAGCGCGTAGCGGGCAATCCGGCTCGGCCCCTTCCAAAGAAGTAGCCGTGCGCATCCTCCGCGCCGTGCTCTTTACGGCCGCGCTGCTCCTGACATTCTCCGCCACGCAAGCGGCGCCACTCGATCGGCCAAATGCGCTCGATCGCCGTGTGGACGCGCTCTCACAGGGCGCGCTGCTCCATCAGCCCGCGACGGTGCTCGTCGATCACGCTCGCCAAGCCGCGGCGCTGCGCCGCGCTCATTTGACGCTGCCCGGCTGGGTACTGATCCAACTCTGCGAGGCGATTGCGCTCTTCTATCTGTGGAGCTCGGGAGGCGCGGCGAGATTGCGCGATTGGCTGCACCGGCGAATCCGCTCCGATTGGATTCTGCGTTTTGCATTCGGTGCGGCGCTTGGGCTGGTCGCACGCGTTGCATCGTTTCTTCCGGCCTTCTATCTCTATCGAGTCGACAAGACGATGCAGCTCTCCGTCGAGCTAACGCGCTGGTGGGCGCTCTCCTGGGCGTTCCATACGCTGCTCGGGATGATCGTCGCGGGACTCGTCGCCGCGATCGTTCTCGGGTGGGCGCAACGAACGCATCAGTGGTACGCTTACACGATCCTCGCCATTCTCGCCGGCTGCGTCACTTGGACGTACGCGAGCCCGTACCTGACGCTTCTCGGACGGACGATCCATCCGCTTAACGGCCGCCTCGACTCGGAAATGCACGACGTGCTTGCGCGGGCGGGTTTCGGCCAGCTTCGCGTGCAGGTCGAGGGCGTGCGTAATACGCCTATCGGCGAGGCTGCGGTCATTGGAATCGGATCGTCGCGCCGGATTCTCTTGAGCGATACGCTGATCGCGGGAGACACGCCGTCCGAAATCGCGTACGACGTCGCCGTCGAGCTCGGCCACGTCGCGCACCGCGACCTGCTCTCCATCGCGTTAATCGAAGGCGGCATCGTCATTCTCTTCTCCGCGCTCGCCGTCGTGCTGGCGGATCGCATTACGTTTCGCCGTGACGACGATCCACTCTCACGCCTTGCGATTGTTGCCGCGCTGTTGGCCGTTGTGTATATCGCGGCCGTTCCGGCTCGGAACGCGGCGCTGCGCTCTTACGATTTCTCCGCCGATCGATATGCGATAGCGCTGACCGGCGATCCGGCCGACGCGGTGCGTGCGCTCGTGCGGGACAGCGATCAGCGCATGGAAGAGGTCTGCCCCGAGCTGAGCGCCGTGCTCTTTCTTTACACTTCGCCGGGAACGGGAGCCCGCGTTGCTGCGATCAATCACGTTCCGTCGGGGTGTCCTTAGAAGCCTCTAGGGTAATGGCGCCCAGGTATTGACGAAGCGCATCGCCGCTTCGAGTCCCTCGTCGATCCAAAGCGTTACGCCCTCGGCGGCCGCCGAAACGATCGCCGGAAGCGCGCGGCGCTCGTCGTCGTTGAACTGACTGAGCACGTGGTCTACGCTGTCGAACTCGGGACGTCCGAGCCCGACGCGAAGGCGCGGAAAATCCTCGCCGATCGTCGCGATGACCGAGCGCAGGCCGTTGTGCCCGCCGTGACCGCCGCTCGGCCGCATCCGCAACTTTCCAAAGGGGAGATCCATATCGTCGCTTACGACCAGCACGCCGGCCGGGGGCGTTCGATACCATGCCGAAATCAAACGCACGGGTGTCCCACTGAGATTCATGAACGAGGCGGGCTTCACGAAGCCGATGCGGCGCGCGGAATCGAAGGCTTGCTGCGCGGCGTCTTTCTTCTTCCAGCTCTGGATGCCGAAGCGGCGTGCCACCTCGTCGACCACCATGAAGCCCACATTGTGACGAGTTGCCGCGTATTCTCGGCCCGGATTGCCGAGCCCGACGACGAGCCTCGGGGCCGCTGACTCCGCCGGCTAGCCCGCCTCGGGCGTAGCGGGTTCGGCGCCGACGAGCTGTGGCTCGGCCGTTCCTTCGGCCGAAGCGGTCTCTTCGTCATGGGTCCGCGGCGGTTCGATCGTCACGACGAGCGTCTCGGGCGGCGAGAGCAGCTTGAAGCCTGCCGGCAGCGCGATGTCGCCGGCGGTCACGTGGTCGTGAATGCCCAGCGCCGTTACGTCGACTTCCAAATGCTCGGGGATCTGATTCGCAGGCCCCTCGACTTCGATCTCGTGGGCGACCATGTCCATCACGGCGCCCATCTCCTTGACACCCATGGCGACGCCGATCGTCACGATTGCGAGCCGGGCGGTGATCGTTTCGTCGGCGGAGATGCGCTGCAGATCGGCATGGACGATGCGCCTCGTAACCGGGTGAGTCTGCACCTCGCGGACCAAGGCCGTCTGTGGTTTCTTCCCGCCGTCGGTCAGCGTGACGACGGCGTTGCGCCCGGCGCGGTGCAGCAGCTCCTTGAAGGCGTGGGCGTCCACGGCGATATGATCGGGAACGGTCCCGTGCCCGAAGACGACCGCCGGGATCTTCCCTTGCGCGCGCAGAGCTTGCGAACCGGTCGTTCCGAGTTTGGTGCGGTGTTCGATTGAGAGTTTTAACTCTTTGCTAGCCACGATATTCCTTTTCTAGGGGCTTGTAGGGTTATGACCGCTTTCGGATTCGTCGCCTGCAAAGAGCTCCGAGACCGAACGATTGGTGACGATACGGTTGATCGCGTCGGCAAAGACCTGCGCGATCGAAAGCTGAACGAACTTAGGGTGGTTGTGGTGGTCTTCGAACGGGATGGTGTTGGTGACGAGCACCTTTTCGATCTCAGACTGTTCGAGCACCTCGACGGCTTCACCGGCAAAGATCCCGTGCGAGGCGACGGTGTAGACTTTGGTCGCTCCCCGCGCCTTGATCGCTCCGGCCGCTTTGGCCAGCGTGCCGCCGGTCGAAATCATGTCGTCCACGACGACTGCGACCTTTCCGGCAACGTCGCCGACGATGTCGGTAACCTCAGAGACGTCGGGCTCGGGACGCCGTTTAAAGACGATGGCGAGCGTGCTATTCAGCCGTTTGGCGAAGAGCTCGGCGCGGTGCACGCCGCCTGCATCGGGTGAGACGACGACGATTTTGTCGTCGCAAAGACCTTCTTTCTTAAGGTAGTTGCAGAGCACCGGCATCGCCATCAAGTTATCGACTGGAATGTCGAAGAAGCCCTGAATCTGCGCCGCGTGCAGATCCATCGTGACGATGCGCCGGGCGCCCGTCACCTTTAGCAAGTTGGCGATCACCTTGGCCGAGATCGGCTCGCGCCCCTTGGTCTTCTTGTCTTGCTTGGCATAGCCGTAGTAGGGAATCACGGCGGTGATCCGTGCCGCCGAGGCGCGCCGCAGCGCGTCGATCATCAGAAGCAGCTCCATCACCGCATCGTTGACGCCCTTGCCGTTGGGGGTCTTGCAGATGGACTGGACGACGAAGACCTCGGAGCCGCGAACGTTCTCGCCGATCTCCACGCGAGTCTCCTCATTCCGGAACTCGGAAACCAGCGCCTTACCGACATGGAGTCGCAGGCGCTTGGCGATCTCTTCGGCCAGCTGCGGATTGGAGTTTCCACAGAAGAGGAGCGGGCTTTGCACGAGGGGGCCGTTCGCTGGCTGAATCGTTCGGCCCTCGAAGGCTGTTTCAAGAAACGTGGCTCAAGAGTTCACGCTGATTTCGCCCTTTGCGCTGGCCGGCGATCAGCCGAAGGCGACGGACGCCCTGGCGCGCGGAGTCTTACGCGGCGACCGTGCGCAGACGCTGCTCGGGGTGACCGGGAGCGGCAAGACGATGGCGATGGCGCGTACGATCGAACTCGTGCAAAAGCCGACGCTCGTGCTCTGTCACAACAAGACGCTCGCCGCCCAGCTCTGCGCCGAGTTCCGCGAGTTTTTCCCGAAGAACGCGGTCGAATACTTCGTCTCGTACTTCGACTACTACCAGCCCGAGGCGTACGTCCCGTCGACCGACACCTATATCGAAAAGGACAGCTCGATCAACGACGAGATCGAGCGGCTGCGCCACTCGGCGACGCAATCGCTGTTGACGCGCCGCGACACGCTGATCGTCGCCTCGGTTTCCTGCATCTTCGGTCTCGGCTCGCCCTCCGATTACATGGAGATGTCGGCGCGAGTTCGCGTAGGCGAGGAGTTCGACCGCGACGTTTTTCTGCGAAAACTGGTCGACATGCAGTACCGGCGCAACGACCTCAACTTGGTGCGTGGAACCTTCCGCGTGCGGGGCGACACGCTCGAGTTCGTCGGCGTGGAGGAAGAGCTCGTCCATCGCATCAATTTTTTCGGCGACACGATCGAAGCGATCAACGTCGTCAACCTGCTCACCGGGGAATACGTCGAGAGCAAGCGCGAGGTGACGATCTTTCCCGCCAAGCACTTCATCACGCCCGAGGAGAAGCTCCAGCGCGCGATCGTCTCGATCGAGGCCGAGCTGGAGGAACGGCTCGCGTATTTCACGGGGCACGGAAAGCTATTGGAAGCGCAGCGCTTGGAGATGCGCACGCGGTACGACCTCGACATGCTGCGCGAGGTCGGCTATTGCAACGGGATCGAGAACTACTCGCGCCATCTCACGGGCCGAGAGCCGGGCTCGACGCCCTGGTGCCTGATCGACTTTTTCCCCAAAGACTGGCTGCTCTTCGTTGACGAATCGCATGTGACGCTCCCGCAAGTACACGGAATGTTCGCGGGCGACCGTTCGCGCAAGCAGGTTCTGGTCGAGCACGGCTTTCGTCTACCCAGCGCGTTGGATAACCGGCCCCTGACCTACGACGAGTTCGACGATCATATCGTGCAGGCGGTCTACGTTTCGGCGACGCCAGGAACGTACGAAACGGGCCGCAGCAGCCAGGTCGTCGAGATGATCATTCGGCCGACCGGACTGGTCGATCCGGAAGTCGAGGTTCGCCCCACGCGCAATCAAGTCGACGATCTGATGGAAGAGATCCGTCAGCGCGCGGACCGCAAGGAACGCGTGCTGGTCACGACGCTCACCAAGAAGATGGCCGAAGATCTTACCGATTATCTGATCGAGAACGGTCTGCGCGTCCGCTATCTGCACAGCGAAGTCGATACGCTCGAGCGCGTTGCGATTCTGCGCGACCTGCGCGCCGGCGTCTTCGATGTTTTGGTCGGCATCAACCTGCTGCGCGAGGGGCTCGACCTTCCCGAAGTCTCGCTGGTGGGCATCCTCGATGCCGATAAAGAGGGATATCTCCGAAGCGGAACCTCGCTGATCCAAACGATCGGGCGCGCCTCACGCAACGTGGAAGGCAAGGTCATTATGTACGCCGACGTCGTGACCGAATCGATGGCCCGCGCCATCGGCGAGACGCGGCGCCGCCGCGAGCGGCAGGTGCAGTACAATCTCGAGCACGGCATCGAGCCGAGATCGATTCGCAAGGAAATTCACGACATCCTGAGCATGATCGGCGGTGGTGAGGAGCGCGCCGCGAAGTACAAATTCGACAAGCTCCCGCGTGACGTCGCGCTGAAGATGTCCAGCGACTTGGAACGCAAGATGCGCGAAGCGGCCGCAAGTCTGGAGTTCGAGAAGGCCGCCGCGCTGCGCGACGAGCTTATCGAGCTGCGTAACCAGATCGGCGGCAACGAAAGTGTTCTCTTTGGCGGGAGAGCGCCGAAGATTTTCGACAAGGCCTTGGCCGAGCTGGTCAGTAACTGAATTGGCGTCGTGACCGTTCTTACCCGCACGCTTCTCAACGTGCCCGAGGCGCTGGGCGAGCTCGTCGTGATTATCGCCGTCGTAGCCGGTTTCGTCGCGTTGCATGCGGTGCTGCAGCGCCGGTTCAAGAGCGACGTGCTGCGACGGCACAACGACGTCGCCGGCTATCTCTTTTCGGCGGTCGGCGTCCTCTACGCGGTGCTCCTAGGCTTCTCCGTGGTGGTGGTATGGCAGAAGTACGATGCGACCGTCTCCAACGTCCAAACCGAAGTCGATGCGGCGGCGGACCTGTATCATGTAGTCGACGGTCTTCCCACCCAGCCTCGAGGCGCCATTCGGGATAAGCTTGCCGGCTACGCGCGGACCGTCATCGACGTTGAATGGCCGGCAATGGCCGCCAATCGAGACGTGCCCGATGCGGGAGCGAACCTGCTCGACGCGATCTCATATAGCATCAATACCTTTTCGCCGGTCGATATCCGGCAAGGCAACGTCCAACAGGTAGCGTTGCAGGATCAGCAACGGCTTTTCGACGCCCGGCGCCAGCGACTGATCTATGCGGCACCGGCCGTACCGGTCGTGCTCTGGTTCGCGCTCATTATGGGAGCGCTCTCGATGGTCGCCTTCTGCTATATCTTCGGCGTCGAGAACCGGCCGGCACAGTTGCTGATGACCGCGATTCTGGTCGGCCTGATCGCGATACTCTTCTGCGTCGTCTACGAGTTTGCCACGCCGTTCTCCGGTTCGGTGACGATCTCGTCGGATGGTTGGAGCTACTTCACGCAACGCATGCACGAGATTCGATAACGTTCCCTATGAAAGGAGTTCACGTGATTCGCAACATGCTTCTGGTACTGGCACTCTACGCGAGCACGATCGGCGCGGCACCCCCGGGGGGCATGACCACCGTGACGCAGCCGCAACAACCNNCGACGGCGACGCCGTCGCCGGATCCGGCGTTGCTGGCCCGCGCCAAGAACGAGTTCTCCCAGTTGCAGACCGGCAAAATCGATCGCACGACGCTCACAACGGACATGAGCACTTTGCTGACTGACGATAAGCTGGCAACCGTCAAGAGCGGCATTGGAAATCTGGGCGCGCCCGTATCTTTCGACCAGCAGCGCGCCGGGACGCAAGGTGACGTTCGCTACGCCGTCTACCTCGTAACGTTTGCGAACGGCACGAAGGCCGACTTTCTCATCGGCGTCGATGGGCAAGGAAAGATCGCCGCTTTGCGGCTCACGCCGGCCCAATAACGAGGCACGCTCGTTGCGCCGCATCGATCTCGTGCTCTTCGATCTCGACGACACGCTTCACGACGATACGTACGCCTATCAAAGCGCCGCCGAAGAGGTCGCGCAGGAAGTTGCCGCCGAGCACGGGATCGATGCGCTGGCGCTCAAGGCCGCGTACGTTTCGGAGGCGGAGGGCTTTTGGCACCGCCTTTCGGCCGACGATCTGAAGGTCAAGCTCTCGCGCATTCGCGCGGGCATGTGGCAGACCGCGTTGGCGAGCGTTGGGGTCGGTGATCCCGAGGTGGCCGAACGAAGCGCGGATCGTTACAACGCCTATCGCGCGAAGTACTACACGCTCTTCCCCGGCGCGCTCGATCTCTTGCGCTCGCTCAAAGAGCGCGGCATGAAGTTGGGCTTGGTGACCAACGGCCTCTCCGAAACTCACCGCGAGAAGATCGCGCTCTTGCGCATCGGTGAGTTCTTCGATGCCATTTTTCTCGCCGACGAGGTCGGCATGATCAAGCCTAACCCTTTACTCTTCGCGCACGCGTGCCGGGCGCTTGACGGCGCGCCGGCGCGCGCCGCGATGGTTGGGGACCGGTACGACCGCGACATCAAAGGAGCCCTTGAGGCGGGACTCTTTACCGTCTGGCTCAACGTCCGTGCCGAGGAGCTGCCGCCCGGCTTGACGCCTCCCGACGCGACCTGCAGCTCGATTGCCGAGCTCGCCCGCATACTTCTTACGCCGATCGGTGTCTCCTAGATACCGTGTCCCTGGATTCCATCGTCATCAAGGGTGCGCGCGAGCACAATCTCAAGAACGTGGATCTCGTGCTGCCCAGAAACCGGCTGATCGT
>PKWF01000095.1:0-2607 GCA_003133185.1 Vulcanimicrobiota bacterium | reverse complement strand
CGGCGATCTCGATCGATCAAAAATCCACCTCGCGCAACCCTCGTTCCACCGTCGGAACGGTGACGGAGGTCTACGACTACCTGCGGCTGCTCTACGCGCGCGTCGGAACGCCGCACTGTTATCAATGCGGTCGCGAGATCAGCACGCAATCCAGCGAGCAGATCGTCGATTCGATCATGGAGCTGCCGGAAGGCACGCGCATGGTGCTTCTCGCGCCGCTCGTCCGTGGACGCAAGGGCGAGTATACTAAGCTCTTTGAGGAGATTGCGAAAGAGGGTTTCACGCGCGTCCGCGTGGACGGCGAGACGAAGGAGCTTTCGTCGAAAATTGTTCTCGACAAAAAACGCAAGCACACGGTCGAGGTGGTCGTCGACCGGCTCGTTCGCAAGCCGGACGTCCGCAAACGGCTCGCCGACTCGGTCGAAACCACGCTCCGCCTTTCCAGCGGCATCGTTACCGTACTAGTAGATCCTTCGACAGGGCCTGTCCTGAGCGAGCGAAGCGAGTCGAAGGGCTCAGGACAAGTTAAGGAGCTGACGTTCAGCGAAGCATTCGCCTGCGTCTACTGCGGGCTCTCGTTCGAAGAGCTGGCGCCGAGGCTCTTTTCGTTTAACTCGCCCTACGGGGCGTGCCCGGCCTGCAGCGGTCTCGGTGAGAAAATCGAGATCGATCCGTGGAAGGTGATTCCCGATCGCAGCAAGTCGATTGCCCAAGGCGCTATCGTGCCTTGGAGCCGCAACATGGGCAGCGGCCGGTATCCCTCGATGAATCCGTATTACATGCAGCAGCTCGAGCGCGTGTTGCGACGCTACCGCGTAAAGACGTCCACGCCGATCGAACAGCTCTCCGACGAAGTGCTCGACGTCATCCTCTATGGAACCGATCGCGAGCAGACATTTGCATACACGTCGCGCGGCGGCAAGACGTGGGAGTATCGCTCCTCGTTCGAGGGCGTCGTCAACAACCTGCAGCGGCGCTACAGCGAGACCTCGAGCGACTATGTTAAAGAAGAGATCGAGAAGTTCATGTCGGCTTCAGTCTGTCCGTCCTGTAAGGGGGCGCGGCTTAAGCCTGAAGCGTTGGCGGTAACCGTCGGCGGGCGAAATATCGACGAACTGACGCGAATGTCAATCGAGCAGCTCGAACTTTTCTTTCGCGAGCTCTCGCTGACGCCGCGACAAGAACAGATCGCGCATCAGATCGTCAAGGAGGTCCGAGCGCGCCTCGGCTTCCTGACGAACGTGGGATTAAACTATTTGACGCTTTCGCGCTCGGCGACGACGCTGGCCGGCGGAGAGTCGCAGCGCATTCGGCTGGCGACGCAGATTGGGAGCGCTCTGGTCGGCGTGCTCTACATTTTGGACGAGCCGTCGATCGGCTTGCACCAGCGCGACAACGACCGTTTGCTGGCGACGCTCCAGACGCTGCGCGACCTTGGTAATACCTTGATCGTGATCGAGCACGACGAAGATACGATGCGGACCGCCGACGTCGTCGTGGATATCGGACCGGGCGCGGGAGCAGAAGGCGGCGAGATCCTCACCGCAGGCACGCTCGCCGACGTGATCGCCAACCCCGCTTCGGAGACGGGCGCATATCTTTCGGGACGCAAGTTCATTCCGATTCCGCGCCGCCGCCGAGAAGCGCGCGGGTGGCTCGAGGTGCGCAACGCCAAAGCGAACAACCTGCGCGGCATCGACGTGCGCTTTCCGATCGGCGTCTTCGCGGCTGTGACCGGCGTCAGCGGCAGCGGAAAATCCACACTGGTCAACGAGGTGCTCGTGCGGGCGCTCAATCAACATCTGCATCGCCAGCCGCCGGGCGGAACGTACGGATCGGTTAAGGGCGCCGCGCAGCTCGACAAGATGGTCGTGATCGATCAGTCGCCAATCGGGCGGACGCCGCGCAGCAATCCCGCGACCTATACCGGAACCTTCGACATCATCCGCGAGCTGTTTTCACTCGTTCCCGAGGCGCGCATGCGCGGCTACACGCCCGGACGCTTCTCGTTCAACGTCAAAGGCGGGCGCTGCGAGGCCTGTCAGGGCGACGGCATCATCAAGATCGAGATGCACTTCTTACCCGACGTCTACGTGCCGTGCGAAGTTTGCAAAGGACGCCGCTATAACGCGCAGACGCTCGAAGTAAAGTATAAAGGGAAGACGATCTCCGACGTGCTGGAGATGCGCGTGGACGAAGCCAATGAGTTCTTCGCCAGCATTCCGCGCGTGCACAATAAGCTGCGAACGATCTGCGACGTCGGGCTCGGCTACATCAAGATGGGCCAGCCGGCGACGACGCTCTCCGGCGGCGAAGCTCAGCGCGTCAAACTCGCTACGGAGCTCTCGCGGCGGTCGACCGGCCGCACGTTCTACGTGCTCGANNTTGCACTTCGCCGACATCCATAAGCTTCTCGAGGTGCTCGAACGCTTGGTCAAGTTGGGCAATACCGTACTCGTGATCGAGCACAATCTCGATGTCATCAAAACCGCCGACTATCTAATCGATTTGGGCCCCGAAGGCGGCGATCGCGGAGGAACCGTCGTTGCTACCGGTACACCCGAAGAAGTTGCGCAGAACGAGCGGTCGTTTACCGGCGCCTACCTC
>PKWF01000029.1:2488-2674 GCA_003133185.1 Vulcanimicrobiota bacterium | reverse complement strand
CCACCGCGCCGCCCAACCAGGTGCTCGTGGGAATCGCGCTGTTCCTGACGATCTTCGTGATGGCGCCCACTGTCGGCGCGATCAAGAAGGACGCGATCGAACCGCTGAGCGCGAACAAGATCAGCACCACCACGGCGATCGTGCGCGCCGAGCAGCCGCTGCGGGAATTCATGTTCCGCCAGACGC
>PKWF01000029.1:0-2415 GCA_003133185.1 Vulcanimicrobiota bacterium | reverse complement strand
TGCTGATGAGCATGGGCATGATCATGCTGCCGCCCACGTTCATCTCGCTGCCTTTCAAGATCCTGCTGTTCGTGCTCGTCGACGGCTGGGATCTCGTCATCAAATCCCTCGTCCAGAGCTTCCACTGATGAACCAGGACACGGTCGTCAACCTCGCCTCGCAGGCCATGAGCCTGTCGCTGAAGATCGCCGGCCCGATACTCCTGACCGCGCTTGTCGTCGGGCTGCTCGTCAGCATCTTCCAGGCGGTCACACAGATCCAGGAGCAGAGCCTCTCGCTGATCCCCAAGATCGCCGGCGTCGCCGTCGTGATCCTCGTGCTGGGGCCGTGGATGCTCGGCCAGATCGTCTCCTACACAACCGCGCTGTACACCGCGATCCCGACGATGGTGGGCTCGTGAACGCGCTGCTGCTCAAGCTCGAGGGGGGCGATCTCATCGCCTTCGTGCTCGTGCTCGCACGCGTCACGCCGCTGTTCGTGATCGCGCCACTGTTCTCCTCGCAGATGATCCCCCCGCACGTGCGCGGGATCATCGCGGTCGGGATCTCGATCGGCCTCGCGCCGATCGCGCTGCACGGCCAGCACATCCCCACCGACCCGCTCGTGATCGGTGGCCTGGTAATCGAGAGCATGCTCGTCGGCGGCGGCTTCGCGATGACGCTGGCCGTGCTGCTGGCCGCCGTCGAATCCGCGGCGCAGGCATCGCCGGCCAATGTCGCCGCGGCAATTCGCTACCGCATCTTCGATGACCGCAAGGCCACCGACGACGTCGCGATTCTAACGCTACGTTTCGCCGAGAGGAGGAAGGGGCGTGCGGCGATCTTTGAGCAAGGCAGCCAAACGACGGTGGCTGCCGGAACGAAAACGGGGCATGGATGAACGAGAGTAAGACGATCGCAACGATACGGTTGGCGGGCGAGCTCGACATCGGCCGCAAGCGCGAGATGCGCGATGCGCTCGCACTTTCCGAGAACGCGCGAGCCGTGCTCCTGGACCTTTCGGACGTTACCTACGCCGACTCGACAGCGTTGACCGAGTTGCTGCGATTCTGCGCCGCGGCGCAAGGTGCGGACATGCCGATCGCGATACTCATTGCGGCTCCGCAGTTCTTGCGGCTCGTCCAGTACGCGGGCTTGGCTACGGCCTTTAGGATCTTCCAAGATCGCGGTGACGCGCTGCACTATCTCTCCGAATGCGCCGGCACGTGATGGGTGCTTCGGAGTTGCGTCTCTGCCGGCCCGCGCAGACACGCTCCGTTGCGCCAATTCGCCGTGCGTTGCGCGCGTTTTTAGAAGCGCTTGCGTTTGACGGTCCCGCTCTCGACGATATCACGACGGCGGCCGGCGAGGCGTTAGCCAATGCCGCCGAGCACGCGTACGCGCAAGACACGACGCGCCGCCGCCGAGACGTCGAGCTGCTCGCCCGTTTCGAGCGCGGAGAACTGCGCGTGGAGGTCTCGGACGGTGGCTCCTTCATCGAACGTTCGCCCCTACCGGGGCGCGGCTTCGGCTTGCGCATCATTCGTGCCATCGCCTATCAGATTCAGATCGAGACGTCGCACGGCACGTGCGTCCGGATGCTCTTTCCTGGTCCGCTTTCAAAAAGCTGACGTACGCCATTCAAAAGTTGACGTACGTCATCAGTATTAGCGAATAAAGCCCGGGACTTTTGTCGCAGCGCGTCGTAATCGTCCTTTAATCTCGGGCTTACATCAAGGAGGAGCGGATGCGGTGTCTACCAACGGCGATTCGGATTTTATCGGTCGCCGTCTTCGCGCTATTATTTTCCGCTTGCAACGGCAACGGCGGGATTTCGTCGGTGCCGCAAGCGGCGCGGAGTTTTGTTGGCGGCGTTCATCGTAATAGTACCGACGGCAAGATTCAGCATATCGTCATTATCGTTCAGGAGAACCGCAGCTTCAACGATCTGTTCTATGGATTTCGGGGTGCCACGACCGTCAAGTACGGATACAATACGAGCGGAGAGAAGATCACGCTTCAGCCAATCGGGCTCGAAACGACTTGGGATATCGAACACCAGTTGGGCGGGTTTTTAGCAGCTTGCAACGGCACGGGCAGCTATCCCGGGACCGACTGCCAAATGAACGGTTTCGACAACGAGGGATGGGGTTGCAGTGGGTGCCCGAACGCACCGTATAGCTATGTGCCTCACAGCGAAACGAAGCCATACTTCTTCATGGGCAAGCACTACGTTTTGGCCGACCAGATGTACGCCTCAAACGTCGATGCCAGCAGCTTTATCTCGCATCAGTACATCATTGCGGGTCAAGCCAGCTCCGCGGTCAACTACCCTTCGGGTGCTTGGGGATGCGAATACTCCGGCGAGTACATCTACACGATTACGCAGGAGCGTCAGTATGGCAACACGATCCCGATGTGCTTTAACAACAATACG
>PKWF01000182.1 GCA_003133185.1 Vulcanimicrobiota bacterium | reverse complement strand
GCCCTTCGTCCTTCGACTGCGCTCAGGATCACACTACTGCGCTCGGGGTGACAATGATTCGGACGAACGTACGACCGAAAGGAAATGACGTGGCGGATTCAAGCCTTTTAATGCCCGGCGTCGACGAGGCGTATCGTCGATCGCGCGATCGCCTGCGTGGCGCGGAGATCGAATTGCGCGACCGCATCGAAGAGGTCGCGGCGATGCGGCGCAGCCTGCCGCCGGGTCCGGCGGTCGTGCTCGACTACGAGTTCATCGAAGGCGGCACACGCGTTCGTTTGTCGGAGCTGTTCGCAGAGAACAAACCATACTTGATTCTCTATCACCTGATGTACTGGCCGGACGAAGATAGCTTCTGTCCGATGTGCTCGCTCTGGATCGACGGTTTCAACGGTATCGCGCCGCACGTAACGCAGCGGACGAACTTCGTCATCGCGTCACGCGCGCCGGCCGATAAGTTACAAGGTTGGGCCGCGCACCGCGAGTAGCATCGCCTACGCCTTCTTTCGGACGATGGTCCGGCGTTTGCGCGCGCCATCGACGCCGAAGATGCCGACGGCAACCCGGATTCGACGATCGTCGTGTTCGCAAAAGATGGCGATGAAGTGCGCCACGTCTACACGGCCCATCCCATGCTCGAGGACCGCGAGCGCGGTATCGACTTGCTCTCTCCGGTTTGGCATCTCTTCGACCTCATACCGTCCGGCCGCGGCGACTGGTCTGGCTCCAATGATGGTTTCGACGCCGCGATGCAGGCGCCGCCGCCGGACGAGGTGCGCTAGGAGGGCACGTAGTGACGGCGGCGTAGTGCCGTCTAATGGGTTCCGTGGGGCTTCGTCTACTGCTCGTCGCGACCGCGACGATCGCAGCGACGCCTACTCCAACGGCGACACCGCCGCCGCAGATTTATCGAGTCGTGAGCCGGCCGCTGTGCAGCGAGCTTCGTCAGCGGATCAAGCCGGCGATCGGCATGATCATGGAAAACGACGCGACCATTAGAAAGAGTCCAAGCCTTTTCAAACAGTACAACACCGCGTCGCTCTACGGAAGCGACCCGGCGGGAGCGGCCCAGAGCGGTCCGGCCTCGATGGATCCCGGCGGGTCGTCGAACGGGACGCAGGAGATGGCCTTGCTCGGACTCGAGAATCTAATCCGTCCGATCGCCAACAACATCATCGCGATCCAAACCGTGCTCGACAGCCCCGAGCTGCTCACGAGCACGGGACTCGCAGACGACGACAAGCGTCTGCAGGAAATTCGCCAAAAACTGCTCAGAGCGCTGGCGGCGCAGAACGCGTCGCTCGACATCATCAGCGGCTTTGTCGACACGCAACAGATGGCGAATCTGCAACACGCCGGCGAAGCGTATATCGGTGCGATGAATCAACCGGAGACTCAAGGGGCAACCTCCTCGACTCCCGCGCCCAATCCGCTAACGTACAGCCCGAACTATGCCGGCCTCCCGCCAAATCCGTACACGATCGACCTCGCGACGGTTCCGGGACTTACGCTAGGTTATAATCCCGTGACGCGTCTGATCGAGGCGCTCGGGTGGACGATCGATCAGACGGCAGGGCGCGAAAACGACGCGGCGATGGCCGTGATGTCGAGCGCCGCGCTCTGCGCTGCGGTTCCCCTCGCCTCTCCGTCGCCCTAAGAAGTCATCGTCGGGGCTTAACAGCGGGATAAGTTATCCATAAGATTCGTGCTGCATTGTCGGAGGGTGATCGGAATTTAGGAGGGAGGTGAACCCGTGAGACTTAGTGAGATTCCTCCAGTCGACGAGCTGGTTGACGATGACGAGGACGACGATGATGACGACGATGACGAGAACGATTATGGTGGCGAGACGATCGTAGCGTCGCCGCGCAGCGCCGAAGCGATCGCATTCGGCTTGGCGCTGCAGATATAAGAGGCCGCCGCTCCGTCGCGCGCCGCATTCGCCGCGGCGAGCAGCTTCGGCTTCATGCTCGAACGGCACGCGTTGCTGCGCGCGAAGCTCGCCGCCGCGTCGGGTGTGAGCCGCTCGATTCCCGACGCCGGATCGTCGAGATCGCGCAGCACGCGCGGGACGTTGGTCACGAGCACGAAGGCGCGAGCGCGTAACGCCGCGGCGATTGCGCCCGCCGCGAGATCGGCGTTGACGTTATAGGCGTGATCGGCGCCCCGGGCCAACGCGAGCGGCGCGATGACGGGGAGATATCCCGCGGACAAGAGCGTTTGAATCAGCCGCGTGTCGACCGCGACGATCTCGCCGACAAAGCCGAGGTCCTCGCCGTTCTCGCCGAGGGCGCGCTGCGCGATCAGCGTGCCGGCGTCCTGGCCGCTGACGCCCGCCGCTCGCACCCCGAGTGCCAGGAGCTCGCGCACGATGCGCTTGTTGATGCTACCGCAGAGCACCGCCTCGGTGACCTCGAGGGTCGCCTCATCGGTCACCCGTTGGCCGGCGATGCGAGCCGTGGCGATTCCACGGCGCGCCAACGCGGCGTCGATCTCCGGTCCCCCGCCATGAACCAGCACGATCGCTTCACCGGCCTGCCACAGCGTCGCGACCTCGGCCAAGAGGGGGTCGGCCACGCCGCTGGCCGCCCAGGCCATCGCGTTCCCGCCATATTTGACGACGAGAGTTGCATATTCATGCGTCATATGCATAAATATACATAACGTGTACGCAGTAGCGCCAGCCCCCTCCCCCGCCCTCGCGCTCGCCGGGCGCCATTTCTTAAAGGTCGACGATCTTTGCGCGCCCGAGCTGCGCGGTTTGCTCCGCCTGGCTCGCTTCCTGAAGGAGCGTCCCGGGCGCGAACAGAGCACGTTGCTCAAAGGGCGCACCGTGGCCCTTCTCTTCGAAAAGCCCAGCCTGAGAACGCGAGTTTCGTTCGAAGTGGCCCTGACGCACCTGGGCGCGAAGGCGCTCTTCGCGCAGGGCTCGGAGTTTGCGATCGGTTCGAGGGAGACGCCCGAAGACGCCGCGCGCGTCCTCTCCCGTTATGTCGACGCCGTCGTCATCCGCACCCACGATCATGCGGGACTCGAGCGTTTTGCGCGCGCCGCCGCCGTGCCCGTCATTAACGCGCTCTCCGCCGAGTCGCATCCGTGCCAAGCGATCGCCGACGTCCTCACGCTGGGCGAACGTTTTGGCGAGGTCGCCGGTTTGCGCGTTGCCTACGTCGGCGATGGGCGCAACAACGTCGCCGCCTCCCTCGCGCAGGCGGCGGTCATGCTGGGTGCGACGATCTGCTTCGGTTCGCCGCCGACGCACCGGCCGTCGGAAACCTTTCTCGCGCAACTCGGCCGCCTTGGAAAGCCGGCCGGCGGCAGCGTTCGCGCCTTCTCCAATCCGGCACGCGCCGTGCGCGGCGCCGATGCCGTCTATACGGACGTTTGGACGTCGATGGGTGAAGAACGCTATCGCGAGCGCAACGATGCGATGCTGCGTCCCTACGCCGTTACCGAAGAGCTGATGTCGTACGCTGCGCCGCACGCGGCGTTCATGCACTGTCTGCCGGCGCACCGCGGAGAGGAAGTGAGCGCGGAAGTGATCGACGGCCCGCAGAGCGTCGTCTTCGACCAAGCCGAGAATCGCATGCACGCGCAAAAAGCGTTGCTCGTCGCACTCTTAACCGAATGCAAAGGATTTCCGATATGAAGGAGCGCCGTCAGCGTGCCATCTTGACCCTGGTGGCAACGCGTCCGATTCATTCGCAGGAAGAGCTGGTGAATCTCCTGCAGCGCCAGGGTTTCGAAGTGACTCAAGCGACGGTCTCGCGCGACGTCAAGGAGCTGCGGCTGACCAAAGTGCCGATCAAATCCGAGAACGGCGACGTCTTCAAGTACGTGCTTCCGAGCGCGACCACGAACTACGTCAGCCGCCTGCACCGCGCGATGGCCGAGCTTTCGACGACCGTCGCTGCGAGCGCCAACTTGATCGTGATTCACACCGCGCCCGGAAGCGCGATGATGCTGGCTTCGGCCGTCGACGAAGCGGCGTGGCCCGAGGTCCTCGGCACGGTCGGCGGCGACGACACGATCTTGATCGTCGTTCGCTCGGCCGAAGAGACGCCGTACGTGAAACAGCGCTTTCTGGATTTGAAGGGTCAGGCCGCCGCATGAGCCGCATCGTGCTCGCCTACTCCGGTGGACTCGACACGTCGGTTCTGCTCAAGAAGCTGATTCTCGAAGGCAACGAGGTCGTCGCGATGACGATCGATCTCGGTGAAAGCGACGGCATTGCCGGAACCGGCGCCCGCGCCGCGTTGGAGGCCGTGCGCGCCAAGGCCTTAGACCTCGGCGCCTACGATGCGGTACTGATCGACGCACGCGAGCGCTTCATCGGCGAATACGCGTTTGCAGCGCTGCGCGCAAACGCGCTCTATCAAGACGTCTATCCGCTCAGCGCGGCTCTCTCTCGTCCGCTCATCGCCGACCTGCTCGTGAAGACTGCCCACGAGCTCGGCGCAACGGTGGTGGCGCACGGCTGTACCGGCAAGGGAAACGATCAAGTGCGCATCGAGCTCGGCGTGCGCGCTCTCGATCCCTCGCTGGTCTGCCGTGCTCCCCTCCGAGAATCGCCGCTCTCTCGCCCCGATGCGATTGCCTTCGCCCGCGAGCGCGGCATTCCGATCGCGCACACGGCGGAAAGGCCGTATTCGATCGATGCGAATTTGTGGGGCCGGTCGATCGAGGCCGGCGTCTTGGAAGATCCCTGGAACGCGCCGCCCGAAGACGCGTATGCGTGGACCGCATCGCCGGCGGCGGCCGCGCCGGTCGCGCAAGAGATCGTCATTGCGTTTGGGGCCGGCGAGCCCAGCGTCGATGCCAGCAGCGGCGCCGCGATGGTCGCGCAACTCAACATTTGGGGGGGCGCGCACGGCATCGGGCGCATCGACTTGATCGAAGACCGCGTCGTCGGTTTAAAATCGCGCGAAGTCTACGAATGTCCGGCGGCAACGATCTTGATCGGCGCGCACCGCGCGCTCGAGCGCCTGGTGCTCACGCGTGACGAACTGCGCTTTAAGGCGCTCGCCGATCGCCGCTACGCCGAACTGATCTACGACGGCCTGTGGATGCAGCCGCTGCGTACGGCACTCGACGCTTTCAACGATTCGGTCGCTCCGCGCATGACCGGCGAGGTGCGGCTGCGGCTCTTTTGCGGCAACGCGACCGTCGTCGGGTTGCGTTCTCCGCACGGACTCTATCGCGAACGGCTCGCGACTTATGGTATTCACGATGCGTTCGATCACCAGGCGGCCGACGGATTCATCGCCCTGCAAGCCTTGCCGCTCGAAGCGTACGCTGCCTCGCAACGTGCACCAGTCGGTGTTTGAGTGAGCGCGTTGCAGTGGGGCGGCCGCTTCGGCGCGGCGCCCGACGCGCAACTGCTCGCCTTCGGCTCGTCGCTGGAAGAGGATCTCGTCTTGGCACCCTTCGATGTGGAGTGTTCGCGCGGACACGTCGAAGCGCTGCGCGGCGGAAAGATCGTCAGCGAGACGCAGGCGGCGGTGCTGAGGAGCGCGCTGGAGGCGGTCGGCGCGGAGATTCGCGACGGCGGTTTCGCAAACTATGCGCGCGCGCAACCCTTTGAGGACGTGCACGGCGCAATCGATGCGCGCGTTCGCGAGCTNNAGGCCGGGGCCCAGAGCGCGCACGATATTGCCGCGGCCTTAGTCGCGCGAGCGCATGAAGAGCTGGAGCTGGGGACCGTTGTGGCGGGCTGCACGCATCGTCAGCCGGCGCAGCCGGTCCTGCTCGCATTTTTGCTCGTGGCGTGGAGCGAGCCGTTTCTGCGTTCGGTCAGCCGCTTCGCAGGCGTGGTGCGCGCGGCGCGAGCGTCGTGTCCGCTCGGAAGCGCCGCACTGGCCGGCTCGAGCTTGCCGCTTGATAGAAAACAGGCGGCACGCGCCCTCGATTTTACTCTGCCGTCTCGCAACGCGCTCGATGCCATCGGCAATCGCGACGTCGCGCTCGATCTCGCCCACGCGTTCGTCCGAACGCTCGTCGACGCGTCGCGAATTGCAGAAGAGCTGATTGCATGGTCGGCGCCGGCCTACGGATACGTCCGGCTCGGCGATGCGGCCTCGACCGGTTCCAGCTTGATGCCGCAGAAACGCAATCCCGATCCGTTCGAGCTCGTGCGCGCGCACGCGGCGAGGTCGATCGGCGCGTATGCAGGCGCGCTGGGAACGCTCTGCGGACTCGCGCCATCATACCAGCGAGATTTGCAGGAGACCAAGAGCGCCACCATCGCGATCGCGGAGGACGGGGTTGCCGTGCTGGATGCATTCGAGCGAGCGTTGGCCGCCGTTTGCTTTCATCGCGAGCGCATGGCGGGCGCCGCCGTGTCCGGCTACACCGTGGCAACGGATATCGCCGACGCGATGATTTCTGCGGGTGTGACGGCGCGTGCGGCCCATGCATTGGTTGGAACGGCGGTCGCAGCAGCGGAATCGGAGGGCCGCGCGCTCGACGCGCACGATCTCGCCAGGCTTGCCGGGGAGGCAGGGATTGAATCGCTGCAGGCGCCGCTCGATGCGCGCAACTCGATTGAGGCCAAGCAAACCCGCGGCTCGACTTCGCCCGACGACGTGCGGTCTCAGATCGACGCGGTGAACGCCGAACTCGCCAGCCTCGCACGGCAATTCGTGTGACGCGCGTTCACGTCACCGGCGCGGCCGGTTATGCCGCGGCCGAAGCAATCCGTTTGCTGCACGGGCATCCGCACGTCGAGCTGGGCGTGCTCGAGAGCCGCAGTCACGCGGGAGAAGAGGTTGCCGATCACTTTGCGCTCTTGCGAAGTACGCCGTACCGGTTTGCGCCGCCGGGCAGCGTTGCTGCAGCAGTACGCCCCGGCGACGTGGTGATGACCGCCGGAGGTGACGAGGAATCGCGTTCGATCGTTCCTGCGCTGCTCGCGCAGGGCGCGCGCGTGATCGATCTCTCGGCCGCGTACCGCACCGACGACGCTGTGGCGTACGGATTGTGCGAGTGGCACCGCGACGCGGTTGCCGGTGCGCAGCTCGTCGCCAATCCCGGTTGCTATCCCACGGCCACACTGCTCGCGCTCTTGCCGCTGGCTTCGGCCGGCGCCCCGCGGCACGTCGTCGTCGATGCGAAGAGCGGGATCACCGGTGCGGGGCGCAAGCCCGCGACCGGATCGCTCTATGCCGAGGTCGCGGGCGACATTCGCGCGTATGGAATCGAGCAACATCGCCATCAACCCGAGATCGAGCGGTTGTTGCGCTCGAACGCCATCGATGCTCCGCTCGTCTTTACTCCGCACGTCGTGCCGCTCGCGCGTGGCATGCTCGCCGACTCGTATGCCGTATTCGATGGCGTACTCGATGAGGCGCATGTACGTCGCGCCTACCAGGCGGCGTACGCAGGCAGTCCGTTCATCCGCGTCGTCGAGGGCGATCGCGTTCCCAGCGTTGCCGCAGTGACGGGGACGAACGACGCCGAGCTGCGCGTCGACGTGCGCGGCAACGTGGTGCGCGTGATCTGCGCAATCGACAACTTAGGCAAAGGCGCGGCCGGTCAGGCCGTGCAAAACCTCAATATCATGCTGGGCTATCCCGAGGAGACCGGATTGCATGCTCGCGCAATTGTCGCAGGATGACGATGTTCGGCTAGTCGCGGTTCGCGGCGGTATCGGCGCGGTGCCGGGCGTTCGCTCCGCGGGCGTGCACGCGGGCATCAAACTGCGTAAACGCGATCTCGCGGTGATTGCTTTCGATCAGCCGCAGGTCTGCGCGTCGGTCATTACAACCAACGAAATCAAGGCGGCGCCGGTGCTGGTCAGCGCCGAGCACATCGCAGGCGACGGCGTCTTCCGTGCGATCGTCTGCAACTCGGGCTGCGCTAACGCGTGCACCGGCGAGCGCGGCGATCGCGACGCGCGCGCGACCGCTCGCCAAGCTGCAGCGTTGCTCAAGGTCTCCGCGACGAGCATCATCGTTGCGTCGACCGGGGTGATCGGCGTTCCGCTACCGATGGATCGCGTGCAGCGTGGCCTCGAACGCGCGATCGAGCAACTCGAGAGCGGCGTTAAATCGAGTAATGACGCGGCCGAAGCGATCATGACCACCGATCGCGTGCCCAAGCTTGCGGCATACGAGTTTTATATCGGTGAGAAGAAATACGTCGTCGGCGGAATCGCCAAGGGCTCGGGCATGATCGCTCCCAACATGGCGACAATGCTCGCGTTCGTGGCGACTAATCTTCCGATGTCGGCCGACGCCTTGCAGAGCGAGCTGCGCGAGGCGGCCGACGCAACGTTCAACATGATTTCCGTCGACGGTTGCATGTCGACCAATGACGCGCTGTACGCCTTCGCGCCCGCGGGCGAAGCGTCGCCGCCCGCACCGTTCGTTCGGGCGCTGCATCAGGTGTGCTCCGATCTTGCGCTTGCGATGGTCGCCGACGGTGAAGGCGCGACGAAAACGCTCACCGTGCACGTGCGCGGCGCCAAAGACGTCGCGCAGGCGCGGACGATTGGACGCGCGGTGATCAACAGCAATCTGGTGCGAACGGCGCTCTACGGCGAGGATCCGAACTGGGGCCGCATCATTGCCGCGGCGGGCTCGGTGAATGCGGGACTGGATCCGGCGACGTGGTGGCTGCAGCTCAACGGCAAGACCTGGGTGCAGCCCGGCGCGATCGAAGCGCTCAGTGAGGCGGAAGCGCACAGCGAGCTCGAGTTGACCGATATCGTCGTCGATCTCCACTTGGGAATCGGTGAAGCGCGCGCGACCGCATGGGGCTGCGATCTTTCGAAGGATTACGTGCGCATTAACGCGAGTTACCGGACATGAATGACAGTGTGCTGCTCGGGAATTATAACCGTGCGCCGATCAACATCGTACGTGGCGAAGGCTGCTATCTGTACGACGATCAGGGACAACGGTATCTAGATTTCATCGCGGGCATCGCGGTCTGCGCGCTGGGCCATTGTCATCCATGGATCTCGCAAGCGATTGCCGATCAAGCGCGCACGCTGGTGCACTGCAGCAATCTCTATTACCACGAGCCTTCCAACACGCTCGCTAAAGAGCTGGTAGCGCGCAGCGGCTTTGCGCGCGCATTCTTTTGCAACTCCGGGACTGAAGCCAACGAAGCGGCGATCAAGCTTGCCCGCAAGCGCGCCTTCCGCAAAGGCGAGACGGATCGCATCACGATCCTTGCCTGCACCGGATCGTTTCACGGCCGCACCCTTGGTGCGCTCGCCGCTACCGCCAACGACAAATATAAGGAAGGCTTCGGACCGATGCCGGCCGGCTTTGCCTTTACGGAGTTCAACGACATGTTCGCGCTCGACAAGGCTATCGACGATAAGGTCGCGGCCTTCATCGTCGAGCCCGTGCAGGGAGAGAGCGGCGTCCATCCAGCGACGGTCGAGTTCCTGGCGATGGCGCGGCACCTGTGCGACAAGCGCGGCGCGCTCTTGATCTTCGACGAGGTGATGACCGGNNGGCCCGACATCGTGACCATGGCCAAGGCGCTCGCCAACGGCTTGCCGATCGGCGCGATGCTGGTGGCAGAGAGCGCGATCGACGCGTTGCAACCGGGCGATCACGGGACGACGTTCGGCGGTTCGCCGGTTCCGTGCGCGGCCGCACTTGCGCACTTGCGCGTTCGCGATGCAATCGACTTGGCGGCATACGTAGCCGTGCGCGAGGTGCAGTTGATGGCGCGCCTCGCCGATCTTGCCCTTGCCTTTCCAAGCGTGATCTCTGGATTACGGGGCATGGGTCTGCTCTGCGCGCTTGGACTCAACGAGAAGTATCCGGTGGCTGATGTCGTGACGGCGTTACGCGAGCATGGAATGCTGGTCGGCAGCGCAGGCGGTAACTCGCTTCGCTTCGCGCCGCCGCTCGTGCTGGGCGAAGAGCAAATCGATGAGGCGTACGAAACGCTCTACGAAGTCTTCTCGCATATCGACGAGCGGGTTTCAGCCGTAGTCGCTTAGGGAACGCAAGCTTCATATCAAGGAGATGTGAAGAATGCAAAAGGCCCCATACAAGCTGCCGGCCAAGGGCAGCGACGCCGTCGAAATCCTGATGAACGACCATCGGTTGATCGAAGGATTGCTCGAGCGGTTGACCTCGGCAGTCGACAACGCCGAGCGCAAGAGTGCGCTCGAAGAGCTCAAAGCCGTGCTTACCATTCACAACGCGACCGAAGAAAACTTGGTCTATCCGGCAATCGAGCGCATCGCGCGCAAGCGGGCTGAAGCGCAACATCTCTATCATGAGACTGCCGAAGCCGACGTCGTCGTGTTCGAGCTCGATTCGATGTTAAAAGAGGGTCGCGGGGAAGAAGACGCCTTTGCGGTCACCGCCGAAAAGCTCAAGGCCGCCGTTTTGGAGCACATCGAGGACGAA
>PKWF01000238.1 GCA_003133185.1 Vulcanimicrobiota bacterium | reverse complement strand
GTAAATTTTTCCTTATGCACAAGCGACCCACAAGGCGTTCACCGGCGCGGCGCGGGACAGCGGCTCGACGCTCATGACAGTCCAACCGCTTCGCTCAACGATCGATCGCATTCCACCGAGCAATCTCGAGGCCGAGATGGCCGTGATCGGCTCCGTGCTGGTCGATCGCGAAATGCTTGCGGCCGTTGGCGAAATCGTTCGACCGGCCGATTTCTACGCGCACGTACACGAAACGATCTTCGCCGTGCTGGTCGACCTGTACGAGCGCGGAGAGCCGGTCGACAAGATCACCGTCGGCGAGGAGCTCAAGCGGCGCAACGTTTTAGAACGCGTGGGCGGCCTCTCGTATATCAGCGCCCTCATGGATACGGTGCAGAGCGCCGGATCGGCTCGCTACTATGCGACGATCGTCCGCGAGAAGTCGTTGCTCCGGTNNGAGAAATCGCTGCTCCGCTCGCTGATTCACGCCGGAACGGAGATCACCCAGCTCGGCTTCGAGGGTGAAGAAGACGTTCCCGGAGCGCTCGACCGGTCGGCACAGCTCGTTTATACGATCGGCGAGCGCCGCGGCATCACCGAGTTCATGCCGGTCAGCCGCCTGATGAAGGATGCGTTCGATCATATCGATCGGCTCTTTCACATGCGCGGCGATCGCACCGGGCTCACGTCCGGCTTCCGCGACGTCGACGCGATGACGACGGGTTTCCAGGCGGGCAACTTCGTGATCGTCGCAGCGCGGCCCGGCATGGGCAAGACGTCGTTCGCGCTCAACATGGCGGTCGCCGCGGCGCGCGAGTGCGNNCGGTCGCCGCAGCGCGCGAATGCGGCGAGCCGATCGCGTTCTTCTCCTTGGAGATGTCGAACAACGAGTTGATTCAGCGCTTGATTTGCGCCGAGGCTCGCATCTCGATGAACGATATGCGCCGCGGCAACATCAAGCAGCATCAGTGGGAAGATATCTCTCGCGCGATGGGTACGCTCAACGAGCTTCCGATCTATCTGGACGACATGGGCGCGCTGACGATCGGCGACGTGCGCAGCCGCTGCCGGCGGTTGAAGTCGACGGTCGGGTTGGCCGCGATCTTCATCGATTACCTTCAGCTCGTTCGCCCCGGCGTGCTCGCGCGCAATGCCAACCGCAACGAGGAGCTATCGGAAATTTGCCGGACGCTCAAGGTCACGGCGAAGGATCTCCAGGTGCCGATCGTAGCGCTGGCTCAACTCAACCGCGGCGTGGAAATTCGCAGCGAGAAGCGACCGATGCTGGCAGACTTGAGAGACTCGGGTTCTCTCGAGCAGGAGGCCGACGTCGTCGCGTTCCTCTATCGCGACGGCTACTACAATCCCGAAACTCCGGAGCCCGATATGACCGAGTTCATCATCGCCAAACATCGCAACGGTCCGACAGGCACGGTGAAGCTGCGCTTCCAGCGGGAGTTCACGCTATTTCTCCCTTATGCGGATGAAACGCACTACCCGTCGCCCTAGGTCCGCGTCGCTACCGCGACTGAAGGTGCACTAGAAGGCCCGAGCCAATCTGTTAACCATGGTTAGCGTTAGCCATGGGTAACAAAAATGCAACGGACCTGCTGACGGTTGGATCCGACCGGTCCCCGTCGCGGGCGCGCGAGGACTACGTCAAGGCGATCTATCAACTCGGCGGCGGCGCTCCCGTGCGGGCAGCGGCGGTAGCGCGATATCTCAACGTGAGCCGAGTCTCGGTGAGCAAGGCAAAGCGCCTCCTCGAAGGCGACGGCCTCTTGGAAGCCGAGGCGGCGCCGGCCAAGCCACTCCGGCTCAGCCACAAAGGCCGCGCGCTCGCGGTCGCAATGGTGCGCCGTCACCGCCTGCTCGAAACCTTTCTCCATCGCTCGCTGGACGTGCCGCTGGAACGCGTGCACGCCGAGGCCGAGCGTATCGAGCACGTAATCTCGGACGATCTCGCTTCGCGAATCGCCGCCTTTCTCGGGCGGCCGAGCAGCGATCCTCACGGTCATCCTATTCCGTACGACGACGCGACGACTTCCGGCGGTCCACTGCCAACTTTAGCGAGCGTTGCCGCGGGAGCGCGCGTTGTGGTCGTGAGCCTCGACGATCGCGACGATGAAGCCGTAGGTGCGCTTGCCTCGGCCGGCGTGCTTCCAGGTGCAACGCTCCGCGTCGAACGGAGCGACACGGCGAAGGTGCGCGTTCGCTGCGGAACGCGCGTCGTCTCGCTGAATCGCCGTCATGCAGCGATGGTGCGCATTGCAACGTAGCTACGGCGTTGGCGGACCCAGCCCGCGCGTAGTTGCCGCTGCGAACGAGGTGTTGGCCGGGAATCGGCGCGGTTGGCGAGCGCTGTTGCCTTTTGCCGGCCCCGCGTTTGTTGCGTCCGTTGCCTACATGGACCCCGGCAACTTTGCAACCAACATTCAAGGCGGCGCCGCGTTCGGCTACCGGTTGCTCTGGGTCGTCGTGCTCGCCAACCTAATGGCGATGCTCTTTCAGGGGCTCTCCGCGAAGCTCGGCATCGCGACCGGAAAGAATCTCGCCGAGCTCTCACGGGACAACGCACCCAAACCCGTCGTGATTTCGATGTGGATCGTCAGCGAGGTCGGAGCGATGGCGACCGATCTCGCGGAGTTCCTCGGAGCGATCATCGGTCTCTATTTGCTCTTCCACATTCCGATGTTGATCGGCGCCGTCATTACCGGCATTTTGACATATCTTATTCTCGCGCTGCACCGGTACGGCTTTCGCACGATGGAAGTATTGATCGGATCGCTGGTGGGCATCATCGCCATCTGTTACGTCGCTGAAACGGTGTTGTCCAGGCCGAACTGGCATCTCGTGCTCTATCACTCGGTCGTGCCCTGGATCGGCGGCCCCTCGAGCCTTTTTCTGGCCGTGGGCATCGTCGGCGCGACCGTCATGCCGCACGCGATTTACCTGCACTCCGCCTTAACGCAGGATCGAATCGTCGGCAAGAATCGCCGCGACGTCGGGCGCATCGTACGCTTTTCGTACGTGGACGTGATCGTCGCGCTGACCATCGCGGGTTTGGTCAACCTGGCAATGATGTACATGGCGGCGGCGGTTTTCAATACGACTGGGCATGCTGACGTCGCCGATATTGCGACGGCGTATCGCACCTTAACGCCGCTGCTCGGCAATCTCGCGGCGGTCGTTTTCTTGATCTCGCTGATGGCGTCGGGGATCTCGAGCTCGGTCGTCGGAACGATGGCCGGCCAGNNAGCCAGGTGATCTTGAGCTTCGTATTGCCGGTTCCGGTGATTGCGCTGGTGCTGTTGGGAGCGCATCGAAAAACCATGGGCGACATGGTGAACCGTCCGTTTGTGACCGCGTTGGCCGTGTGCGCGGGCGTTGCGATTCTCGCGCTCAACGTCGTCCTTATTTGGACGACGGTGCATCCGAGCTAAATGATTCCCTGGTCTTCGACGGTGCCGATGCTCTGAGCGAGATACATCCGCGAGAGCTTGACGTACTCTTCTGAGGAGATCTCGATCCACTTGGCAGCCTCGCCTTCCAGAGCCTTTTTCACCGTGGCCGGCGCACCCGCCGCAACGACTCGCGCCGGGATCGCCGCATTTTGTCCGACGACGCTGCCGGCCGCAATCAAGGCACCTTCGCCGATCGTGCATCCGTTGAGCAGCGTCGCATTGCTTCCGATTAGGGCGTAGCGTTCGATCGTGCAATCTTCCATCACCGCGCAGTGACCGACCGTCACGTCGTCGCCGACGAACGTGCCGCCTCGTTCGCTGACGTGGACGACCGCATTATCCTGAATCGACGTGCGCGCGCCGATCCGAATCGGACCGTTGTCGCCGCGCAAAACGGCTCCAAACCAGATGCTCGCCTCGGCGCCGACTTCGACGTCGCCGATCAGCACGGCATTGGGCGCGACGAAAGCCGATGGGGCAATCTTCGGCCGCTTGCCTCGATACTCGATAATCATGCACGATGCTTCGNNGGCCACATCCACGAGGTCGTCGAAATCGCAGGGCGTGCGCTTGCCAAAGTGGGCTTCGACGATCGCAAGATCGTGTACTATCTACTCGACGACCTCGAGCTCGACGAGAGCGCCAAGCGGGGAACTTTTCACGACGCACCTTAGGCATATCGGGAAGCTCAGGCAGGAAGGGGCGACGAAGACTCCGTGGAAGGACCGCCGACCAGCCTCGCGCGTCGCGCGTGGCGTGCTGCATCGCCGACGTAGCTCAGTTGGTAGAGCAATTGTTTCGTAAACAATAGGTCNNGGTTCAAGTCCGGGCGTCGGCTCCACGAAAAGGCTATACACTATATGGCCTTTTTCATTTCCGCATCTTGCTTGGTTTCGTTGCCGTGTAGCAACGGATGTAGCAACGCAACTTCGCTCGACTCTGGAACACCCCGGCGAATGTCCGCGAAAAGGGTCTCCAAGCGAACCGCTACGTCGCGCTGCATACTCGGATAAACGTGCCCGTAGGTGTCGGCTGTTAGCCTGATCGAGCTGTGCCCCATGCGCTCTCGCGCAACCTCAAGTGCAATGCCAGCGTATCCCATGAGGGCGTTGGCGGTGTGCCGCATATCGTACATGCGCAGATCGGTGGGGAAGCGATACGCCAGGTCTCCGTCGTCGCGTGCATCCTTCTCGGCGAGCGCGGCGGCCTTTTCCAGCAACGGCAGCCACCAGCGGCGGCGCAGGTTGGTGTTCCGAATGGCCGCTCCCTCAACCGACGTGAAGACGAGTTCGCCGCTACCCTCGGTGAGGCATAGCTTCAAACGACGCCGCAGCGCCTCGATTGTGATCGGAGGCAGATCGATACGGCGTCGCCGTTTCGCGGTCTTCGTCGCTTCAATCGTTGGCTTGCATCCGGGCGCTTCGACGAGATCGCCGGTCACCATGAGATAGCCTTCGGCCAGGTGAACATCGCGCCGTCTTAGGGCGAACAGTTCGGCTGGTCCCATCGCCGCCGTCAGCGCGAGGATGATGAGGGCCTCAAGCCGGTCACCCGTGACGGCCTTGAGGAGATAGCCAACTTCCGGCGGGGTGAGGACGCGCTGCTCTCGGTGCGCGACGTGCGGTGTCTTGACCCTCGATGCTGGGTTGCTCGAAATCATGTCTAGTTCGACGGCTTCGTTCAGGACGCGATGAAGCAGGGAGTAGAAGCGTTGCTTCGCCGTCGCCCCGACTTCGAGTCCGTCGAGATGCTGCCGGATGTGCATCGGCTCCAAGTCAATAAGGTTCCGAGCGCCGAGCGCACCGAACTGCGTCTTCGACAGCCAGCGATAGAGTGTGCGTGTATTCGTGCGAATCGGTGCGTTATCAATCCACTGATCGGCGAACGTTTTGAGTTGCGTAGCGCCGTCGCGAGTACCCCGCCTACCGATATACTTTTCGATGCGCTCTTTAACGCCCAGACGTGCAGCGGCTGATCGGTCGCCCTTTTTGCCGTAGAGGTTCTTTCGCCGAAGTTTACCGCCTGGCGTTCGGCCGAGTGTGACCATCGCGACATAACGGCCATAGGCGTCGCTCCAAAAAATCGAACCCTCGCCGTTGGCACGGCGGGATTGCTTGCGTGATTTCACTTTTCATTCTCCTGATTGGCGCCGCGTCTCGGCGGCGTCGGTGTCGGTGTCGGCGTCCTGCGCCGTGTCGGCGTCGTGGGCGTCGTTGATGTCGGCCGGTTCGCACCGGCAGTTATCTCGGTGCCACGCGATATACGTCGTCATTGTGTGACCTTCGGCTGATGCCGCGTCGTCGTGCGCCTGGTTCGCCGAGTCGTCATGTTGCGTCATCGTCGTCCTGTCCTATAAGCCGAGGCGCGTCAACGCACCCGATACGCTGCCCATCGTCGGGACGCTCTCTTCCCGCTCTGGACTGTGATCGTCGGGACCGAAGTAGTGCTCGTCCGGGCCGTTCCCGCCAAACGTGAACCAAAAGTTTTTACTCATCCTCTTGCCGCTGAGTTGCGAAAGGGCGAGCGTGAAAGCATCAACCATGTCGCAATGCTTGCCCGCGGGGAACGATAGAAGCTCGCGCTCGAAGTCGAGCAGCCACGGCGCGTCATTTGGCAAGTAGACCTTCTTGGCTTCCATCACGCCCGTGACCGACGCCTCGACCCGGCTAACTTTTGAACCCTTCGCCGGAACGCCGACCACGGGAAGCCGCGTGGATTGCTTGAGCGTCTGGATGAGAGCGATGGCATTGCTCGCGCTCTCGCAGTAAATCGAAGAGGGCTTCGGCGTCTCGCCTTCTAAGGCGACGACGCGCTTTAGCAACGCCGGAAACTCGACCTTGTCGCGCCACACGTCGAGCACGTAGAACGCATTCTTTGATACGCCGATCTTGACGAGCGCCGAGTCGTCGCCGGTGGTGCTACTAGCAGCGTCGAGTGCGCAGACGACTTTCTCGAACGATTTGGGTGCGGTGTCGTAGTATTGCAGCCACTCCGCTTTGATGAGGTTGCCTTCGAGCGGCACCGGGTTCTGTTGGAACTGACACGCATAAGCCCTGCTGCCCATCTCGCGTTTACGCGCCTCGAGTTCAGTGACATCCATTCTAGCGGGCCACAATGCGGAACCGATGGGTCGATGAAGTAAATCATCTTCGCTGTCGCAGATCGCGGGCAACTTCACCACGGTCCACTTATCTGCATCGGGACCATCGAGCAGCCTACCGAACACGTCCGATTGCGAAAAACGAGTTCCGATTAGGATGATCGAGCCGCGGGGCTCTAATCTCGGGATGGCGACTTCTGTGAACCACTTCCATGCTGCATCTAGTTCTCCATCACTTCCGAGACTGTCGTGAAGTAGGTCATCTCCGATCAGTATATCCGCGCCTCGCCCGGTGATGGAACTACCGACGGAGCAAGCGTAAACACCCCCGCCCTCGCCGAGATTCCATCTCGACGCCGACGTTGAATCGCCGGAGAGCTTTGCCTCGAACGGCCAGCGATCTCGATCTTGCACCAGCGCCCGGCAGATTCGCGAGTTCCTCTCTGAAAGTTCTGCCGAATGTGTCGTTATCACGGCATTTTTGCGCGGATGCCGACCGAGATACCACGCGGGGAAAATCGAACTGCACAAGAGCGACTTGCCGTGCCGCGGCGGCAAGTTCACGATCAAGCGTTTGATCTCGCCGCGTTCGACTTGCTGAAGTAGATCGGCGATGAGATCGAGATGTTTTGCGTTCTGCCAGCCAACGAAGCAGCGGGCCGCGAAAGGCAAAAGTTCGCGCCGGGCAAGTTCTTCACGAGCGGCTTCAGCGACGGCTTCGGGTACTGCGTTGACGTTCATGCTGATATCTCGCGTTGACGTTTGTACGCGGCCGCTTTGCGTTTCCAACGCTTGCGCTCCGAGCGCGTGGTGGCATAACGGTGATGCTTGGCTTCGCTGAGAGTGCCGTTCGCGTTAACGACCTTCTTCAAGCGTCTCAAAAGATAGTCAATCGGCTCGCCATCGAAGCGCGGGCGAACGCAGTCGCGAAGCTCTTCAAACGTCGTCACCCTGCAGCCTCCGTCGCAATCCCGGCAGCGCGTTCGTAGCCACGTAGCGCCGACTGCACGGTGCCAACGCGCCAGATGCCACCATTGCGAGCGCGACGATCTGCCGCGTTCATGGCGTCGGCGATCTGCTGCAACGTAGCGCCGCCGTCACGCATGGCTTTCATGTCGCGCAAGATCGCGAACTCAGACTCGTTGCGATGCAGCACCTTGGAACCGGCTTTC
>PKWF01000082.1 GCA_003133185.1 Vulcanimicrobiota bacterium | reverse complement strand
ATTTTGCGATACACGGTACAAAAGGCAAAGAGATCGGATTTACCCAGCTTGCCGGTTTTTCCGGTATCGCGCAGTTCTGGATTGCGGGCAGGTACGTTGTCGGGGCCGATTTCCCAAATGAAACCGCCGACATGTGGAAGTACCCGGCCGGCGGTCCGGTGTTCAAACATCTGGCGGGCAGCTACGACGGTCCGATCGGCGCAACGGTCAGCGTAGCCGAGAAACGCTAGGAGGTGAGACATCCAAGTGGCACGGCAACTATCTCGCGGCCGGAGGCAGCGCCGCATTTAAGCTCACCGGCTGGGATGACGGTTTGTTTTGGATCCAGGAGCCGGACGTCGTTGCGGACGGCACGGGAAGTGGAGCAGCCATCCTGGAAATATCCAGCCGGCGGTACTCCGATCGGGATGCTCCCGCTTGAGTTCACGACAGGCGTGACGGTCAGTGCGGCCTAGAAACGCCAGGAGGCAATTCGATGAAAGCGTTTTCTTTGAACCTCAAAGCATTAGTTGTTGGGGCCGCGATTATGCTCGCCGCCGGCTGCGGCGGCGGTTCGCAACTGGGGTCAAACCAGATCCAGCCGAATGCAGCGCAGGCTCGAGCCCATCTGACGCTCATCGATCGAGGTGCCGGCGCGCACGCCGCTCCCGGCCGGTCATGGATGGCTTTGAACCTGACGAAAAAAGATCTTCTTTACGTCTCTAGCTTTTACTCGGGCGACACTCTGGTCTTCACCTACCCGGGCGGGAAGCTGGTCGGCACGCTGAACGTCGGTGGCACGGTCGCGTGCGCATCGGCGAGTAGCGGCGACTGGTGGGTCGCTGCCACCGACGAAATGTTGGAGTACGCGCATGGAGGTAAGACCCCGATCAAAACGTTGAACGGCGTCAGCGGATCCTGCGCGGTCGATCCGACGACCGGCGATCTTGCCGTGATCAATTTCAACGGCAACGACATTATAATTTATCCCGGCGGCAGTGGCTCGGGAACTCCCTATTGCGCGGGGATTGGTAGAGGGTATTTCGACGGTTACGACGATCGCGGCGATCTTTTCGTCGACGGCATCACCTCGGGTCAAGCGGTCAGTTTGGTCGAGCTTCCCAAGGGCGGCAGCACCTGCGAGAACATCACGCTAAGCCAAAAGCTCGAATTTCCCGGCGGCATCCAATGGTNNCGGTTGAAGATCAGGAGGCTGGGGCGATTTACCACTTTGTCGTACATGGTACGAACGCAAAAGAGATCGGCAGTACCGAACTGGGTGGTTCGTCGGATGTTGCTGCGTTTTATATTCAGAAACCATATGTCGCTGGCGCCGATGCGGGAAANNGGCCAGTCCGATCTCCCGCTCGGCCTGATCGTCAGCGTTGGTAAGAAACATTAGAGGTTGGGCTAAACCTCTACGGGCGTAGGCCGTACACGTCGAGCTCGGTCTGCGTGCCGACGTAGACGCGGCCGTTTGCGATCGTAGGAACGGAGAACTTGTTTGCAGGGCCGGCGCGGTCGCGAGCGCCGCCCTGGTCACTGGCGTAAAGCTCGTGAGTCACGTCACGCGCGTTGTATGCGCGCAATACCGCCGGTGGGCCGCCACGAACTCTGCCGGAGACTCCAACGACCCAAACGATCCCGTTCTGCTCACCATTGGAGGAGACCGACGGCGTTGAGCCGGGATAGTTGAACGTCTCAACGCTCTGGGAGACCGGCGTGCCGGTGAGCCGCGCGCCGTGAATGGCGTAACGATCCAGATGCGCGCTGTTGGCCGCATAATAGACCGCGCCGCCGAAGTAAGCCGGGCTGCTATAATAGCCGTTGCGAAGATTGGCGTCGAGTTGCTGCACGACGTGGTTTCCATCGCGATGGAAGGTGCCCAAGGCGTCGCGGTCGAGCACGAAGAGCCGGCCCTCTTTGCCACCCGTGACGGCTTCGCGACGATGGGGCCCGGGATGATCGGGCAGCAGCATGACGCCGCCGGATCCTAAATCGCCATCACGCCGCGACATCGGACGTTCGTTGTACGGCGCGAAGTAATCGACGACGTTTAGTTGGTTCGTCGCCGCGAGGCGTAAGACCGACATGCCGTGATTTGGTCCGCCGACCGCAGCGTTGAATGCGCCGTTTCCCGTCGAGATGTAAAGGTCGCCGCCCTCATCGACGGCCGGCGCGGCCCCACCCTCCCAGATACCGCCGAGCGTTCCCTTCGGCGTTACGCAGAAGACGCGCACGACGTCGAGCGTCGCGGCATCGAACCCGATCATCCATCCGCGCGCGTCGTCATTGGACGCATAGGGGACGTAGACGATTCCGCGGTCCAGCGCCAAACCCGAGCGTTGAAACGCAGTGTACGGATGAAACTCCACTCCGGGGAAGCCGGGCGCCGTCGCACGTACGGTGACCGGGCTGCCGGGTACTTCGGCGCCGCTCGAGACGTCGAGGACGTGCAGCCGGTGGATGAACGTGCCGCGTTCGTCGGTTTGTACGTCGACGTAGAGCCGTCCGGTTGCAGCATCGACCACCGGCGTCCCGGTGATCCCGTGTTCCGGTGCCATGATCGTCGGATCGCATTCAGGTTGACGTGGGCTCGTACATGGAACCGTCGTAATACCGCGGCCCGGATCGATGAAGCTGTCGTGCCAAAGCTGACCTCGCGCAACCAACGCGTCGAATGCATAGACGCTGTCGTGCTCGGTTGCGACGATCACGACGTCGTGCGTTCCACGACCGCGAACGCGCGGCACGTACAGCGGCTGCGCGTAGATTTGACCGTCGACGCGATAGGAGAAGAGTTTGCCGAAGCGTTTGCCGTTCACGAGCGTTGGCGTAAGGAGCGTTTCGGCGCGATTTTGCCCCGTTCGCGCACGGTCGTTATGCCACGTGAGCACACCGGGGAAGATATCGGGGGGAGGGCTTGACGCCAGAGGCCGTGGCGCCGGCAGAGGCGATGTACACGCTCCGAGTGCGATCGCCGCCATTGCGAGCGCGGGCAAAGCGAATAGGCGTAGTTGGATCACGGTGACGGGCTATTGAGCACTTTGGTAGTAAACGGCGGTATGAGTCTCTGCTCTCGGATGAAGTTTGAAATTCGCTCGCTCCCCGCAAGCGTTGCCGACGAAATAGTTCCAGTCGTGCAGGTGGATTTGCTGTATTTATTTGTGACGATTACGTAGGGGTTTTGATTCTTCGCGATCGTGCAGGTGCACGTTGCCTTCGAGGAGTCCTTCTTGTCGATCAGGCAGGGCGAGTCCAGGCAGTTAGCCCAAGGCCGGTCGTTCGCGCAGATTGCATAGGCCTTTACGGGATAATAGCGCGACACGATCGACCTGCCGGAATTTGTTTGCTGAACCGCTCGGCACGCTGTCGTTGC
>PKWF01000257.1 GCA_003133185.1 Vulcanimicrobiota bacterium | reverse complement strand
TTCGACGGCGACCAGATGGCCGTACATCTCCCGCTCTCTGCCGGAGCTCAAGCCGAGGCGCGCATTTTGATGCTCTCCTCGAACAACATCTTGCTGCCGGCGTACGGCAATCCGGTTTCGATCCCGACCCAAGACATGGTGTTGGGTCTTTACTACCTCACTTTCCAGGGCGACGAGTACAGCGGCCCTGCCAAAGCTCCAGTAACCGAAGAGTACGAACGCATCGAACACGATCGGAAGAAGCATGCACCGTCGGCCGACGCGGCCGGCGCGATTCCGACGTTCTACGACGGCAAAGAGGCCGTCATGGCGTACGAGACCAAGCAGATCGAGCTGCAAGAGTGGATCTACGTTCGCTGGAACGGCAAGCTGATCAAGACCACCGTCGGGCGCGTGATCTTCAACCTCGCATTTCCCGAGCATTGGGATCATGAGTTCGTCAACCGCATCGTCGACAAGGGTAGCTTGAAGAAGACGATTACCGACTGCTACCGCAAATATGGTAACGCCGAAACGGCCCGCTTCTTGGACGCGATCAAAGACATCGGCTTCCACTACGCGACCCTCTCGGGTACGACCGTCTCGATCAGCGACGTCATCGTCCCGCAGAGCAAGCACGAGATCATCGCCAAGGCGCAGAACGAAGTGGACGAGCTGCACCGGCTCTACGAGCAGGGCTTCATCTCGGAGGACGAGCGCTACAACAAGACGATCGAAATTTGGTCGAAATCCTCGGACGAGGTCACGACCGCCATGCAGGCAGCGCAGAATCCGCTCAACCCGGTCTTCATGATGGCGACCTCGGGCGCGCGTGGTTCGATCGCTCAGGTCAAGCAGCTCGGTGGTATGCGCGGACTCATGTCCGACCCGTCGGGCCGCATCCTCGAGATCCCGGTCAAGGCTTCGCTCAAAGAAGGTCTGACCGTCCTCGAGTACTTCATCTCGACGCACGGCGCGCGCAAGGGTCTGGCCGACACGGCGCTGCGCACGGCTGACTCGGGCTATCTGACGCGTCGCTTAGTCGACGTCGCGCAGGACGTCATCATCCGCGAGGAAGATTGCGGCACGGCCCACGGCATCACGGTCAGCGATATCCGCGTCGGCAAAGAAGTCATCGAACCGCTCATCGACCGCATTATCGGACGGCGGGCGGCCGAAGAGATCCGTCTCGATCCCAAGCGCCCGACGACGGCGATCATCACGCGCGATAAAGAGATCGACGAAGAGAAGGCCAAGGCGCTCATGGATGCGGGAGTCACCGAAGTGAAGATTCGCTCGGTGCTCACGTGTCAATCCAAGTACGGCGTCTGCTCGATGTGTTACGGGCGCGACTTGGCCGCGGGAAACCGCGCCGACATCGGCACGGCCGTCGGCATCATCGCGGCGCAGTCCATCGGCGAGCCGGGCACGCAGCTCACGCTGCGGACCTTCCACACCGGCGGCGTCGCTACGGAAGACATCATCACCGGTCTCCCGCGTGTCGAGGAAATCTTCGAAGCGCGCAAACCCAAAGGTCAAGCGACGATCGTGGAGGCCACGGGAACGGTTCGACTAGGCGACGAGCGCAACAAGCGAATCGTCTATATCACCGACGCTCATGGCGAAGAGCGCGAGTACGAGATTCCGCCGGGCACCCATCTCTTGGTGCAGGACGGCCAGCAAATCGAGATGGGCGACCAGCTCAACGAAGGCTCGCTCAACCCGCACGACATTTTGCGCGTCAAAGGCGAGACGGCTCTACAGAACTATCTGGTCCAAGAAGTGCAGAAGGTCTATCGCTCGCAAGGTGTCGACATCAATGACAAGCACATCGAAGTCATCGTGCGGTCGATGCTGCGCAAGGTGAAGATCGTCGAGGGCGGCGATACGACGATGCTGCCGGGGCAACTGATCGAAGCGGCGCAGTTCCACGAAGCCAACGAACGGATGAAGGCTGCCGGCAAAGAGCTTGCGACGGCCAATCCGGTACTGCTCGGCGTCACGAAGGCATCGCTCGCGACCGAGTCGTTCCTCTCGGCGGCGAGCTTCCAAGAGACGACGCGCGTGCTCACCGATGCGGCGATCAAGGGCAAGTACGATCCGCTGCTCGGGCTCAAAGAGAACGTGATCATCGGCAAACTGATTCCGGCCGGTACGGGTATGTCGCGCTATCGCAACGTGCAGATCATTCCGGAGGGTCAGGACGTCGACGATGACGGGCGCCCGCGCCACGAATACGAAATACCGTTCGCCGCCGCGGCGATGACTGCCGACGATGCGGCGCTCGCGGAAGTCATGGGCGCCAACGGCGACGGCATGAGCCGCCTGGTCACCGCGTACGAGCGCAATCGCGAACCGCTCACCGTGCAGTACGAAGGCGAGTACGAGCCGGCCGCAAACCCGCACGCCTCGCCGACCAAGACGCAGTACGATCGTCTGAAGGGCATCAACCCAGAAGACCTCTAGAGCTCCGGGTGACAGGAGAAAAGGCCCCGCTTAAGATGCGGGGCCTTTTCTCATTCGTGTATCGTTAGGATGAACTTGATCGACGCCGGCTGGACGAATAGTGCATTAGTCGGGAGGTTGGCGAGATACGCGCTGTTATTCGGGCCGGGTAAGAGTCCGCGGTAGGGGACGCCTGCGTCGTAGCGGGTGAAGGGCCCCGAAGAGGCATTGAAGATGTTCGTTGCCGCCAGCGTTAGATCGAGGTGACCGAAGTTTTTGCCGAATGCGGCGTCAACCATGGTATACGGCTGTTGGTTGAGCGTGTTGTTTCGACCGGCAAAGGTCAGCGCGGTCGAGGCGTGCCAGCCGCTCTGCGCCCAGATGAAGACGGCCGAGCCCTGCTGCTGTGGAACGCCGAGAAACTGCTCGTCGTCGACTAGCGTACCGCCCGAGGTTGGGTTGGAAACGTTGGGCCCGAGTGCGTACGGGTATGCGACGTTGAGGCCGTACGAGAGAGTAGCCGTGACGTTCAATCGCGGGAAGAACTGCTTGTAGCGCGCCTCCGCACCTTCATAGACGGCGTTGCCGATATTGATCGGTATCTCGTACGCATATCCCAGCGGCGTGTCACAGAAACTCTTCGCGCCGCCGCCCGGATAGTAGTTTTCGATGGTGTCCCGGAGATTCGAACGGTAAAGCGCAACGTCGAGGTTCGACGTATTCGAAAAGAGATGCGAGAAGCCGAGCTCGTACTCCGTTGCGTGTTCCGGCCTTTCGTTGGGATTGCCGTTGAAAATGACGCAGTTCTGATCCGGCGGCGTTTGACCGCCCGGTTCGAAGTAGCGCTCGTAAAGCAACGGCGCTCGGAAACCGGTTCCCACGGAAAAACGCACGTCGCTCGACGAGCCAACGTCCTGGCTCAG
>PKWF01000187.1 GCA_003133185.1 Vulcanimicrobiota bacterium | reverse complement strand
GTTTACACGGTCGCGTCGGCGCTTGGCATACGGCCGGCGCCGGATCAACCTCCGCTGCAGATGCTGCTCGCCCATCTCAAGAACAAGGCGCTCCTGTTGATTCTGGACAACTGCGAGCACGTCATTACTGAGGTNNGGCGAGCACACCTACCGGTTACCATCGCTCAGCCTGCCGGCGGCAGTCACGCTCTTTGCCGACCGAGCGCAGGCCGCCGAGCATCGCTTCACGCTCACCGATGAGAATGCGCCGATCGTTGCTGAGGTCTGCCGACGTTTGGACGGCATTCCGCTGGCCATCGAACTGGCCGCCGCGCGGGTGAACCTGTTATCGGTGAAAGCGCTCGCAGAGAAACTCGACGATCGCTTTCGGATTCTCACGGGCGGCGACCGAATTGCCTTGCCGCGACAGCAAACGATGCGCGCGGCCATCGATTGGAGTCACGACCTGCTCGAGGAGCGCGAACGGGTGCTCTTTCGCCGCGTGGGTATCTTCGTCAACGGATTCACGTTGGAGGGAGCCGTTGCCGTCGGGAGCGACGAGAATCTCGACGAACTCGACGTCATGGCCTCGCTGGTCGACAAGTCGCTAGTTCTCGTCGAACCGGACGGTGACGCAGTGCGCTATCGGCTGCTCGAATCGACGCGCGCCTACGCGTTGGAGAGAGTCGACGCTGCCGGCGAGCGTAATCTCGTTGCGGGGCGCCATCTGCGCTATCTGCGCGACCGCTTCGCGGAGTTGCGCGACGAACGCGAGCGGACCGCCCGGGGGGCCGATCTTGATGCCGCGTTAGAGACCGAACTGGAGGACGCGCGTTCGGCGCTCGACGGTGCGTTGGCTCGTTCGGAAGCCATCGACGGCGGCGAGTTGCTCGTCACCCTTGGCCGGAGTTGGGCCTGGATCGGACTCGATGCGGAATGGATGACACGCTGCGAAGCGTACCTTGCGGCGCTCCCGGCGGACCAGTCGCGGCTGCGCGCTCAGCTATTAAGCATATTATCTTATTTGCTCGACGGTTCCGGCCAAAGAGTGCGCGGATTTGCGGTGGCGACGCAGGCGGTCGAGCAGGCGCGAGCAAGTGGCGACGGACCGTCGCTCGCTAGGGCGCTGAGCCAGTATGCGAACATGGCGACGCTCTTCCTCCATCGATTTGACGACGCGGAAAACGCATTAGTCGAAGCCGAAGCGATTCCGGGGACTTCGGCTGACCTTCGAATTCGGTTGCTCGATGCCCGTGCACGCTTAAGCCAGTTTCGTGGCGATCTTGAGACGGCCGCGCGCATGTTTGAGCAAGCTCGCAAGGTGCACCACTCGCTTGGAAACACCGGGGCCGAGCTGCTCGAGGCGCTCAACCTCGCGGAGATCGAACACAGGCGCGGTCAGACCGAGCGAGCGATCACGATCGCTCGCGAGACGCTTACCGGAGCACGGGCCGGTACCGGTAAGATGAGACTCGTCCTGCTCAACAACTTCGCAGGCTATCTCGCCGCAGCGGATGACCTGTCAGGCGCGGTCGCGGCAGCACAGGAGGCGATCGGAATCCTCGCCGCCCACGAGCCGGACCATGCCCACGTTGCGATCGCGATCGAGAACGTGGCGCTCGTCATCGCACTGCGCGGCGATCGTGCGCGTGCGGCCACACTCGAAGGCTACGCCGACGCCGCGTTCGGGCGACATGGATTCGAGCGCGAGTTCACCGAGACGACGACGCACGACCGGCTGCTCGCACTCCTGCACGAGGAACTCGGATCCGACGAACTCGCGCGACTAAGCGCGCAAGGCGCTGCACTCGCGCCGGAGGCTGCGATCGCACTCGTGCTTGAGGAATGCTAATCGAGATGAGTATCAGGCGCGCGTCCAGATGAAGTACACCGGCACGGCGCTGAGCAGAATCGCGATCCCAACGATTGCGTCGCCCGGATAGGCGACGTACGTCGCGATCGCGACGCTCCAGGAGACCAGCATATAGAGGGCGGTCGAGAACGGATGCCCCGGGACGCGGAAACGCGCAGCCTGCGCGATGCCCGCATGCCGGTCGCGAGCGCGAATGATGAAGAGCGCGAGGGCCAGCAGCCCGTTGAAGACATAGAACGTCGAGACGACGTAGTTGAGAATGTGCTCGTAGCTTCCCGAGAGCGCCAGGAGCATTGCGAACGCTGCTTGCAGCGCGATCGCAACGACGGGCACGTGCGTCCGCGGATCGATCCATGCCACCGCGCGGAAGAACAGCCCGTCGTCGGCCATCGCGTGATAGAGCCGCGGTATCGTGAGCATTCGATTGCTGATGAACCCGAGCGTCGAAAGCGCAACTGCAAGCGACGCGACCTGCGCTCCCGCGGAGCCGGCCGCCGCCCGCAGCACGGCCGCCGCGGGAACGGGCGTGCTCGCTAAGCCGTCGACGCCGAGTACGCGCAGGCAGCCGGCATTCACCAAGAGATAGAGCACCGCAGCGCCGGAAATCCCCAACCAGAGGCCCAGCGGCAAGGTAAACGTAACGTTTTTTGCTTCGGGTGCCATGAAGTTGGCAACCATTGCCCCGTTATAGGCAAAAAGCACGGGAATCATTGCGACGCTAAACGCGCCGAGGGTACCGAGCGTACCGAACGTGGAGCTCGAGAGCCCGGCGAGCTGGTGAGCCTGCGCCGGATGCGCGGCAACGCCGGCAACGATGAGTGCGACGAGCGCGGCAATCTTCAACACGGTCAGTGCGCTTTGCACGTTACTGCCAAAGCGAACGCCGAAGCAGTTCACGAGCGCGAGCACGGCAAGCGTAACGACCGCGAGGACGCCCGCCGAAATTCTAAAACCGGTCAACGAAATGAAGTAGCCGGCAAAGAGCACCGCCGCCGCTGCGATCCCGCCCGTAAATGAAGCTAGCAGCGACGACCAGCCGTACGCGAACGCAACGACCGGATGGAATGCGTCGCGCAAGTAGGCATAGGCACCGCATCCCGCCGGGCGGCGCGCGGCAAGCTCGCCGAGCACGAA
>PKWF01000135.1:5457-5834 GCA_003133185.1 Vulcanimicrobiota bacterium | reverse complement strand
GCACGTACTCTTCGACGTTCGCATCGCGTGCCGCGGCGCGAACCTCTTCGTCGCTTGCCTCGAGGCGCCCGTAACGAATGTTTTCGAGAATCGAGCCGCGGAAGAGCTGTACGTCTTGGGGCACGATTGCAATGGCGCGACGCAAGTCGGATAAGCGTACGTCCGCAATGTCGATGCCGTCGAGTCGAACGCTTCCCTCTTGCGGCTGATAGAAGCGGGGGACCAAGTTTACGATCGTGGTCTTGCCGGCGCCGGATGGGCCGACCAGCGCGACGATTTCACCCGCCGCGATCGAAGCATTGATGTGGTTGAGCGCGGGCGGTTCGCCCGCTCCGTAGCGGAACGTCACGTCGACGTAATCGAGTTGCCCACGAACG
>PKWF01000135.1:0-5401 GCA_003133185.1 Vulcanimicrobiota bacterium | reverse complement strand
TTCATGGGATTCATCAAGTTGACGAGCAGTCCCCAATACATGAAGACGCGGCCGGTATCGAGCCGTCCGACCAACACCTCGCGTACGGAGAGCCACATGATCGCGACGACGGCCGCCACCATTATGGTCGAAACGACCAAGGGCTGAGTTTGAATGAACTGCGTCAACTTCATGTACGCGCCGAAAAAATCGTCATTTCGCGTGCGAAAGCGAGCGACTTCGAACTCCTCTCTCCCGAACGATTTGACGACTCGCTGNNAGCCGCTGAAAGTTGGAGACGGCAAACGAGACGATTGGCGCGACGATGACGAGCGAGAGCGTCAAGAGCCAATCGAGATAGATCATCGTCACGAACGACGAGATAAAGGTCGCCAGCGCGACGACGAGTTGTGGAACGGAGACGCTCACGGCGTCGATCATCATCTGCAGATCGGTGGAGAATCGCGCGATGAGTTCTCCGGGACGCCATTTGGCGAACTCGCCGAGCGGTAAGTTCAGCAATCGATCGAAGAGGCGGACGCGCAGGCGGGCCACCAAATTCTGGCCGCTCCACGCCGTCATATACGTCTGGCCGTAAATGGCGGCGTTCCCCAGCACGAGCGCAACGGACGTCAGGCCCAAGGCCAGATAGAGCGCCCGCAAGTCGGGAGCGTGGCCGGGCCGGGGAATGAGAACGTCGTTGATGATGATCTTAAACGAGAGCGGGGGAACGATCGAGAGAACGCCGGCGAAGACTCCCAGGGACATCGCAACGCCAAGGCGCGCGTAGTACGGGCGGGCCTCGCGAGCCAGACGGTAGAGGATCGAGCGGCGGTTCATCCGCGGAAGGGGCTTGCCGCCGGTGCGGAGTGAAACCTCCCGGCGCGCGCTATGGTACGTGTGGGTGAATGACCCAGGAGGAACGCACGACTTACATGGACTGTTATTTCCACTCCAACGTCCCGGCGATTGCGCCGTGCATCGAGTGCGGGAAGTCGATCTGTTCGACCTGTCGCGACGAACGCGGCGGCTGCCCAAGTTGTCGTCTCGCCGCGAAAGTCGAGGCGGCTACGGCAACGCGCCAACAAATTCCAGGGCAGGTTCCGCCGCGCCCGGCACCCGCGAGCGTGCGCGGCACGGCTACTATTGTCGCGGCGTCGGATCCCGCGGAATCGCGAGCCTTGGTCGCGCTCGGTTACCCGCTCTGGCCGCTCGCACTCGTGTCGCTCCTGGATCGCAAGCAGTCTCGAACTCTGCGACGCCAGGCTTTTCAGGCACTTGGATTCAACGTCGGCTTCTTTGGTTTTTGGGCGCTCCTCTCGCTCGTCGCGCAACTGCCATTTCTCGGCATCTCCGCAATGGTGCTCGTGCCCCTGCTCGCCCCGCTCTTCTTAGTCGCAAGCGTATACTACGGTATCAAAACGTGGAATGGCGACGACGTTCGCATCCCGGTCGTTACGAGCTGGCTGGACGAACGCATGCCTCACGGCGATACGAACGCGCGATAACGCGCTAGAAAGGCCCGCGCGGCGACGGCATGATCGACGACCGGCTGCGGGTAAGCATCTCGCTCGAAGAGCGCTAGCGAAAGTTGCGGTGAATCGTCGGCGCGGCCGTGCCACGCCTCACGTGGGACATGTCGCAGTTCGGGGATCCAGCGTCGCGCATACGTACCGTCGGGATCGTATCGACGCCGTTGCCGCAGCGGATTATATATTCTTGGAAACTGCGCCATGTCGGCGCCGACGCCCGCGATCCACTGCCAGTTGCCCGTCGCGACCGCCGGATCGTCTTCGACGAGCCAACGATTCCATTCGTCCCGCCCCACACGCCAGTCTACCGATAAGTCGAAGCAGAGGAGCGAGGCCGCTACCGCTCTGACGTGCGGGTGCATCCATCCCGTTTGATGCAACTGACGGATGCCCGCGTCCACGAGCGGGTACCCGGTCTTACCCGCGCGCCAGGCGTCGAGCCCCGGATGATCCTGCGCCAGCGCAAATCCCTGCATCTTCTCTTGCAGCGGCTGCTCGGTCGCGCCGGGGAAAAACCACGAGAGCTGCAAGAAGAAATCGCGGCGCGCGAGCGCGCGCAGAAACAGCCTCAACGAAGTGCGCTCTTCACCGAGCGCGAACGGGTCGCCGAGCCGTTCGCGCACTCTACGGGCGATCGTTCGCGCCGAAATCGTTCCGAACGATATGTGCGCAGAGAGTTGCGACGTTCCGTTCTCGGACGGAATCGCGGCTGCGGCGCCGTACTGTGCGGCGCGATCGGCCAGGAAACGTTCCAAAAGCACACGAGCCGCCGCGGAACCTGCCGCCATGCCCTCATCCGGTGATCCGAACTCCCGAGCTTGCGGCAACGGTTCGCCCCCGGGTTCGCTTGCGGTAAACCGCAGCAAGAGTGGGTTCTCATACGAGGCGACCGCGAGCTTCCACCAACGCTCGAAGTACGGCGCGAATGCGCGATAGCCGGCGCCGTCCGCACCGCGTGCCGCGGCGCTCTCCTCGGGCGGAATCGCCGGAGCGTCGTGCACGACCAGTGCGACAAGACCGGCCTCTTCCAGCTCGGATTGCAAGCGCCGATCGTCATCGATCCCTTGCGCGTGATACGACGCGCTCCATGCCGCCCCGCCCGCGCCGGTTGCACGAGCGATTTCGGCGAGGATTTTTCCCGGCGCCCCGCGGCGAACCACGAGCCGGCTTCCCATCTCTCGCAGCTCGGCGTCCAGCGCCGCAACCGCGGAGCAAAAGAACGCGGCCCGGCGCGGTGAGGCTTTTAAACGTACCGCGAGCGCGTCGTCAATCACGATCGTCGGAAGAACGCCGCCGCGCGAAGCCGCTGCGGCTAAGCCGGCGTGATCGTCGAGACGCAGGTCGGTTGAAAAGCGATAGATGAACGGCCTTTCCGCCATGAGGCCGAGTTCGGTCGCGCCGTAAGCTTCCCCCGGGACGGTGCCGGGGGTTAGTGCGCTCGCATCACCGCATCGCAGAGAGCCGCGTCGAGCGATGCCCGGCCGGAGTGCCTAACGATCGTGCATCGCGTCGGCTTGCCGCGCTCGTCCAGCCTCACCTGGAATGTTATCGTTGCACGAGCGGCTTGCGCGCTGGTGAACGCCAGCGATTCCGCACGATGCTCGCGCTGCGGCATCGTCTGGGTGCCGAGGGCCGCGACGGCTGCCGCGTCCGGCACTGCCACGCTGCGTACGACGACGGGAGCGTGGCGCTGCGTCGCAAGGATCGCGACGGTAAGCGCTCCCGCGGCTGCCAGGCCCGCACCCCATCTCCAGCCATGGCGGCGAGCCGGAACGCGTGCCAAAGCCCTTCGCACGTCGGGTTGCCACTGCTCTTGGTCGCGAGCCTGCGCGACAACGCTAATGACCCGTTCGATCTCGCGTTCGCCGCCGATTGTCGCAAGGCAGCGCCGGCACGTGGAAAGGTGTTCTCTATAGGCATGGCGTTGTTCGTCGCCGGCCTCTCCGAGAGCGATGGCGCCGGCTAGTATCTCGGCAGTAGTGCAGTTTGAAGCAGTTTTCACGAGAGCGAATCCTCATTCATCACGTGTCGTAACGTTTTCATCGCGCGGCAGACTCGCTGCCGAACGGCATCGGCGGTGGTGCCAAGAATCTGCGCGGCCTCTGACGAGGAGTACCCGGCGTAGCTCGTCATGAGAAGGGCCGCCGTCTGTTCCACCGGCAAGCGCCCGAGCGCCGCCTGCAAATCGACAGACTGCGCTCCGTGCTCGTCGACGCGCCAAGCGCTGCGATCCAGATCACGATCGAGTGGCAGTACGTGCAGGATCTTTCGGCGGCGCATGAACGAGATCGCGGCGTTCGTTGCGGCGCGATAAAGCCATCCGGCCCGCAGCTCTCGCGCCGGATCCGCCTGTAACGTGCGGTATGCGGAAAGAAAGACGTCTTGCGTCAGATCGAGCGCGACCTCCGCGTCACCAACCATACGGCGAAGATAGCGCGCGAGCTTCGTTTGGTGCTCGATCACTAACTCTTCCGTTCGCCTTTGCGCGATCGCGGTACGATCCATCGCAGCACACGTTTCTAAACCGCTTCTCATTCCGGAGCTCGCGAGACCTCCTGTATCTTGAACAACGGCGGGAACCTGCCGCCTGTGACTGGACTTCGAACCTCAGCCTCCGATTTCGGAGAAGGCCCGCATGCGCGAGGCGGTCTCGCCAAGGCGAAGGTGATGGCGCGCGGGCTTGATCAGCATAGACGAGCGTAAAAGACCGGCCAGCTCTTCGGTGCTTGCACCGGCCCGCAGAGGGGTTCGCAGATCGAGCGCGTGGTCGCCGAAAAGACAGAGTCGCAGGCGGCCGTCGGCCGTCAGGCGCACCCGGTTGCAGCGATCGCAATAGTCGTGAGAGAGCGGACTGATCACCCCGACCGCACCCAAGGCGCCGGGAAAGGCAAAATATCGCGCGGGACCGTTGCCATGCGGGCCCGGCACCGCTTGCAGCTCGCCGTTGACCGAGATGCGCTCCAGGATTTCCTCAGACGAAACGTAGGTATCGCGTTGCAGCTCGACATTCTCGCGTACCGGCATCACTTCAATGAAGCGCACGTAAATTGGCCGATTCTTCGTTAGCATCGCGAACTCGATCAGCTCGTCGTCGTTCTGCCCGCGCATGATCACGCAGTTCAATTTAATCGGCGTCAGTCCGGCATCGATCGCCGCGTCGAGTCCGCGCAGCACGAGATCCAAGCCGGGCCGGCGCGCGATGATTTCGAAGCGATCGCCGCGCAGCGTATCGAGGGAAAGATTGATGCGGCGCAACCCCGCCGCCTTTAACTCGCCGATCTGCTCTTTCAAGAGCAGTCCGTTGGTAGAGAGCGCGATGTCTTCGATGCCGGGGATCTCTGCCAGCGAAGCGACCAGCCGGCTCAGATCCCGCCGCAGCAGCGGCTCGCCCCCGGTCAGGCGAAGGCTTCGCACGCCCACGGTCGCCGCGGCGCGCACGATCTCGGCGATCTCCTCGTAGCTGAGAATCTCGTCGCGGCGAAGCCACGGTAGACCCGATTCCGGCATGCAATAGACGCAGCGCAGGTTGCATTTATCCGTGACGGATATTCGCAAATACGTGATCGGCCGGCTGAATCCATCAACCAGCGAGATCGTTTTAGTCGCCTGCAAAGATATCGTCCGATAGGGCTGGATTGAGTTTGTAACCGTCGATCGTCGAGCTGATATCGGCAACGTAGCCCGGCTCGCTGACGTGTCCGGTCTGCGATGCAACCACGACGTTGCCGCCCTGTTGGCCGTAGTGATTGGTCATTTCTGCGTAACCGCCGTTGTAGTAGTTCCAACGAAGCGTCGTGACGGTTGCCGTCCGATCGTCCGCGGTTGCGTCGATATGCTCGACGTTGCCACGCTTGCGGGGCACGAGCCGGAATTTGGTCGTCGTGCCGTCG
>PKWF01000055.1 GCA_003133185.1 Vulcanimicrobiota bacterium | reverse complement strand
GAGGCCCTCGGCGACAACGAGCTGAGTTAAACGAGGGCCTCAATTTAGTTAGAGGGTCCTTAGGTAGGCGGGGTCCTCCAGAGCTCAAAGGGTATAGAAGCAAGAGGACTCACGTGCGCAAGCGCTTTGCAATCGGCCTGCTGGCCGCCGCGATCGTCGTCGGGCTCGTGGCGGCTTCGCGCCACGAGTTGCTGCGTGTTGCCATCCGAGGGGGTGCCGCGCTCGCAGGATACGACGTTCGCATCGCCCAGATTCAAATCGGCCGCGACGCTGCCACGCTCCGCGAGATTCGCGTCGAGCGTGGCTCGGAGCCGCTCTTGCAGGCACAACGCATCACGATCGGCTACTCGCTGCGCGATCTTCTTCCCGGCAGCCGTCACCGCTTCGGCCTGACCGATGTCGAGGTTACCGGCGTCAAGCTAACGCTCACCCGTTCGCGCGACGGCAGTTTCAACATCCCCTTGCCCGGTGCAGCCGCGCCATCCGTTCCATCCGCTCCGCAGCGAATCGACTCCGTTCCGCTTCGTTTTCGGCTGCGAGTTCGGGGCGGCCGGATCGAGTTGCGCGAGCCGTCGGCTTATGACGAGAGCGCTCGCGACGTGCAAGTAAATCGCATCGGCGTCGACGCAAGCATCGACACCTCGGCGATCACGCAATATCGCGTCGGCGGCGCTTTTGAGGAGCAGCGCGACGAACCATTTACCGTCGCCGGCAAGATCGACGCGATCGCGGGTTTCGCGATGCATCGTGCGAAGGCGGCGCGCTTTCCCGTGCGCGCGCTAGGCAACTACTTCGCGCAGACTTCCGTCGTGCGCATTCTCCACGGAGGGGCGCGCAACTTCGACGCGGTTCTTTATGCACTGGACGTCCAACCCAACGTCGCGCCCTCGTATCACGTTAGCCTCCGCCTCGATATCGATGGCGGGCGCCTCGCGCTCAGCGTGCTCTCGCTGCCGATAGAGAATGTCGCCGGAACGCTTCATGTCGTCGACAACGCGTTCTTCATCAGCGGCGCGCGCGCCACGCTCGCGGGCATCCCGCTGCTCATCCAAGGTGGTGTTTACGACTTAAACGGCGCGGTGACCGGCGGCCCGCAGCTGCGTGTCGCGGTCCGGGGCGCGGGCGATCTCGCCAGCCTCCGCCACGCCTTCGGTTTCACACGCGACCAACCGATTTCGGGAGAAACGACGCTGGGAGTGCTGGTCGGCGGACCAATCGGCGATCCGGTGATCGTGGCGCGCGCGAATGCTGCCCACGCGCTCTATCGAAATCTGCCGTTCGACGGAGTCGCTGCGGGCGTGGTCTATCACGCAAACGTCGTCGCGCTGGCTCCGCTGCGCGCATCGTACGGCGGCGTCGCGCTCGGCGTGCGCGGCACGCTGCATATCGGAAGGCACCTGCGCTCGCAACTTGCCGTTCACGTCGAAGGCCCGGCGGATCGCCTGCCTTATCTCGACGAGATGCTGGGAAAGGAACCGATCGTGATCGATGCGAGCGCGACGGGTGACGATCTGCTTTTCCACGTTATCGGCAGCGTGGCTTCGGCACGAGGCGTCGATCGCGTCGCGGCGCTGCTTCAAATGAATGAGAACGGGACCGCGCTCGTCGACCCGTTTTGGCTGCATACGCCTCGCGGCGATCTCGACGGATCCTATTTGCTGGACCGGCCGCGCAACACGAGCGCCTTTTGGCTGTTCTCGAATAATTTGCGCATGCAAGCGCCGGCGTATCCGGCGTTTCCCAATTTGAACCTACCGCAAATGCCGAAAATCGACGGGGGAGTCATTAGCGCCGCGATCGCCGGCGGCGGCTCCGGGAACCACATCGTTTTGGGCGGTTTGGTAAGCGGCGCCGGCACGAGCATCGCCGGAGTGCAGTTCACCAGCCTCGACGCGGCGCTGGCGGGGACGATGCAACAAGCGCCGATCAATCTGCTCGACGCCTCCGGTCCGTGGGGAACCTTTCGCGGACGAGGCGAGTTTTCGACCCAACGATTCGTTGCCTACGGAAACTATCGAGGAAGCTTCGAAGGCCTCGCGCCCTTTCTTGGCAGCGCAATTAGCGGGCACGGCAGACTCGGCGGCACCGTTGCGATTGCGGTCGAAGCGAACCGCATCGTAGTCGTCGCCTCGAATCTTTCGATGCCGGGGGCGACATTGCGTGGAGTTCCGATAGACCGCGCGAGTGTTACGCTGGCGGTGGAAGGCAACCGATTGCGAATTTACTCGGCGCACGCCCGCGCGGCCGGCGGTGACGTCGTCGCGGCGGGCACGCTTTCGTTGTCGTCCAAGAGCGCGGGCGCTTCGAGCTCGAACGCACTTTCGCTCGTCGCCGACCGGCTCACCACCTCACAGCTTCATGGAATCGGTTTGCCGCTCCAAGGCGGAACGATTTATGCCAGTGGCGTGCTGCGGGCCGGAGCGCGGCTGCCCGCGTTTGCCGGAGGCGTTACCGTCAACGACGCGCACATCGCGCAGTTTCCGATCGCTGGCGAAGCCGACGTCGACTTGTCGGGCGATGCGGTGGCGCTGAGGCGAATGGTTGGAAAGATCGGAAGCACGTACGCTCGAGCTGACGGCACGATTGGAGCGCTCTTGTCGGGCTCTCCGAGCTACGCGCTTCGCGCCAACGTGCCGGCATCCCAGGTCGCGCCGGCCTTACACGCCTTTGGGCTTCCAAACTACATGACCGACGGCTCCTTTAACGCGCGGTTGTTCATCGGTGGGCGCAGCCTCTCGCCAACGATCGTTGGGACGATCGGCGTGCCGGCGGGCGACGTCAACGGTCTTCCCTTCATCGATGGACGTGCCGCGATCGCAGCCGATCTCAGCGGCGTCAGCATATCGGATGGATCGGTACTCGTCGGTACGACGGCGGCGCGCTTAGGCGCCGTGGTCCGGCCTCGCGATGTCGCCATGCACGTCAGCGCACCGCGCGCCGATCTTTCGGATTTCAACAACTTTTTCGATACGGGCGATACTCTGGCCGGAAAGGGCGGCGTTCGCATTGCAGCCGCCTCCCGCAACACNNTTGTGGGAGCCTTGGCCGTGGGAGGAAGCCGAGGCGAGCTTCACGCGCGCGGTTCGATCGGTTTGGCGCCTCCCGGGCCTTGGCTGTCCACGCTCGAGCGCTCGCGCTTCGATCTGGGAGCAGATATCGACCACCTAGATCTTTCGCTCTGGCTACCCGCGCTTGGAATGCAGGCGCTGCCGATTACCGGGCGAGCGTCCGGGCAGGCTACGGTACATGGCCGATTTCCGCGGATCGACGTGCGCGGCGAGGCTCGCGTTACCGGCGGCACGTTGGGGCCTCTCACCCTCGACACCGCCGATCTTGCAGTGCACGCGGCCCGCGAGCGAATCGTGATCGATCGCGCCGAGATGACGACACCCGAGCTCTCCGCGTCGGCCGCCGGCTCGCTGGGGCTTTCCGCGGCACAACCAATCGACTTGCAAGTCCATGCCGCGACGAACCACCTCGCTCAGCTCGTCTACGACGCCTCGCGACGGCGGGTCCCGATTACGGGATCCTTCGAGTCCACCCTGTCGGTCGGTGGAACGTATCGAGCGCCAACTCTTACGGCCGGATTCGACGCTACCAGTGTGCTTGCGTATGGCATCCCCATCACCTCGCTCTTTGGAGAGGTGCGCCTGCGGGGACACGAGTTGGTGCTTTCCGATGCCGGGGTGACGTTCGCGCGTGGCGAGGCGACCCTGGCCGGCGCACTTCCTCTATCAACGGCACCGCTCCGCTTCGCAGCCGCCGATGCGCCCTTGAGCTTTGACGTCGACGTGGTCGACCTCGACCCCTCGATCTTCGATGAAGCATTCGGGAACAATACGAAGCTCCAGGGGCTGCTCGACGGTCATATCGGCCTCTCGGGAACCGTCCGCCAACCGGCTGTGGTAGGACGCGTCTCGCTGGCGGGGGGCTCGTACGTGAGCGATCTCGAGCGTGCGCCGCTCACTCAAATCGTCGCAGATCTTTCCTTCAATCACGCCTCAGCCTCGATCGACCGAGCGTCGGCTAAGGCTGGAAACGGCAGCCTCAACGGGGCCGGAAACGTCGAGTTTCCCAACGGTCTCTTCCAAGACGGTCTCTCGCTGTCTATTCAAGGGACGGCTCGGAGAGCGCGGCTCGACATGCCGGCCTATGGGAGCGGAACCCTCGACGCGAAGCTCGCCCTCGTCAAACGGCCAGCGACGGAGGCTCTGCTCTCGGGGAACGCCACGCTGAGCGACGCGACGTTGCCCTTCGCCGCATTCATCAAAGCCGCGACGCAGTCGAGCTCCGCCCAGGCCGCGCAGATCCCGCTGGCCTTCGACGTTTCGGCCACGGTGGGAAAGAACGTCCGAGTACGCGGCAGCGGGTATGGGGCGGGGCTCGATATTGGGGCCACCGGCTCCGTTCGGCTCGGCGGGACGCTCGCCGCTCCGACGCTGGCGGGTGCGTTCCAATCGACCGGTGGAACGCTTACCTACTTCGATCGCGCGTTCCGAGTGCAGCAAGGAAACGTTAGCTTCAATGCTTCTGATGGAGTGCTGCCGACGCTGCACGCGGTCGCCACCTCCAACGTGGTCAACCCGGACCCCGATCGAGTCCGAAATCCCTACGGCAGCGCCGAAGTAACGATCACGGTAGAGGGGCCCATCCAAGGGCTCAAAATAGGGCTGCAGTCGAATCCTGCCGGGTATAGCCGGGACGAAATTCTGGCTTTAATCGCGCCTTTCGGCGGGTTCTTCAGCGGCATCTCGTTCAGCCGCGAGTCGATGCTTGCGCGGCAACAACCCGGCAACATAACCCCGCTGGGAACGCTTTCGCCCATTCCAAACGTCGTATTGCCGCAAAACAGCAGCATCACGGTGGGGCAGGAAGCCTTCAACATCCTCAACGCGCAGTTTACCGCAGGCCTGCTGGCTCCCGTGGAGAGTACGCTCGGACAAGGCCTCGGACTCTCCAGCGTTAACCTAACGCTCGGATATTACGGCAACGTCGGGCTTACCGCCACGCGGCTGCTCGGCAAAGCGGTTAGCGCTGTCTATGCCGTCACATTCGGTCTTCCTCAGATTCAATCGTTCGGATTGGTCGTGCAG
>PKWF01000040.1 GCA_003133185.1 Vulcanimicrobiota bacterium | reverse complement strand
TGATTGGTGATCTGTCCGTTGGTCGTATCGCAATACGCGATCACCCAACCGATACCACGCATGCCGCCGACGGCCATGAAGTCTTTCTTCCACTCTTCGAAGCCGCCGAAAGCCTCGCCGAGGGCGTTGTAGAGCGGGCCGGTCCCGATCTCGCCCGGCGCCTTGGCCATATTGTCGAAGTAGTATTCGTGGAGGCGCATGCCGTTGTACTCGAAGCCCAGACGGCGTACTAGCTCGGCGTAGGCCGGATCTGCGCCGGAGGCTTTACCGGCCTGCCGGATCGCACCCAGACGCTCGTTTAACAGGTTCGTGTTCTTGACGTAACCCTCGTAGAGCCCGAAATGCATCTCGAGCGTCGCATCGGAGATGCCGTTCAGTCCGGAAAGGTCCCATTTCTTCGGCGTATATATCTTCATATCGAACGGGTACCCATTTAGCCCCGGTTCAATCCTTTGGAGCGTCAGGCCATAGGCGCCGGAGGTGGGGAGCCTCCGAGCACCGGACGCTCGTGCGCCTACATCGAGGTCAGCGTCAACGTGTCGGTACTTAGCTGGTAGTTCCCAGCAGCAACGAGATTATTTGGATTGGCGCAGATTACGCTGTTCTCCGGTCCGTAAACGACGACGAGCCCCGCCGGGCCGCACTGGACCTGCGTAAGCTGGTAGTTCGAGAGAAATGTGGCGCCGGGACTGCTCGCCTGAACCTGATACGAAGTATAGGTGCGATTGTTGTAGGCGATCGAGCCGAAGACGGCCGCGGACGTGACGCCGATCGCCATTGCACCCCAAAAGCCGCCGCCCCAATAGCCATATGCGGGTCGCCACGCCACACCGTGGTTCCAGCCCCACGCGGCCCCGCCGCCGTAAACCGGATTTCTAACAATCGTGTTTCCGTGAACGTTGATATTCGTGTTGCGGTTGACGTTGTTGATGTTCGTGTTCCGGTTTCCGTTATTGATATTGTTGTTGTTGCGATTGCCGTTGTTGATATTGTTGTTGTTGTTGGCGTTGCCGGGACGGTTACCATTGTTGGCGTTTCCGGGGCGGTTACCGTTGTTGGCGTTACCTGGGCGATTGCCGTTGTTGGCGTTACCGGGCCGGTTGCCATTTCCCGGCTGCGACGGGCGCGTCGTTGGCGCGCGACCGGTATCCTTCGAAAGATTGAATCCACCACCACCGGATGGGCGTGAGCCGCCGGATGGCCGTGCACCGCCGGATGGCCGAGCGCCACCTCCACCGCGACCGGCGCGTTGAGCCGACGAAGCTGCGGGCGCAACCGCGATAAGAATGGCCGCCAGAACACAGAGGTATTTCATTACTTCACCACCTGGTCGAACCGGCCGGTTATGCCGACGTACGTGCCGCGATCTGTCGTGAATGTTAGCATGATGCTATGAGCTGGCACTTTCGTTGTTGAGAGCGTGAGCTGCAGTGGCGCATCGCTCTCGTTCACATACGCCGTACCTCTCTTGAAATCGAGCGGGCTGGTTTTGCCGGATTGTACGAGGGTCGCGCTGGTCGCAAAGCAGACCATAAGATCGCCCTGGTACGAGCAAGCCGCGCGGTGAATTACGAGCGTCCCTTCTCCATCCGCCGTCGTCACGAACAGGGCATCGTGAATGATCTTAAGCTGTACGTTTTGGTAGACGTCGACGTGTCCGTCACTCTGGCGAACGGTGACGGTGCCCGTTGCTCCGGCCGGCGCGGGGCCGATCGCAAACCAGGTAACGAGCGCGAGCAGCGCCGCGGTTAAAGTCCGTCCGGCGCCGATCAATGGAAATTTCATAAATGCTCCAGTTTAATAAGATGCTTGTAGGACTATAGCAGCATTCGTGCGTTGGGCTCTATCCCAAAAAAGCAAGCGCGTTACCGCAGGGCGACGGCGCCAACGACCGCTCCTCCGAGAATCAATAGCGCGGGGTTGAGGCGCGTGCGCATCGTGGCCGCGAACACGAGGAGCGCAACGGCCACGGTTACCCAGTTGGTGACCGCGGTTCTGCCGAACGTGATGAGGCCGGCGACGGCAAGACCAATCGCCACCGGTCCAAGTCCTTTTTGAATGGACGCTCGCCACGGCCAGTTCTCGAGGCGCTTCCAGAGCCCACCGACGCCAAACGTAAGGATACCGGTCGGCACGAAGAATGCAAACGCGGCGACCAGCGCGCCGGGGATGCCGGCGACGCGTTCGCCGATGGTCGCAACCATCATCATGTTNNGGGCCGGGCGACATTTGGCCGACGCTGTAGATGTGAATCAGCTGCGGATAGGTGAGCCAGCGGTGGGTCTCGGTGACCAGAACCTTCATTTCCGGAAAGGCCGCCATGCCGCCGCCGATCGTCAGCAGCGATAGGTACGCAAATACGCGCGCTATTGCAGGGATCTGATCCATGCGTGCTCCTCCTTCCTATGGTCGCCGGGCTTACGCGGCCGGAAGGCAAAGATCGAGAGTGCACCGACCGAGAGCAGCACGACCGGCACCGAAAGCTTGAAGTAGTTGATGCCGAGGATCGCCGCCAGGATAAAGAATGCTTCGTAGAAGCCTTTCACCGTCTTCTTTCCGATTTGATACCAGGTTGCGGCGATCAACCCCGTCGCCGCCGCTGCGACGCCGCGGAGCGCCGCCGTGACCAACGGCCGGCTCCCTTCCTCGCCGTACGCGATTCCGGCGGCGGTCATGAGAATCAGGGAGGGCAAACACATCCCGACCATTGCCGCGACTGCGCCAAGCGTTCCGCGTAAGCGCTGGCCCACAAGAATCGACATGTTCGTTGCATTCAAGCCCGGCAACGTGTTGCTCAGCGACATCAGCTCGAGGAACTCGGTATCGTTCAACCACTTCTTCTTAGTGACCAGCGCGCTGCGCAGATAGGCCACGACTCCGCCGCCGAAGCTCGTCGCGC
>PKWF01000028.1 GCA_003133185.1 Vulcanimicrobiota bacterium | reverse complement strand
GAAACGAGATCGACCTCGCGCAACAGCGCTTGATGAATCTGCTGTTTGAGCTCGTCACGTTTCGCGTCGCGCGAGGTTGCGACGGATGACGCGCGACCGTTGCGGTGCGCTCCCACCGGCGACCCGGTCGAGGGCTGCAGCATCGAGAGCGCGTCTTTGGGGGGAATGCTCTCGACGCATTGCTGGAGCGCTGCGATGCTCTTGGCGAAGGTGCGCGACGTCAAAAGGGGGATTTCGGCGACGACCTGGCTCTGCAGCGCACTCTCGATCTCGCTGCGTGGAACGGGCTCGCCGGCCGCGCGAACGTTGGTTATCAGGGCGATGCGGTCGGACGGAATGCCGAAGCGTTGGAGATCGGCGATCAGCGATTGTGCACCCGCAATGCCCAACAGCGTCGGTTCGAGCACGACGAAGAATCGCCGCGCCCGCGTGACGAAGGGGCGCACCACCGCTGCGAACGGCTGCGGTGCATCCACTAAAATCGCGTTGAAGCCCGTCATCGCGGCGGCAAAAGCCTCCACAGGCTGTTCGCCGAGCGTGAAAACCGCGTCGTAACGATCGACGAGCTCCACGACGGTGACGCCGTCCGCGCGGACGCTCGAAACCGCCGAGTTCGTTCGCGCCGCATCGAGGCTGCGCACCGCCTCGAGGATCACCGCGATGCTGCGGCGTCCCGTCAGGTCAGCGTCGACCAGCGCGATGTTGCCCGTTGCTTTCATCGCCCTGGCGAGCTCGGTGCAGAGCGTCGTCGTGCCAGAGCCGCCCTTCGAGCCGATGAAGAGCGACTACAGGCGAGTCGGCCGCCGGCATTTTCAATGGAGCGGTCCGGGCTGCTGCGATCTCGTCGCCGACGATGACCTGAACTGCACTCGAAGGAGCGCGAGCCGGCGCCGGTGCAGGCGCGCCAACGGGCGGGCCGATGACCGGGGCCGGAGGGCCGATCGCCGGCGCCGGACCGGGTGCCGCGTTGCCGATCAACGTCAACTCTTCCACCGGCTCGGAACGAATCGGTTCGCGCGGCGAGCGCAGCGCCAGCCGGAGGTTCGAGTTAGCGTCGGCCCAGGCCAGATAATCGGCCTGCTTGGGGTTCACCTCGAGCGTTACCGTCGCCGATGCCATCTCTTCGGGCGACGGGGTAGCTGTGGGATCCTCGAGATTCGTCCCCACGGCGAGTACGCGGATGCCGCGCAGGATCGTGACGGCCTTCGCCGGCACGCCTCCACCGCTCGCGGGGGGTATCGCGATGACGTCCACTCGGTCGCCCGGCAAGATCATGCCGGAGACGCCCTTAACGCGATCGATCGGAATGCTGATGGCGCGCATCCCCGGACGTAGGCGAACCGGCAGCGCCAGAGCCACGTTCGTCCCGATCTTCGATAAGGTGATCTGACCGCCCACGGGGATCGTCACGAGCGTAAGCGCGCCGACGGCCTGTTCGGGTTTGGAGATCGCGTCGGGTTCGAGCGATTGGGCGGGGCGCATCTCGCTCTGAAACATCGTCGCGGTGATGTGCACGCGGGCCGGAATCTCTTGCGTTGCGACGAGCACGGCGCGTAACTGGTTCGGCGGCGGCCGCAGCGAGGAGAGGTAGGTCAAGGTGAGCCATCCGGTGCCGATGGCCAGGATGATCGCGATTAGGAGGGTTGTGCGGCGAGTATTCATTACACGGTTATCCTTAAAAACGGTGCGACGCTCTGCGAGAGCACGATCAGGATCGCGCCGAACGCAAAGGCGACGGCGTACGGCAGTGTTTCGCCCTTACCAGCGACAACGCCCCGCGAGCCGCCCATTGTCGTCAGCATAACACGTGAAGCCGTCTCGCGCACCTTCCCCCGCGAGACGATGAAGACGATCGCGAGCACGCCTCCCCCAATCGCCGTGTAGAGCAAGAATGGAATGCAGAGGGGAAAGCCGAGCATGCCGGAGGCCGCGATGGCGAGCTTGATGTCGCCGCCGCCGATCCCCCCCAGCGCGTAGACAACGGTGCCCGCTGCGGTCAAGATCGCCATGACGGCGAGGCTCTCGGCGACGGAGTGAAGGCCGGCGAAGGCGTGAACCAGGATCGCCGCGACGGCCAGCGATCCGGTGAGCCAATTGGGAATGCGGCGCGTGCGAACGTCGCAATAGCTTGCGGCAAGACAGCCGGCGAGCGTCAACCAGATAGCAACGGGCATGACTTCAGATATCGGAGAGTGATCTCCTTAAATGCTGCCTTCCGCGTTGGAGTAAAGGGCGGCGACACTCTGGCCGAAGGCTGTCACGCCCACGATGCAGACGATCGCAATCAGTGTCGCGAGGAGAACATACTCCACGAGCTGCGCACCCGTTTCGTCGCGCCACAGCGCCCGAAGGGTAAGCATGTGTCTTACTCTCGCTTTCTCTGCACAGAGGAAATGGGTAGAAGGCGCGACCGCGTCGAGCGGCCGCGCCCTGCATCCCTGGTTGCTAGGTTTCTTAAACCGAGCCGGCGACGGTGTTGAACAGGGTGTTGAGGTTCTTGCCGAGCAGGGTGACGCCGACGATCGCAACCAACGCGATCAGGGCAACCAGCAGGCCGTACTCGACCATCGTCGCGCCTTCTTCGTCGCGAATCATCGTCTTGAGGGTGGTGATCATGCTATCTCCTTGGTTATTGGTGTAGGGTAGTGAGTAAGTTTACGCAGTGAGTAAGTTACGCAGCGATTAAGCTTGCGTGAGTAGGGGTCTGCGTAGTGAGTGAGTTTACGTCGTGAGTGAGTAACGAGGGAAGGTTCCGTTTGGTTTCGCGCTGAGAAAATTCTGTTAGACGGAGCCCGCCACGGTGCTGAACAATTGGTTCAGGTTCGTGCCGAGCAGGGTGACTCCCACGATGGCGACGAGAGCGATCAAGGCGACGAGCAGACCGTACTCGACCATCGTCGCGCCTTCTTCGTCTTGGATCATTGCTACGAGCTTGGTAATCATTCCATCTCCTATACGTTCAATTAAGGTATACGTTTAGTTAGGGGGCGGCCAAGCGTCATCTTACCATCACTCGCCGGACAACGGCTATAGTACAAACGTACCGCATGG
>PKWF01000069.1:10053-13244 GCA_003133185.1 Vulcanimicrobiota bacterium | reverse complement strand
AAAACTGGAGTAAAGTCGAGCGTATGGTTGCATCACTGCTGGAGTACGAAACCGTAGAAGCCGAAGAAGTAAAGTCCATCCTCGACGGCCGGCCGTTCGATCGAGTGCGCGAAGCCGAGGTCACTGCGGCGCCCGACGGGCAGAGCGAACGCTCTGCGACCGACGAAGCCAAACGGGCCGAAAAACCCACGCGCTTTCCGCCNNAAGATTTCTCCGGAACCCGCGTGACGTTGCGCGCGCTTCTATTCTCTGCGGCGCTGGCTGCGGCGTGGCTTCTTCCTGCGAGCAATGCCGCGGCCGAATCCGCATTGCAGCAAACCGGCACGCTGCCGCGTGGCGGCACCTACGTCATCTCTCCGGATTCGACGGTTGCCTCGGCAGCCATCGGCCTTTGGTTTCGAGCGCCCGGAGCGGGCTACGACTCTGCCACGCCTGGCATTGCCGATCTCGCGGCGACTGCCGCCGCGGTCGCGCCGCTGGCCAGTGGAAAGTCGCTTTTCGCGCTCGTGCATAGCGTCGGCGGAGAGTTGAACGTCGAAGTCTATCCGGATATCGTCGGGATCGCGGTTGTCGTCCCGGCATCCGCCGCGCGACGCGTCGTCGCCGCCATCACGGCCGCCTATTATGCTCCGGCAGTCGATGACGTTGCCGTGAAAACCGCGCGAGCAAATGCCGCGGTTCTCGGCGTGCAGCAGCGCTATGAAACCGATGCGACGCTGCACGATCTTCTCTTCAAGCAAATCTTTGCAGATGGACCGGCGCACTACCCGCCGCTGCCGACCTCCGTCGCGCAAATCACGAGCGTTTCGACCGCGCAAATCAGCGATTTTGCCAAACGCGCCTTTCGCTCCGAAAACTCAATCCTTGCCCTGACCGGAAACGTCGACGCTTCAAGCATCACCGCGGTTACGGACGGAAGCGGCGCCGGGCGCATGGATCCGCCCTTCGACTCGACACTGGCCGCGGCTCCTGCTTCAGCGACGGCTTTGGGGCTCGTCGGTGGCATCGGATTGGCGTGGATCGGCCCTCCTATTACCGACGAGAAAGCTGCGACCGCATTGGATTTCATCGCCGATTACCTCTTCCGCGATGAGACGGGGGTGGTCTCGAAAGCACTCGACCAGACCGCAAACGATGCGTTGGTCGTCGGTCAGTTCATCACCATGCACGATCCCGGCGTCATGGTGGTAACGATTGGAGGCGATCACGCCGAAGCGGCTCGCGATCGCGTACTCGGCGCGCTCTCCGCGATGCGAACGCCGATGGACGCGCAAACCTTCAATGCTGCTCGCGAAGCGTTCCTCTATCACATCGCTTCGGATACGGAGACGCCGCAGGAACGGGCCGACAATCTCGGCTGGTACGGCGTGGAAGGCAACCCGGCGTATGCCCCCGGAATCGTCGATGGAACCTACGCCCGTTCCGTTCGCGCACTCGATCCAGCCTATGTAGCTGACGTCGTGAAACACTATTTGGCAACGCCGGTTGTCGTCAACATGCAAGCGAAGGAGTCGTCACAGTGAATCTCGCGCGTTACGCGGCAGTACTGGCGTTCGCGCTATTGCCGATAACCGCGCTTGGCGCGGCTCCGGCGGTTCCGTCGCCGAGCATCGATACGGTCGCGGGCACGACGGTGCTTCAACAGCTCGATTCGGCCGCCTCGCTCGCCGGCGTGACGTTGGTCGTACGCGCCGGCCTCGATCGGCAGACCATGAAGCAGAACGGCCTGGCGGCGCTCGTCGCAGAGACGATCATGAAAACCCCCGTGGCCCTTCGACAGGCTCAGGGTGACATGCCCGCGATGCCGCTGGAAGATGCAGTCGCCGCTCGCGGCGGCTCCGTTCGCTTCACGGTGGACCCGGGAGACGTTCGTTTCTACGCCGAGGCGCTGCCCGACGACGCACCGGCCGTACTCGAACTCTTACGCGCAGCAATTGCGGCGCCGGATTTCTCTCCCGCGACCGTACGGGCGGCGCGAACCGCACTGACGCAAGAGATCGCTGCAAGCCAGCAAGTAGCGTTGCAAGTCGGCTTGGATATGCTCAACGCGGCCTCGTCGCCGCAGGCTAACGCGGGGCTGCCGGAACTCGGCACGCCCGCTTCGCTTTCGGATCTCTTTCCCGGCGACGCCTCGGCATTTTATCGCGCGTACTATCGTCGCGGCGGAGTCTTGGTAAGTGCCGCCGGGCGGCTGGACGCGCTCTCGCCTACCGCGCTCTCGGCGCTCGCCGGTGCGCTGCCGCTGGGAACGACGTTGCCGGTCACCGTACACATGGCTGCGCTGCGAGGAACGACGCGCGAAATCGTGGCGCATCGAGACATTTCCTCACCATGGCTGATCGCGCAATACCCGGCCCCTAGCGTGAACGGCAGAGATTTCGGACCGATGCTCGTTCTCGCCGCATTCCTTCGCCGGACGATCTCGGACATCGCGCAAGTTCCCGGAGTCGTCTCGCCGACGTTTGCGTCGCGTTCCGTGGGCTCCGTGTACGTCTACGATCGCGTTCCCTCCAGCTTGGTTATTTACGTCAATGGCGGCCTGATCGGTAATCCGAGCCGGACTTTTGCGACGGCCCTCTCGGTCGTCAACGTGCTCGCCGCTACGACGCTGCAAGGATCCATCGAAGAGTTCAAAGCCGCGGCCGCAGGCGACTTCGCAAATAACGCGACGACGCTCGAAACGCGAACGTGGCTGGCTGCGGTCTTTTCGCGTGAAAGTACTTCGCCGGATTTCATCAACCGCGCCCTAGCGGCGATCTCCGCTACCACGCCGGCCGACGTGCAGCGTGTCGCGCGGACCTATCTCGGCAATCCGACGATTGCGCTGGTTCTGCCCCGCAACTCCAACCTCCAAGACTAAACGAGGCTTCATTCAGTCCATGCCGTTGTTGCCAAAAGGCTCATGTGCAAAGCACACTTCGCCTTTCGGCGCCTAGGCCTGAACTGAATAAAGCCTCGTTTGACGATGAAGGTAGCCCTCGTTCATGANNACTCTACGACGAACGCGTCGCGGGAAGCGAGTTCCCGGTCGCGCGCGTGCGCCGCTCGTATCTCGCGCGGATTCCCTTGGCTAACCGCTACTTTCGGGCGCTGGCGCCGTTCTATCCGCGCGCCTTCGAAGCGTTCGATCTTCGCGGCTACGATGCGATCGTAAGCTCGACGACGTCGTGGGCGAAGGGCGTGCGCTTTCC
>PKWF01000069.1:0-10001 GCA_003133185.1 Vulcanimicrobiota bacterium | reverse complement strand
GCATCCACAAGTACTACGGCCGCGATGCACACGTTCTGCATTGCCCCGTCGACATCGATCGTTTCGGCGTCGGACGCGGCAACGGTGACTACTTTCTCGTTGCTTCGCGCCTACTGCCTTACAAGCGCATCGACCTTGCAATTCGCGCCGCATCGCTCGCCGGCGTAAGGCTGCTGATCGCCGGCAGCGGCCCCGCGGAAGCATCGCTGCGCACGATGGCCAAAGGTACGACGACCGCGATGCTCGGCTACGTATCGGACGTTCGGCTCAACGAGCTGTTAAGAAACGCGCGCGCGGCGATCGTTCCCGGCGAAGAAGACTTCGGGCTCGTTCCGCTCGAAGCCGCGGCGGCCGGACGGCCCACGATCGCCTACCGAGGAGGCGGCGCGCTCGAAACGATCGTCGAAGGAGATACCGGAGCTTTCTTCGACGACGCGAGTGCCGAATCGCTCGCCGGCGCGCTTCGAACGTTCGACGCCTCGCACTTCGATCCGCAGCATCTCCGCAAACATGCAGAGAAGTTCGCGCCTTCACAGTTCGTCGAACGGTTGCACGGCATCGTCGCGCAAGTCTACCGCGAGAAACGCGAAGACGGCGGCGACGACGTCGAGAGTTAGCCGTATGAGAACGACCTACGTAGCCGTCGCAGTTTACGCTTTCGCCTACGTCGCGCTCGACCTGAACAAGCTGTACGCGCTGCGATACGGCGCCGACCTCGGGACGTACCTGCAGACGTTCGTTAACCTGCAACACGGCTCGTCGTGGAACTTCGGAGAGTGGAAGCCACATTTTGCGGTGCACGATTCGTGGGCGCTCGTCGCCCTCGTTCCGCTGATCGCGTTGTTGCCTCGTGCGGAGACGCTGATCGTGGTGCAAGTCGTTGCGGTTGCGGCAGCGGCGATTCCGCTCGTGCTGCTGGCTCGCGAGGTCGGAGTCAGCGCACGAGCGGCAAACCTGCTGGGGATTGCGTATCTCCTGTCGCCGGCGACGCAGGGGCTCAGCTACGATAACTTCTCCGAGAACGTATTCGTTCCGGTTCTGGCTTTGTGGGGAGGCCTTTGCGCACGCAAGCGGTTGCTCTGGCCAACGCTCGCAGCGGGTGCGCTGCTAGCCGGACTCAAGGAGGACGAGCTCCTCTTCGTGCTCTGGTTCGGGGCGGCTTGCGCGCTCTGGTGGGATCGACGGATCGGGCTGGGGCTCGTTCTTACCGCAGGTTTGATCGGAGCGGTTTTCGTGGCAGTCGAGCATCTCGGACGCGTGCATCCCAACGTTCCGCCCTATGGCTTACGAGTTTTCAATGTGGGCGGTAAGCTCAGCCTCGTCGCGCTGCTGCTCGCACCCTTTGCTTTCGCGCCGCTTGCGATTGGGCGCCGGCTGCTGCTCGGCGTACCGTTGCTCGCCGAGATCGTTTTCATGCAGCCCTGGAACTACGAGCCGAGCCGCTTGGGATCGCATTACGTCGCACCGCTCCTGGCGGGCACCGCGATCGCCGCGGCATTCGGGCTCGGGCGCGTCCCCGGATTTGCGCGAGCGATGGTGCCTTGCGCTCTCGTCGTGACGCTGCTGATTTTCAACGACACGGTGCTGCGGCCGGGGCGTTGGCCGTACATTGTCGACTGGAATGCTTACGCACGCGCCGTCGCCTTACGAGATAGCGGGCAGGGGGCGTTGCTGCCGCGACGCGACGAAGGCGTGTGGGCCGTGTCCGCGGCCAATCCGAACGTGCGTCTCGATCCGCGGCCGGATCCAAAGTTCGCCCGGTGTCCGGCTTACGACACGAACGCGGGCGCGTTTTTTGCAAGCCTCCGCGGGTATGCGCCTGCCCATCTGTGCGGGGGAGTGCCGGTAGGCCCGTGACGATCTCGAACTATGGTCCGGTTCGCGCGCTGCGCGAGGATCGCGGACGCTTTGCCGCGTTGCGTGAGAGACGAATCCTGATCTATTGGCCGCACGGATTGGGCGATTGGGTTCATTTCGGTCACGTCGCTCCGCTGCTGGACGATTCGAACGCGTATGCGATCACGCGTTTCGGCGACGATTACGTCAGCATGCTGGAGGGAAGCCCGATCGTGCGGGCGCTTTCCAGCGGCGTACGTGCGCCGGCCGACGGCGCCGAGCTTGGCGCCGCGCATCTCGGCATTACCTTGCGCGAGTGCGGCGGCAAGGACGTACGGCTACGAATTCCGTTCCCGCTTTCCCAAGACGTCTCAGCCTTCGCGCCCGATGCCCTGCTGTGGACCGACTATCCGGAAACGGAGGGGCGTACCGCCTATCCGTTCCACACGAAAGCGCGGAACTTAGCTCGACTGCTCGTCCGTCCGGAGCGCCTTGCAACCTTCGACCTCTCGCAACCGCTCCGATCGGGGGTCGACTTTGCAGCGCCGGAGGTGACGCAGCGGCGCGTTGACGAGCGATTGGCGCGCGTGCTTTCAAAAGGGAAGCGGCTCTGCGTGATCTCGAGGGCTGGCATAACGGCGGCTCGCAAGAACTGGGGAGACGGAAGCGAGGCTCGCGCCTTCGTCGCGGCTTTGCGGGGGCGCGTCTCCGATTGGATCGTCATTTCGATGGAGGACGAAGAGCTCGGCGAAAACGTCTTTGGGTTTCGCAGTCTCTTCGCCGAACTCGACGAGCCCTTTGCGAGACTCTTCAAAGCGTTGGCAGCTCGGATCGATCTCTTCGTCGGGGTTCCGGCCGGTCCGCTCCATTTCGTCCTGGCGCGCGGTGGCGTCCCAGCGATCGGCTTGTGGATCGCGCACCATCCCGACTGGTACGACGAGCCCAATCCCAACGCAATTCAGGTCGTCGGTCGTTACGTGCGCGATCGCGGATTCGATCGGCGTGTAGCGACGACGAGCAAACCGCAGTCGCTGCGTCACCGGTTGTGCTATCTGGATTCCGCGACGATCGACGCGGAGCCCGTGCTCGAAGCGGCATCGCAGCTCGTTTGAGTTTAACTAGGTTGTCGCCGATAGCCGGCGCCTTTTACAGTCTTTTTCGCATTCCCCGGCGAATATTACGGGGATGAAACGCATCGCAATCGCGGGCGTTGGCGTGCTGCTCATGACCGGCTGCGGCGGTCGCGCCAACCCCTTGCCCGGGGGTTCGGCATACGCGTCCTCGGCACTAGCCCCGACGCTTGCGGCGTTTGGTCTTGCCGACGAAACGTCAATCTTGAAGTTGGACAAGAAGCAGGTCGTTATCGGCTCGACGATCGACCCGAAGTACCACCAGCTCAATCCATACGGTCTAGCGGTCGCGTCGAAGACGTCGGGGCATTTGACCAAGGGCGATCTCGTCGTCTGCAACTTCAACGATAAACAGAACGTGCAGGGCACGGGATTTACGGTTGTCGCGCTGCATCCGGCGCCAGGCTCGAAAGCGCGGTTGATTGTCGCGGACAAAAAGTTAACTGGCTGCGCCGCGCTCGCGCTGGATAACCTGGACACCATTTGGGCGACTGCATTTTCCGCCAACGACGACGTAGCTTTTTCTACCCAAGGCGTGCTCCAATGGGATAACGGCGGCAAACCGTTCGATCGTCCGTGGGGGCAAGCGGGCGCACCAAATCCGCACTTGCCTGATGAGACATTTTACGAAAGCAACGCCGCCAACGGAGCGATCCTGAAGGTTGTCTTCGACGACGGCTACCACGCGGTCGCGATCGCGAAGGGCTTTGCCGTCAATCACGGCAAGCCGGGCAGCATTTTCGCACCGGCCGGCCTCACCTACGATCGGAAGGGCGACGTACTCTACATCGCCGACGGCACCGACAACACCGTCGTCGCATTCTCGAAGGTCAGCACGATCAAATCCCACGGCATCGTCGTGGAAGCGGGCGGCAAAACGTTCGAAGGCCCCGACGCATCGCACGCGCGCCTGGTCTTCTCGGGATCGCCGCTGAACGGTCCGATCAGCATGGCGCTGCTTCCGAACCATAACCTCGTCATCGGCAACACCGGCAATGCCAGCGGCACGAACCTGATGGTGGAGATTACGCCCGCAGGCAAGCTGCTGGCCACGCGCAACGTCGACAAGGGCGCGGCGGGCGCGCTCTTCGGCATCGTCGCCAGCGGAACGACCGACTCCGATACGAAGATCTATTTCAACGACGACAACGACAACGATCTGCAAGTGCTCGAAAGGTAGCCCCCGGCCGCCGAAGCCTTTCAGCGTTTTTTTCATCTCCCCGATAGCGTGGGCCGATGAAAAAAGACGCATAAGCGTTGAGAGCTTTCTTAAGCGACTTTCGGAATGAATAGCAGCGCTACGATCGACACGGCGTTAAAGAGCGCGTGGGATACCATCGGCGCGAAAATGTTTCCGGTGCGGTAATAGACTCCACATAGGACCACGCCGCCTAGGGCCAGTGGGACCGCCGCAAATATGTCGCCGTGCGCGATGCCGAACAGCACGCCGCTGAGGATCGCGCCGCCCCAGAAGCCGCCATAACGCACTCCGAGATTGAAGAAGAGGAGCCTGAAAAACGTCTCTTCGGCGAAAGGCGCGAAGAGTATCGCGAAAGCGGCGAAGATCGCGATCGTGGTTGAGTTGTGCAGGCCTTTGAATATCTGTATGATGTCCTGCTGATGCTGGCTGTGCGCCAAATAATCGATCAGCGAAGCGCCTCCGTTTGCAACGATCACCATGACGAACGCTCCCAAAAGGGCGATCCCCAAGTTCGACCAGGTCGGCGCCCGAAATCCCAGCTCTCGTAGACTGAACTTCGAAAGGGCGGGCAACGTGAGAATTACGATCGCAACCAAGATGCCTTCCAGCACGAACTGAAAGGCGATGAGCAGGTCGAACTCGAGCGGGTTGACGCTGGTGGGGGGCTTGCTGGTGAGCGACAGCACGAAGAGCCCGATGAAGAGGAGGGCGATAAAACCGGCCGCCAGCCACGTCCAGAAGCCTTTGAAGCTATCCTTTGGCCAGCGCGTCGGCCAGACGGGCGAAATCGCCGAGGTCGAGTCGTTCACCACGAAGCTCCGCAGATAGATTGCACAACGATAACGCTCGTGCAGTCGCCGCGCGGTCGATGTCGAGCGCGAGCGCGAGACTGTTGACGAGCGTCTTGCGCCGGTACGCGAACGCGCCGCGCACGACCTTCCAAAACAGGTCGAGGTCGCGTACGGTGACGGCCGGTTCGGCGCGACGAGTGAGGCGAACGACGCTCGAGTGCACTTTCGGCGCCGGGAAAAAAGACTGCGGCCCGATCGTTAAGAGCATCTCGACCTGCGTCGCATACTGAACGGCTACCGAAAGACTTCCGTAGGCCCGAGTGCCGGGTGACGCCATGAAGCGTTCGGCGACGTCCTTCTGTACCATGACCGTGAGAGAATCGGGGCCGGAGGGCATTTCGATCAGGCGCAGCATCAACGGCGTCGCGATGTTATAAGGAAGATTGCCCGCGACGCGCCACGGCTGTCCCTCCGACCAGGCGCGGTAATCGAACGTCAGAGCATCGGCCGCTACGATTTGCGCCGCGGCGATGTCCTCGCGAGAACGAAGTACGGCCACGAGCTCCGGATCGATCTCAACGGCGGTAAGCTGCGCGCCCGCGTCGACGAGAGCGCGCGTGAGCACGCCGGTGCCGGCACCGATCTCGATTGTGCGAGCCCGCGGCGGCGCGCCCTCCAGCGCGAAGCCGGCGATGCGACCTGCAATCGCAGTATTGGTGAGAAAGTTCTGACCGAGGCGCTTTTTCGGGCGAAGGCCCGCCTTCGCCAGCACGGCACGGGGGCTCGACACGCCCCTATTTTACGCTACTTCAGCCGGTAAACAGTGACGTCGCGCCGGCCGAAGAGCATGGCCCCGCGTAGCGAGTCGAAGCCGAGGTCGATTCGATTGCCGACGATGTCGCCTCCGGTATCACCCGCGATCGCCATGCCGTAGCCGGGGATGTAAAGGCGAGTTCCCAGTGGGATGATGCGAGGGTCGACGGCGACGATTCCATAGCCGGCGCGCTGGCCGCTAGCCGTCATGCCGCTACCACCCGCGCTCCCCGCGGTGTAGGCCGTGGCCATCATCTGAATCGCACCGCGAGCGACCGATGCCATTTGGAGCAAGCCGTGTACTTCAAAGGCCGCGAGCGTGGCCGGGCTAACGCCTTGCGCGACGATTCGCGGGTTCGCTTTGCGGATCAGCGTGGTCGAGAGTATTCGCTGGCGTACCGGTCCTCCGTCGCGCTGGGCATACTGGACTCGTACCTGGGCGAGGCCTGGCCGGCCTCGAGCGATGATCTTGGAGCACCCGGGCGCAAGGAGCATCGAGAGCCGAGTTAAGGTCTTCGGTTGAATGCGGCGGCGCTCGAGGCGCTCCCACCTGATGACGCCGTTTCTATAGGTTACGCCGGTCGCGGCGGCCTGCGAAACCGGAGGGGCCGCCCAGACGGGCGAGACTGCAAGGCCAACAACGAGAAAAGCGGCGTAGATCACGCGTCCGATCAATCCGAGGTTCCTTTCTGTTCCAAATCGCGTCCAAGGTCTGCGCTCGACACTCCGCAGCGGAGCGGACGATGCACGCGACTCGCGCATTTTCTATCGGCGGCGCACGCGGCCGCCGAGAGAACGGATCCGACGGAAAACGCCAACGTATTCCGAGCTAGCTTGCTATGCGTATGGGCAGGCCGGCTCTGACCCGGGCACTATAGCACGCACCTTTCGAGGCGACAGTATGACAAAAGTAGCAACGCGAGGTTGCCCCACCTCGTTCCCCGGGTGCGCGACGGCTTTCGGCCTCCCGGGGCGCGCCCGAACGTCGAAGCGAAGAAAGTCGGGCGATGCTGTCCATGCGCGTGGGGCTTTTTACCGAAATTTATCGTCCCGTCATCAACGGAGTAGTGGCGTCGGTCGAAGCATTGGCTTCGGGCTTACAGTCCCGCGGCCACAAGGTCTTCTGTTTTGCGCCGAGGATGCCGGGAACGGCCCAATCCGAGGGCGGCGTCCACCGGATTCCGTCGCTCCCGCTGCCCGCGCGCACGCCGTACCGATTGACGCTGCCATTGGTGAGCCGGCGCGTCAACGCGGTGATTAGGGGGCTTTCGGTCATTCACGCGCACTCGCCGTTTGTAACGGGCTGGATGGGCATGCGCTGTGCCCGGCGCTATGGGATACCGATGGTTTACACGTACCATACGCAACTCGAGGCGTACGCTCACTACGTGCCGTTCGAAATAAATGCGACGCGTTTTGCAGCGAACCGGCTCACCCGGACCTTCGCAAATCTGGCCGACGCCGTTATCGCTCCGACGCCCGCGATGGCCGCGCGTCTTCGGGAGCTCGGCGTAACGGTGCGGATCGAAACGGTGCCGACTGGGATCGACATCGCACTCTTCGCTGCCGGCCGTCGCAGGGACGACATTCGAGAACGAATCGGCGTTCGAACGGACGATCGCATGCTGTTCTGCGTTGGCCGGCTGGCGAAAGAGAAGAATCTCAAACTGCTTTTTGAAGCCCTCGCACGTGCGAATGATCCTTCGTTGAAACTGGTGATCGCCGGCGACGGGCCGTCGCGTGCCGATTTAGAACAGCTCGCGCGGGAGTCCGGCGTTTTTGAACAGAGCCGCTTCTTGGGGTTTATCTCGCGGCAAGATCTGCCCGATCTCTACGCCAGCGCCGACGCATTCGTGATGGCCAGTACGACCGAAACCCAAGGCATCGTGCTAGCAGAAGCGCTCGCCGCCGGGACGAGCGTCATTGCTGCCGACGCACCCCAAAACCGCGACGTTCTCGGCTCCGCCGGTCTGCTCGTTCCGTCAACGGCGCAGGCCTTCGCGCAAGCCTTCGGCCGGGTCGGAAGCGTCCCGGAACCGGCCAGAGCTGCCGTGGCGCGCCAGGCCGCGAAACGCTTCTCGATCCAGGAACAGATCGATCGCACCCTCGCCCTTTACGAAAGCCTGATCCGGCCAGCACGAACTGCTTGACCTCGAACATATGTTCGCATAAAATGGAATCGGGCGAATGCGATGCGAAGGCTTGGTGAGGTTCTCGAGGTAGAGGTCGGATATGCCGCCGGGCCGGCAGGCACTGGCGTGGCGTACGCCGCGTTCAATGGCATCGACGGTCGGGAGGTGGTGCGCCTGCCTTTCCGGATCGTGCGCCGTTGCCTGCTGCCGGAGCGTGCGGTTGCCTATGCAGCACTGGTAACGGTCGCCCGTTCGCTCTGCAAACGCGGAGTTACGCGCGCCCATTTTGTGATGCCGGACCATCGGTTTGTGGAAGAAGTGACGACTCGACGCGACGTACCGGAGGCACTCGTGCTTCCCTACGTTCGTCTGCGTTGTGCTCTCAACGCATTCCACGACGTCGAGGTCGGGGCCGGAGCCACTGACGAGCTGATGCAAAGGGCCGGAGCGGAAGTAGCGCTGAACGTTGCGGCGTGAAACCCGTGCGCCTCGACGCGGAGGTTTTGCCGGTCGAGACAAGAGCGCTCGCAAAGGCCTTGCTCGGTTGCATTCTCGTACGCGAGAGCGAAGATGGGACCGCGGCGGGCCGCATCGTCGAAACCGAAGCCTACCTTCCAAACGATCCGGCATGTCACGCGTTTTCGGGTAGGGGCTTCCGCAACGCGACGCTCTTTGGACCGCCGCATCGCGCCTACGTCTATCAAATCTACGGCACGTCGTTCTGCTTCAATCTTTCGAGCGAATGCGAAGGAAGGGGCGCGGGAGTGCTCGTTCGTGCCCTCGAGCCGACGGAAGGGCTTCCGCTGATGCAACGCCGCAGAGGCGTGGATCGCACGCGCGATCTTTGTCGCGGCCCCGGCCGGCTCTGTCGCGCGCTCGCCGTCGATCGATCCTTCGACGGCGCCGACCTCTTCTTGGGCCGCTCCCTTTGGCTGGGCCGGGACGATTGGGCTCCGGAGATCGTACGCCGCAGCCGGCGCATAGGCGTCACTCGAGCGGCGGACCATCGCCTGCGATTCTACCTAGCCGGCAACCCCTACGTGAGTGGACCCGCCGCTTTGAGCCCGGCTTGAATGCTGCCGGGGGCTTATGCTATAGTGTGAGCGTCGCGTAGCGGTCATCTGTTGACAGCCGCGATATCTTGATACCCTCACCGCTCACGCCACCGATCTGATTGCGACGGCAGCCTCGCCTCGATCTCGAAGTTTGGCGTGCGCGACTCCATAAGAGAGAACTCTTCTGCAAACCGAACACCGTCCCAACATCGAGCATCGGCTAAATAACGATTCGCGCCCTCCACAACCCGGCGGAGGCCGGCGGCGCCGCACGCGCCGGCGTCACCACTTCGGTCAACATCCCGGTGCCTTTCACGACCAGCTTCCGCAGCAGGTCGAGGCTCCTCCGATGCTGACCGCGGCTCAGCTCTCCGAAAAGACGAAGACTGAACTCGTCGAGATTGCGAGGGAGCTGGAAGTCGAACTTCCTACGCCCGCAAAACTGAAGAAAGACGAGATCGTTACGCTGCTCNNAAGGAGAGCGAGAAATATTACGGGCTCATTCGCGTTGACAAAGTCAACGATTTGGACCCCGAGGCCATCAAGGGCCGGCGACTCTTCGAAAAAGGAACGCCCATCTATCCGCAAGAGCGCTTTAAGCTCGAAGTGCGCTCCACGCAGCTCTCCACGCGGGTCATCGATCTTTTCTGCCCGATCGGCAAGGGCCAGCGCGCCCTGATCGTTTCGCCGCCGAAAGCCGGCAAGACGACGCTGCTCAAGAACATCGCCAACTCGATTTCGATCAACCATCCCGACGCGCACATCATCGCGCTGCTCGTCGACGAGCGCCCTGAGGAAGTCACGGACATGCAGCGCACGATCGACGGCGACGTCGTCGCCTCGACGTTCGACGAGCATCCCGAAAACCACACGGCCGTTGCCGAACTGACGATGGAGCGCGCCAAGCGCCTCGTCGAGCACGGAAAAGACGTCGTGATTCTGCTCGATTCAATCACCCGTCTCGCGCGCGCCTACAACCAAGTCGTCGCGAGCTCGGGGCGCACGCTTTCGGGCGGCCTCGATACGGCTTCGCTGCACAAACC
>PKWF01000115.1 GCA_003133185.1 Vulcanimicrobiota bacterium | reverse complement strand
ACTTGGATCAAGCCGACTTCGTGGATGCCAGCCAGTATTTGCCGACGGCGAAGAACCCCGCCGACCTGTTGCTGGGACAGTACGTCGGAGCGCTGCGGACGCCCAAGCCTGGTTCGCCGCCGTCGCCGCCGGTTGACGTGATGANNACACGGTGGTCGGCGCGCTGATCGCCGATCCGCCGCGCGAACTGATCTATACGCTGCAAACGACCGACGGAGAGCTCGACGTCTACGGCTTGCCTCTCCGCGGCGAGGCCAAACCGGTGCTTCGGTTCAAGTGTCTGGCCGGCGCGTCGAGTTGCTCCGCGCACGAGCACCTCTTCCTCGCGCCCTAGTCTCACTCACCTCGAACTCGGACACTTTCGCGGAGGAATCCATCCCAACGAGCCCGCAAGCGGCCGTATGATTCGGGCGATTGGATCCTGTGCGCTGCTGGCGCTCTGCGCGTGCACCGGGTCGTTCGGCGAGCGCGTGCACGAACAGTTCCATCGAGCCATCGACAGCGGTGCGACGCCGATCGTTCACGTCGACAACATTGCCGGAGCCGTTGCGATTGTGGCGTGGGCCAAGCCCGTGGTGGATATCGTCGCAACCAAGTACGGCTACGACACTTCCGAGTTGCGCAGCGTCACGATCAACGTCAACCGCGATGGTGACGGTATCTTCGTCGTTACGACCTACGCGGGCGGCAATCATAGCGGCGGCGTGCGTTACCGGATCTCGGTTCCGGCCGGCGCCTCCGTGCAGGTCGGCAACATTGCCGGTTCGGTCACCGTCGGCCGCGTTACCGGCAACGTCAGCGTCGAGACGCAGACGGGAACCATCGACGCAACTCTCGGCCGGGTCGACGGAGATCGCTCGATCGATCTGCACGCCACCACGGGGATGGTCACGTTGCGAATCGCGCGCGAAAGCAATGCTACCATCAACGCGGAGAGTACGGTCGGCAGCTTTTCCAGCGACGCGCCCGGAATCGTGAAGAGCCAGGAGAACGTGGTTGGCGTGCGGGCAAGCGGCAAGTTAGGATTGGGGAGCGCGCGCATTCAATTGAACACAACGACCGGAGCCATCGTACTTCGAACGGTCGAGTAGCGCGTCTCTATCACGGTTTCGCCGGCGGTTCTTTCGGCGTCATTGCGGAACACCGTGTTTACCAACGTCGACATCTCCAAGCGCTGGCGCGTACACATCAAGCGCGGCAGCGCGATGCGGCATTTTATCGTAACGAACCTCCTGCTGCTCTTCGAGGCGGAGTACCTCGCTCCGAAAAAGCTGCTATCCAGGCGCTTCCTAACGGGCTACCTGCGGCGCCTTCCCGAGGTGCTGGATTACGGGCAAATGGCGTTTCGAACGGCCACCCAGGGCAAGGACTCACTGGTGAAGGCGGTGACCAGCATTGCCGAGGGCTAAGAGCCCAGGNNTTTACGGCAGGGGAGAGCTTCAGGAAACGCTAAGGTCGGCAACGGGAGCCCCATATCAACGTAGCCTGGCTTGCTTAGAAGAGGCATAGGTTATTCGCCTCTCCTGCCGGTCGGTCTGCCCACCACGGAGGTCCCAAGTCAGGCTTCCCGAGAGAGTCTGACGCTTCATATCACACTTTCATGAAAGAATGGAGCAAACTTCCATAATGCAGATCTCTAATTTGGCCAAGTACGCCACCGGCGTAACCGTGGCCGCCGCTCTGCTCGCAGGTTGCAGCAGTGGCGGTAGCTCGGCGGTCAGCCCCTCGACGGGAATGCAGAACGCCGTTCGTTCTGGTCACCTGCAGACGCTCAAAGTTGGCGGCCTATACCTAGCAGCGGCGATGCTTCCCCAGGTGAAGCCCGTCCAAATCGCGCCCGACAAGCACAAAAAGAAAAAAAAGGGCGACCAGTACATATCGAACTTCTACGGTAGCGAACTTCTGGTGTTCGACTATCCGAAGAGCGATGCATCGATCGGAACGATTTCCGGCGTAACCGATGCTCAAGGCGAATGCACCCAAACTGGCAAGAAGAACTACTGGGTAGTCGCTTCGGGCGCGGATGAGATCGAAGAGTTCGCGTTTGGCGGAACGAGCCCGATCGCGACCCTCAGCGAATCGACCGGCGAGCCGGCCGGCTGCGCCATCGATGCGAAAACTGGCGATCTTGCCACCACGATCCTGGGTACCGGCGACGTCGTGATCTTCACGGGCGCGTCGGGCACGGGCACCACGGTGTCAGATGGCCTCGATTCGTCGTACTTCGACACCTACGATGCTAGCGGCAACCTCTACGTCGACGGCATCACCGAGAGCGACACCTATGGCGTCGTTGAAATGGCCTCAGGTAGCTCGAGCTTCAAGGCAGTCACGCTGTCCAACTCAATCGAGTTCCCGGGCGGCATGCAGTTCGACGGCAAGTACGTAACGCTGAACGACCAGGAAGGGCACGCGATCTACGGCTATACTTGCAGCGGCGCGCGTTGCACGCTGAAGCGGACGGTCTCGCTCTCTGCTTCCAGCGACTGCGTTCAGACGTGGATTGGGAAGGGCGATATCTTCTGTCCTGATGCCGGCAACGAGGCCGTCGAGGTCTACAAGTATCCGGCCGGTGGTTCGGCCATTGCGATCCTGACGGGAGCCCTGGATCTCCCGATTGGCGTCGTCGAGGTCAGCAAATAGCATCGAGGCACTGTAGCTCGGCCGCTACTGCTCCTCGAGTGCGAGTGCGATCGCGGCCTCCGGTGTAAGCGCAGCGCCCCGGCAATCAGTCGAGCAAGTTCGTCGGGCGCGAGTCTCTCGTGTAGAAGTGCGGTGAGGCGGTCCTGCGTCGTCGTCTCGGTGAACTCGCGCTCGAATCCGTGTCGCCTAAACGTGGCATCGGCGAAACCTTCGAGCGTGGCCGCGCACGCACGATCGCCGCACAGCGCGAAGACGAGCGCCAGATGCTCGATCGCAATCGCGACGTGTGTATGGCCCGGAAGGCCAGCCCGGCTAGGAAGTCGGCCACGGGCTCATTAACGTTGCGGCCAAATGGGAGCCTGGGGCGTTGGATTATTCTCTGATGATACCGCGGCTGACGTGCGCGATGAGTATCGTTCTTGTCTTGCAGAGGGAATGAACGGCGAGGAAGCTACTAGGAAGCTTATCTCACTCTTCAAGGGCTCACACGACGACCCCGATGATGGACCGCCGTTATGGCTGTCGCTTGCCGCGACACAATTCCGCTACGGCAGGTTGGAAGATCGTGTGCGCGACAGAGCGATCAGGATCATTGACGATGGCACCGATTTAGTCCGCTTTTCTGCGACGCCAAAGCTAGTGCGCGCTCGCGAGCGGGTCCTAGAAAAGTTGCGCGCTCAGCTCAACGGCCCACAGCGCGAAACCGTTAACGTGCGGCCACACATTCCAACCGTATGCGACTGGGAACCTGGGGAGGTCGTCGGCTTTCAGCGCAAGTCTGGCGAATGGATACCACTTCATGTTCAAGGCATCGGTGAGAGCCATCGCAATTGCTATCCGATCGTGTGCGTTCTTGACGTACCGTTCGATCGCGTCGACGATGCAACTGCACACACGCCGATGCGACGGATTTCCCAAATACCGCTACATATTCGGTCGCGTATGTCTAACGCTTCGGGTCTAAGGTTCGGCCCGTGCCCCGACTGCTTCGTGATCTTCGTCAAGAAGCGAGACCTGGTCTCCGATCGCATAGCGCGAACTGGAAAAATCATACAGCCAAAGATCCAGATTAAAGGCGAAGGGATATTACCTGGCACGACTTGCCTTGCGTGGAAGGGGCTCGATAAATTCCTCGATGAGCACTTAGAGCCAAGTAGCGTTGCTTAGGTGCCGACTCGCTAGGATCGAGGAGGCAATGAGGATTTGTTGATTTTGGTCGCTAACGCGTCAACGGCAACGTGTACTTAGCTGCTTACAAAGCGGTCTATGAATACGCTCACAGAGGCGCGGCCCCAACGCCGGTCGAAGACTCAAAGGACGCCAGTATTGCTATTCAGGACGCCTGATAGCTACTTCAAAGGAGCAAGGTTAATGAACACCCCTGGTTTACTCAAGTGCGGCGGCGCTATCGTTGCACTCGTAGTTATTTCGGCGTGCGGGAGCGGCTCGACGGTCGCGCCGTCAGCCGCTACGCTCAACGCGACCTACGTGGGCAGGACGCTGTTCGTGAACG
>PKWF01000230.1 GCA_003133185.1 Vulcanimicrobiota bacterium | reverse complement strand
TCAATATCGACCAGACGATCTACTTACCGGGCGGCGTTCAGTGGGACGGCAAGTATTTGGCCGTCGGCGATCAAGTCGCCGTTAAACACAACTTCACCAGCACGATTTACCAGTTTTCGATCAGCGGAAGCCAAGCAACCACCGTTAACACGATGATACTCACCGGGTCCAACCAAGTGGCGCAGTTCTGGATTCCGCGCATCCACAATGGCGCCAAGCGCCGTTATGGCGATCGGCTCATTGCGCCGAACCAAGACGGAAAGGATACGCTTTTTTATGATTACCCTTCCGGCGGCAATCCGATCGTGACCATTCCCGGGGAAACCGATCCGATCGGTGCGACGCTCAGNNTCTTGGAAGATCATCATGATGCTCGCGGACAGCGCGCAGGCGGTAGCGGGTAAGCTGTACGTGCTGGGCGGAGGATGGTCGATGACCGGCCCGGCTCCGACGCCGTCCGCGCTCGCCATCAAGTTCGAGGTTCCGTGGGAAGCCGCAAACCGCAAGCATAAGGTGCGCATCGAGTTGCTCGACAGCGACGGGCAACCGGTGCTCGTGCCCGGCCCAGAATCGCCGCAGCCGATGCTGATTCAAGCCGACCTCGAGGTAGGTCGCCCGACGGGCCTTTCTCCCGGCACTCCACTCGACTCGCCCTTTGCGATAAACATTGGTCCGCTTCCGCTCAACCCCGGCCGTTACGAATGGCGCTGCACCGTTGTCGACGCCAACGTCAGCCAGTCGTGCGCGTTCACCTTTAGAGAACCGCCGATAACGGTCCGAATTCCGCCTCCGCAGCAGTAGGGGACGATCCAATGACACTCGTGTGCGTTATCCGCTATCAGATCGACCCATGCGCGCGGGACGAGTTTCGGAAGTATGCGGAGAACTGGGGCCGGATTATTCCCCGGTGCGGCGGCCATCTCGTTGGTTACTTCCTTCCGTACGAGGGAACCAATGACGTTGCGTGGGGCTTGATCGCGTTCGATAGCCTTGCATCCTACGAAGACTACCGCGCTCGCCTCAAGAACGATCCGGAGGCTCGGGAGAACTTCAATCGCGCGCAAACTCAACGTCTGATTCTCCGCGAAGAACGCAATTTCGTGGAAGTCGTCGACGGAACGTTTGGGATTCCTTCGACTCTCGCGACCGGATGACTCAGGATGACGCTGGGAGAAGGTACCCGGCGTATGGCTAGGCATCGCGTAGCAAAGGTTTCGGAGATTGCGCCCGGCACCACCCGGCGCGTCGTCGCAGACTCGTGCGAGATTCTGCTTTGTAACGTCGGCGGAACGATCTACGGCATCGAGGACGTTTGTACGCACGACGGCGGCCCGCTCGACCAGGGGACGCTGGAGGGTGAGTGCATCGTCTGTCCGCGCCACGGTGCGACCTTCGACGTGCTTACCGGCGATGCGCTTACGCTTCCGGCCGTAATGCCGCTGATGACGTTCCCGGTAAGTGTCCAAGGCGACGACGTCCTCGTCGACGTCTGAGCGTTCGTGGGAAGGCTTCTTCTTCGACTGACTCTCGTCGTAGCGGTGCTTGCCGCGCTCCTGGTTCTCGGATTCGTCATCAACGCCGCCGTGGGCATGCGCGTACACGCGCGCGAAGCCGGACCGATAACCGGCCTGCGGTTGCGTGGACCGGTCGCGATTCTGCGCGACGATCGCGGCGTTCCTCACGTCCTGGCAGGGAACGAGCACGATCTCTTCTTTGCGCAGGGATATGCCGAAGGCGCCGACCGGCTCTTCCAAATGGATTTGCTGCGGCGCTTCGTGCTCGGCGAACTGGCGGAAGTTTTTGGCCAAGCGGCGCTCAAACACGATAAGCTCGAACGCGAAGTGCCGGTGCGCGCGATCGCGCAGGCGCAATGGCAGCGGCTCGACCTTCCTTCGCGCGAAATCTTCGGCGCGTTCAGCGAAGGTGTGAACGCGGCCATGGAGCGTGAGCCGCTGCCCGTCGAGTTTCGTTTGCTGGCCTATCGGCCCCGGCCATGGACGCCGCAAGATTCGCTGGCGGTTGCGATGGCGACCGTGCTCGATCTCACCGACGACTGGAACGCAATCGAACCGCGCGATGCCGCGTATCGCCTCGGCGGCGTGCGCCTATTAAACGCACTCTTTCCGCTGACGGACCCGTGTTACGACGCTCCGGTCATGGCTGGATTATCCGGCATCGGGCCGGGTGCTGCGTGCAACCGTCATCTTGCGACGTTGGTGAGCGAGCTTTCGGACTCGCGCGCACCGGTCGGCAGCAACGAGTGGGCCGCCGGTGCGAACCGCGCTCTTCGCGGGCGCGCGTTGCTCGCCAACGATCCCCACCTGGCACTGCACATGCCCGGCGTGTGGTATCTGATCGATCTTCGGGCCCCCCACTTTCACGTCGCCGGCGCGTCGCTGCCCGGCTGCCCAGGCATCGTGCTCGGCCATAACGAGAGTCTGGCATGGGGCGCAACGAGCGGCACCGTGACGTCGCTCTCGGCGTTCTTAGAGCCCGCGCACCTCGACCCGTCAGGTTGGCAGACCGAGGAGTTTGCCGTGCGTTTTCGCCCGCCCTCGCGGGCGCGATACTACCGAACGCGCGACATCTTCGCCGCCACGACCCGTAGCCATGGCTCCGTTCTGGTGCGTTGGAACGCATATGACGACCCCCTCTCGCCGGCCCTCACTTTCATCGCGTTGGATCGTGCGGCAACGATCGAAGCCGCGACGGCCGCGCTTGCGAGGTTTCCAGGTCCAACCCAGAACTTCGTCCTCGCCGACACGAGCGGACGTGCGGCCTACGTCCTCGCCGGAAGCATTCCGAACGATCCCGTCCGCGCGCGATGGTTTCATCCGGCAAGCGATCTTGCGAAGCGGTATCCCGCGATCCGATTCGCGCGGCTACCGGAGGTCGCGCCGTCACGCGACGCAGTGGTGTGGACGGCGAACAACAAGATGTATGGGCCGACGTATCGTCTCGCGCTGAGTCCCCAGTTCGCGACGCCCTATCGTGCCTATCGGATAGCGCAGCTTCTTCGAGCGCGACGTATGTACGACGTGGAGTACTTCACGCAAATGCAACTCGACGTTTTATCGCTTCCGGAACGCGACCTCGCGCACGACGTTTCGAAGGTGCTCGGCGATCGCGACGCACCGTTAGCCGCGCAGCTCGCGGCGTGGAACGGCCAAATGGACGGCACTTCGTCGACGGCGACGGTCGTCGAAGGCCTGCGCGTGCAGTTAACGAGGCGGCACACCGGCCGAATGCCCTCGGTGCTTGCGACGATGGACCGCACAACGGGCCATCGGATCGGCGTTACGCCACCGCCGGCGGTGCCCTGGCGTTTTGCCGGCGCCGAGCCGGTACCGCACGCCCTCGCGTCGCTCGGCATCGATTTTCTCGACGGCGTTACGCTGCCCGGAAACGGCGATGCTTTCACGCTGCACATGCAGTCTCCGGGCTACTCGCAGAGTTTCCGAGCGGTCTGGGAAGTCGG
>PKWF01000030.1 GCA_003133185.1 Vulcanimicrobiota bacterium | reverse complement strand
TTCGCATGTAAGGGGTCTGGGGTTCGAGTCCCCACATCTCCACCAAAAGACTAGCGGCAATTCTCACGCCGCCACAGCCGTTTTCGTTGGGTGCAGTGGTCCGAGCAGCATCGTGCCGCAAACGCCGGCGCAGATTACGTTGCGGCCGGAGAGCGGCGGCGCGTTCAGCGGTGCGGCCGCCTCGCTGCAAATGGTCGGGCCGAAATCTCATAAAGATTCCGGCCCTCGTTTAGAACCGTAGACTAGTGGGCCGGGATTGCCAGATAGCCGTGGAGCTTCCCGCTCGAGTCGAGCGCGATTCCGATGATCTCACCATGGTCGTTGATCGAGCACGCAGTCATGAGATACAACGGAGTTGTACCGGATACCAGGGTGTTGAGATCGACGAGCTTGCCGCTCTGACGCAAGAACGCCCGAATGATGCTGAAAGACCCGTTTGCCGAAAGGCCGACGATTTGGCCGGCATGGTTGATGCCGAGGCCGACACTGTAGGTATCGTGATCTACCTTGTCCTTGACGGTGCCGAGGTCGCGCATCTTCGTTGCGGCGGTCCACAGGAACGCATGCGATGTCTGGTCGCCGGTCAGATCCGAACTGCCTACCACCGCGTTACGATCGTTGATAGCGTGCGCGAAGTTGTTGAGCTTTCCGCCAAGACTGCCGAGATCGGTCGCGACACCGTTTTGCCAGAGCAGCGCATGGACCGGCTGAAAGTTCCATAGCCATATCGGATTGAAGGCAGCGCAGGTTCCCGACGATCCGACGACCGTGCCCGCGTCGTTGATGGCCAGCGCAACGCCTTCCGGATCGTGTCGTGTCGGCAGGGCCTGGATTGCACCGTCGGACCACACAACCGGTTTAAACTGATATTGCTGCGGCGACGGACAGCTCGAGTCGATTGTTTTATTTTCGGCATACCCGACAATTGTGCCGCCGGTGTTGATCTGTGTCGCAACACCGTTGACGCCGCCCAATGTCTCGAGCGCCGACATCTTGCCGCTTTGCCAAACGAACGGAACGCAGGGCGTCGCCGAGGACGAGAAACCCATCGCCTCCCACCCGCAGAAATCTTCCGTCGTAGAAAGCGTGCTGGAGACGAGTTCCGCATCTCCGGCGGATTGGCCGGAGTCATTCACCCCGTATCCAAAGCTGTTGCCTCCAAGGCCAGGCTTCCCGATGTCCACCCTTTTCCCGCGGTGCCAAAGAACGGCGTGCTCGGCCTTCCCGACGCCCGCGGCTCCGCTGATCCAGCCGCTGTTGCTGACCACGATCGGCTGACCGGGCTGGTTGGCGTTCTGCCCGACGACGCCGAGATCTCGAATGGTGAACTGAGTCGCACTCACATCGACTCGTTGGGCCGGCTTATCGTACATGGGCGTTAGCGATGCCCCTTGGCCGGCGCAGCCCGCAAATGCCGTGACGAGGTACGCGATGCCGGCCGTGCCATTAAATGACCGCTGCATTTTAGATTTCACAACTCCTCCTTAGTTCGAACAGGTCGATGGACGGCAGCGTACCGAAACGGCCGGTGCGAAGTCTTTGCAAAACGAATGATTATTTCTGATGATTTCTCGCGGTAGGCGCTAAATGTACGAGTTCGGGCCGTTCCGCCTCGATTCGGAGAGGGAGTTGCTGTTCCGCGAAGGCGAACCGGTGGCGATCGCGCCCAAGGCGCTACAGATTCTGCTGGTGCTGATCCGCCGCGCCAAGCAGCTCGTGACGAAGGACGAGCTGATGCAGGCCATCTGGCCCGATACGCTCGTGGAAGAGGGCAACCTCAGCCGTAACATCTTCCTTCTGCGCAAAGCGCTCGGAGAAGGCCCGCAGGATCGCCAATACATCGTTACGGTCGCGAGGCGCGGCTACCGGTTCGCGCAGGACGTGCGGCTGGTGGCAGAGGGTGCGGTTACCGGCGTCGCCGCGCAGCCGGAACTGGCGTGGCGATGGGGATGGATAGCCGCCGCGACGCTATCGTTGATTGCCGCCGCCGGCGGCGCGTACGTGGTTCTATCTCAGCGCGCGGCGGCGATTGGTGAGGCACGCACGGTTGTCCTCGCCGATTTCGAAAACTCTACGCGCGATCCGATTTTTGACGGCACCTTACGTCAGGGCCTCGCCGTCCAGCTCGAACAATCTCCGAACCTGAGCCTAATTGGCGACGAGCGAGTCCGGCAAACGCTTCGCCTGATGCTCAAGCCGGCCGATACACGACTGACGCCGGAGATTGCCGAGCAAGTCTGCAAACGCACGAACAGCGCCCTCGCTTTGGAAGGTTCCATCGCGAGTCTCGGCCGCCAATACGTCCTTGGGTTGAAAGTCGTCAACTGCGCTAGCGGCGAGACGCTCGATCAAGAGCAGGTCCAGGTTCTTCGGAAAGAAGACGTGCTTCATGGCCTGAGCACGATGGCGGCCAACTTCCGAATTCGCGCCGGCGAATCTGCAAGCACCCTCAACGAATACAACACGCCGCTCGAACTTGCAACGACCCCTTCATTGGACGCGCTGCGAAATTACAGCGCCGGCATCGCGATCATGGGCCGCGGCGAGTTCCGCGCATCCATGCCGCTGTTTGAGCGCGCCATCGCCATCGACCCGAAGTTTGCCGCGGCGTACTATCTCCTGGGTATTGGATACGAACAAGTCGGAGACACGGCGCGCAGCGCCGAGTACGCAAAACGCGCTTTCAGCTTCGTCGACCGTACCTCCGAACCGGAACGGATCGCCATAACCGCCTACTATTACAGGTTCACCGGTGAGTGGGAGAAGGAAATCGCAGTATGGCAGTTAGCGGCGCACTATCGGCCAACTTGGGATCCGCATAATCAATTGGCCGTCACGTACATCGACTTGGGGCAGTTCGAACAAGGGTTGAACGAAGCGCTTCTCGCCGCCCGCTTGCAACCCGACGTCGAAGCGCCGTATCGCCGGCAACTGGACGCCTATATGTGCCTCGATCGCCTACCAGAAGCGGACGCGGTCGCAGCGAAAGTGCGGACGCTAGGCATCGACGGGTCACGAATCCATCAACGCTTCCTCGAGTTAGCATATCTCGAGGACGATCAGATGGCGGTCGCGCGAGAGATTCGCTGGTTTGCAGGCAAGCCCGAAGAGTACCTGAGCTTCGGTTTGCAGGCGGCAAATCTGAATATGCACGGGCAGCGGCGTGCATCGCACGAGCAGTATGAGTTCGCTGCAGATACGGCACGGCGCCAGGGACTTGGATACGTCGCCGATGAGTTCGAGGAGGCCGATGCGCGTGCAGACGCACTTTCGGGCCGCTGCGTGACCGTGCGCCGGCTCGGACGTCCCGCCTTGGCACTTGCGCTATGCGGCGATACCCCCGATGCCGAAAAACTCGCTGCGGAGAGTTCCCGACGCTATCCGAACGGGACGATCTGGAATGCGGTGCAGTTGCCCGAGATCGAAGCCGCGTTCGCACTCGACCGCAACGAACCGGCAAAAGGCATCGACCTGTTGGAATCCGCATTGCCGTACGAACGCGCCTACCCCGACGCGATCTACGTGCGCGGACTGCTCTACCTCAAAATGCGTCGGGGCACGGAAGCAGTCGCGGAGTTTCGAAAGATCGCGGAACACCAAGGCGCGAGCTGGGGAGCGACTTGGGCTCAACCAAACTGGGGACAGTATTATGCACTGGCGTGGTTGGGGATGGCGCGCGGCTACGCCCTTGCGCGTGATGTCCCTAAGGCCGAAAGCGCGTTCGAAAGATTTTTCGCGTTGTGGAACGAGGCCGATGCAGACGTTCCGGCTTTGGTGCAGGCCAAAGCCGAATACGCGAAACTGAAAGGCGTTTACCGGCTTCGCTCCGGTAGCGACGCCCATCGTGCTTTGGTCGTGCGCGCGAGCGTAGACGACGTGACAGCTGGCGTTGGTGATGCGCACGAGCGGATAGTTCGTCGCTGTTCGCTCTTCGTCGCCGAAGTCTAGGCAGAGCAGGTCCCTTGAAGAAGGCGTCTGCTCCTTTCCTTTTTCTACTCGGCTTTGGGGCGCTGCGCCTGGGTGACGGTTTGCCGCCCTGTTTATGGGATACTCTGGCGCGATAGCCTTACCCGGCGCCAGCGCGATGTATCCGAGGGCGAGCCCGATCGCCGATGCTCATCATGGGGCGCCTAACGTCTGTGATGTTGACGACCATTTGACGACCATTCTCGCAGAAAGGCGTGGAAAGTCGCGGAAACTTCTGGAAATCTGGAATGCCGAAAAACCTCGATGGCTATGCGGCTTTGCGCCTTTTGCGGGCCTTTTTCGTGGAAGCGCCTTTTGCCCCAGAATCACTTCGCATGTAAGGGGTCTGGGGTTCGAGTCCCCA
>PKWF01000072.1 GCA_003133185.1 Vulcanimicrobiota bacterium | reverse complement strand
CGGGATGGTTCTGGCGATCATCGTGCCCGCCGAGATGCAGCCCTTCATGCTCGGAGTCGCATGTTGGGCCGTCGTGGGTGCAACGATCGGTCTCTCGGCATCGCTGATAAGCAGGACCAGCTCCGGGCGATTTGCGATGGCGCTCTTTAAGGACGCGCCAATCTTGTTTTTCGAGCGGACGGCCAGCTACGCGGCTTACGCTTGCGCGGGGGCTCTCCTTGTCGCCTCCCTGTGGCCCCGAACCGCACAAATCTCGGCCCTGTGCGCATACGTCGCCATCATCGTTGCCACGGTCGGAGTCGCAATCGAAATCCGTCTGGGCCTCGTCGCCGATTCCCGCCGNNCGGTGAAGAGCGGCGCGATTGCGGCCGCACTCGCGTTTACCGCGTTCGTCGTCGCAAAAGGGACTCCGACTCTGCGCCACGACTGGAACTGGCCGATCGACCGGCTCGCGATTCCGTCATTCTTCAACGAATCAATCGGCGGGTGGGTGCCCATTGGGTTCGGCGTCGCCAATGCCCATCCGACGACTTATCTGATCGCTCTTCCGCTCGTCGGGTTGATGTGGCTAGCGGGTCCGCTGATCGCTTTAGCCGCGTTCGCGTTTGCGACGGGTTACTGCTGTATGCGAGCTGCCGCAAACGTGGCGTCGCAATGGGGGAATGCGGCGCCGGCAGCGATCGGCGCCGGCATCTTCGCGCTCTTCAATCCGTGGGTCTATAACGAAGTCGTCGCCGGGCATCTCGTCATGGTGCTCGCGTACGGCGGCCTCATCGGACTGCTGGCCGAAATGACGCGAGGCCGCGGTGCATCGCCCGTGCGTTTAGCGTTGTGGCTGACCTTGATCGAAGCGCAACTGCAGTTCTTCATCGTCGCTGCCGGAGCGCTCGTAGTTTTTGCTCTGGTGACGAAGAAGTGGTTGGCGCCGGTTGTGGGCGTTCTCGTTGCGTTGCCCTCAATTGTTGGACTTTTCGCCGAGCGCGGCGCGCTCTTGCAAACTCCATATAGCGTGCCATGGCAGGCAAACCAATCGCTCTCCCCCATTGCGCTGCTCTCACTTGGTGGCTACTTCCCGGGATACGCCGATCGGTTGGGTTTGNNGTAGTGGCGGCACGCCGCCTCCGCGCGGTTAGGTGGGCGGCGGCGGCGGCCGGATTGGTCTACCTCGGCGCCCTGGGGGTTCACGGTCCGCTCGATGCCGCATATGAATGGATAGTGCGCTCGATTCCCGAGAGCGGCGTCTTCCGCGAGCTGTACGATTTTGGCGGAGTCTTCGCGGCGCTCCTTATCGCGCTCGCGACGGCGCTGACCGCTCGGGCGAAAGCGCTTGGATACGTCGCGCTCATCGCCGGCGCCCTCTTACCCATCACCTGGCTGATCCATCCGCCCAGCGATCTCTGGGTCGCAGCCCAAACCTATCCGCACCCGACGATCGCGGCGCCGGCGTTTTCGCGGGTCGCCCTTCTTCCAGCCTTTCAACCGCTGCAACTGCGCACCGGCGCCGGCGACGGCGCGGATCCCGACGCCATCGCGTATCCCGGTGAAGTCGCGGCCCTCAACGATTACCTTCCCGCCTATCCGGTGGACATGGCGCTCGCCCGCTACGAGCGAGAAGGCGAGGCGGACGCCTTGCGCGCCCTCGGCGTTAGCCGGATCGTTGCTCGTCCTTGGCTCGTATCGCGGTCGAATGGAGAAATCGGCTTGGCCGCCTCCTCCTTAGCGTCGCCGCGGCTGTCTTCAGCGACGCAACGCACCGCGGACCTCGCCGGCGCCGCGCCGTTGATCTCTGGGTGTGAAAGCGCGCGAATCGTGGCTTCGGTCGATCGTCTCCATCCATGCGATATGTTCTTTGGCGACGCACCCGGCCATTTAGCCGTTACTCCGGTGCACGGGGCGAGCGATTCGATCGATCCCTCGGTGTCGTGGATCGATGCACGGCTCGCGTTTGCTCGAGTGCCGGCGCTCGCCCAAGGCATCGGCGGCGTGCTCACGCAGTCCACGCTGGCAAACCCAGTCACGCCGGGTGCGTGGCTGCTCGCCTACGTGCGTGGACGATTGACCGGTTCGGACGGCCAAACGCTCGCTGCGAGCCCCGGAGCCTTTACCTGGATCTCGATTCCGCCGAGCGTCGACTCAGTCTCCTGCGTGGGGCTCTGCGAACTAGTAGCGGAGTCCCGGTTCTTTCCGGCGATTCCGCTTCATCAAAGCGTCGCACGAACTCGCGCTCTGCCGTTCGACCAGCTCGCGCCGTGGCTCTATCGCGTGCACGGCGTAGCGGGTTCCGTACGGCTCGTGCGTCTAAACGAACGCTACGATCCAGGATGGACGGCGTTGCGCGCGTGGCACGTGCTTCCGCACGTGCGCCTCGCTCTTGCGGCCAACGGTTGGATTCTCACGGATCGTTCGTCCCGCGACGTCGTACTCGTGCAGATCACTGCATTCATGCAGCAAATCGCCGAGCTGGTGGGCGTGCTTTGCGTGCTTTCGCTGCTGAAGGCGCTCGTCCGCGAGCCGACGAAGCGCGCTTGAGTGACGATGACGATGCAGGTTCCGTTTGTCGATCTAAGAGCGCAGTTTCGTGCGTTATCGGAAGAGGTCGTTCCTCGCATGATGCAAGTGATGGAGAGCGCCAGCTTTATTCTCGGCCCCGACGTAGCGCTCTTTGAAGAACACTTTGCGACCTATGTCGGCACCCGCTATTGCGTCGGCGTCGAATCGGGGACCGCGGCGCTGGAGCTCGCCTTGCGAGCCTTAGCGATCGGGCCGGGAGACGAGGTCATCATTCCGGCCAATACGTTCATCGCGTCGGCGTTTGCGGTTTCGGCTGTCGGAGCGCGTCCCGTGCTCGTCGAGATGGATCGCGCGTACCTGATCGATCCGGAGCTACTCGAAGCGGCAGTCACGCCGCGGACCAAGGCCGTCATGCCGGTGCATTTGTACGGTCAAGCCGTTCCAATGGATGCGATACTCGCTTTCGCCCGGCGCCACGGCCTGCGTGTGATCGAGGATGCTTGCCAGGCGCATGGCGCGCGGTACAAAGGCCGGCGTACCGGAAGCTTCGGGGATGTCGGGTGTTTCAGTTTTTATCCCGGAAAGAACCTCGGAGCGTACGGAGACGGAGGCGCGATCGTCTGCAACGATGCTGGTCTGTACGACACCTTATGCTTGCTGCGCGACTTGGGCCAAGCAAAGAAGTACGAACACGTCGTCAAGGGCTCCAACTGCCGCCTGGATTCGTTGCAGGCCGCGGTGCTCGACGTTAAGCTCCGCCACCTCGATGCGTGGAACCAGGCTCGCCGCGGTCATGCCGCCGCATACGATCGGCTTCTCCGCGAAAGCGGCATCGAACCGCCGGTGAGCCTGCACGATGAGGGCCACGTCTATCACCTCTATGTTATCGAAGTCGAGAACCGAGATCGCGTGCAAGCCGCATTGAGAGAATGCGGCGTCGCCACCGGCGTTCACTATCCGATTCCAATCCATTTGCAGCGTGCCTATTCGGATCTCGGCCTTGGACCCGGCTCGTTTCCGCGCACGGAGCGAAGCGCTGCGCGGGTGCTCTCACTTCCGATGTTTGCCGAGCTGACGGACGACCAGATCGTCTGCGTAGTCGATGCCCTTGCGAGCTGCCGCCCCCTGCTCGCAGTCTAAGTAATGGAACGTGCGCCACTTGGCGTCGCCGTAGTCGGAGCCGGCTACTGGGGACCGAATCTCGTTCGGAATTTCTACGCTTCGGACGAGTGGTCGGTTCGTTGCATCGTCGAACGCGATCGCTCGCGGTTGGAGCGATTGCGGCGGCTCTATCCCGCGGTTGCGGGACACGAGGAGATCGAAGCGGCGCTGGGCGACCCGAACGTCGACGCTATCGCGCTCGCGACGCCGCCGCGCACGCACCGCGACCTCGCGATCCGCGCGATCGATGCGGGCAAGAACGTGCTGGTGGAGAAGCCGCTAGCGGAGAGTTTCCGCGACGCAGAAGATCTCTGCGAACGCGCGCGCCGAGCCGGCGTTTGCCTGATGACCGACCACACCTTTCTCTACACCGGTTCGGTCGAGAAACTGCGGGCGTTGTGCGAGAGCGGCGCCTTGGGCAAGATCTACTACATCGATTCCGTGCGCGTCAACCTCGGACTCTTTCAGGAAAGCAACGTCGTATGGGACCTCGCGCCGCACGACG
>PKWF01000267.1:2719-3072 GCA_003133185.1 Vulcanimicrobiota bacterium | reverse complement strand
TGAGCCTGTCGAAGGGTGACCGAGAGCAGCCCGTCCAGTATCGCCAAGAATTCTTCGCTGGGCAGCGGACCGCAGGCGACGATTACGGGGCGATCCACCGGAATCTCGCGAACCTCTTCCCGATGCAACGCGATCCGTGGCTCACCGGCGATGCGCGATTCGACCAACGCGGCGAAGCGCGCGCGATCGACGGCCAGCGCTCCGCCCGCCGGGACGGCGCTCTCGCGCGCCGACGCGACGATGAGCGATCCTAGTCGCGCGAGTTCTTCCTTGAGCAAGCCAACGGCGTTTTCGAGCGCTGCGCCGCGAAAGGAGTTGCTGCAAACCAGCTCGGCGAGCGCGCCCGACGTATG
>PKWF01000267.1:0-2661 GCA_003133185.1 Vulcanimicrobiota bacterium | reverse complement strand
ACGTGGTGCGTGCGGTCGGCGGCGCATTCCAAGCGAGCCGCTCCTCCGCGCCGCGTCTTGCTGACGACGTACGAACCGCAGACCGGACAGCGCTGCACGACCACGGGATCCCATGAGATGAAATCGCAGTTGGGATAGTTGGCGCAGCCGTAGAACGTTCGGCCTTTCTTCGAGCGGCGCTCGACGATCGCGCCGCCGCACTTGGGGCACGGAACGCCTGTCTCCTTGACGATCGGTTTTGCCGTCTTGCACTCGGGATAGCCCGTACAGGAAATGAAACGGCCGAAACGCCCGGTCTTGATCACCATCGGACGTCCGCATTTCGGGCAGATTTCGTCCGTCGGCTCGTCGCGCAGCTCGAGACGCGGCAACTTCTTTTCGGCTTCCTCGAGCTCGCTCGCGAACGGACCGTAAAAGCTTCGCAACAGGGTGACCCAATTCTCGTGCCCCACCGCGACCTTGTCGAGATCGCCTTCCATCTGCGCCGTGAAGGCGAGATTGAGAATCTTCGGAAAATGCTCGACGAGCAGGTCGTTCACGGCGGTGCCGATTTCGGTCGGCATGAAACGCCGTTCTTGCTGCGTGACGTAGCCCCGCGCCTGAATCGTCTCCACGATCGTCGAGTACGTCGAGGGCCGGCCGATGCCGTTCTCTTCAAGCGCCTTGACCAGCGCAGCTTCGGTGTATCGCGGCGGCGGTTCGGTAAAATGCTGCTTGGGCTCTAGTTTGCGGCAGTCGAGGTCTTCGTTCTCGTTCAGCTCCGGCAGCCGAATGCGACCCTTCCCGGCGCTCTCCTCATCTTTGCCCTCGTCGTAGACGCGGGTAAAGCCGGGAAAACGCATGATAGTGCCCGTCGCGCGGAAGCCATACTCGCCGGCAGTCACGTCGACGACGGTCTGGTCGAAGAGCGCCTGTGACATCTGCGAGGCGACGAACCGTTCCCAGATCAGCGTATAAAGACGAAGCTCCTCACGTTTGAGGTGGCTCGCGAGCCGCGCCGGCGTATGAAGGACCGAGGTCGGACGAATCGCTTCGTGTGCGTCCTGTGCGCCCTCGCGAACGGCGTACCGGCGGCCGCCGTGGAAAGCTTCGCCGTACTCGGCGACGATAAACTCGCGGGCCGCGTCGCGTGCCTGATCGCTGATTCGAGTCGAGTCGGTGCGCATGTAGGTGATCAAGCCGACGGTTCCCTCACTCGCGCCCAGGTCGACGCCCTCGTAGAGCGCTTGGGCGACTTGCATCGCGCGACGAACGCGCATCTTAAGCTTCCGCGAGGCCTCTTGCTGCAGCGTCGAGGTCGTAAACGGGGCGGGCGCGTTGCGCCGAACTTCGCGTTTCTTGATCGAGCCGACCCGATAAGCGGCGCCTTCGAGCGCCCCCAATGCCACGTTGGTTTCGGCCTGCGTTCGCAGCTCGAGCTTCTTGCCGGCGTGCGATACCAGCTCGGCGGCAAATGGGACGTCGGAATCGGCCGCCAACGCTGCGATCCGCGCCAAGAGCGCGGTAACGCTCCAGTATTCCTTAGGAATGAAGGCGCCGATCTCGCGTTCCCGGTCGACGATCAGCTTGACCGCCACCGACTGCACGCGCCCCGCGGAGAGCCCGCCGCGCACTTTCGCCCAGAGCAGCGGCGAGATTTTATATCCGACGAGCCGGTCGAGAATTCGCCGGGCCTGCTGTGCGTTCACGCGGCCCATATCGATATGATGGGCGTCTTTGAGAGCCGCGAGAGCCGCCGCTTTCGTGATCTCGTGAAGCTCGATCCGCTTGGGGTCGGGGAGTTTGAGCAGCTCCGCCAGGTGCCATGCGATCGCTTCACCCTCGCGATCGGGATCGGTTGCGAGGTAGACTTCCGTCGCGCTTTTTACGGCGCTCCGCAACTCCTTGATCACGTCGCCTTTGCCTTTGATCGTCAGATAGCGCGGCGCAAAATCGTTCTCTACATCGACCCCCAGCGAGCTCTTTGGGAGGTCGCGCACGTGCCCCACCGATGCCTTCACCACGTATCGCGCGGGAAGAAACTTCTTGATCGTCCTCGCTTTCGTCGGCGATTCGACGATGATGAGGGGCTTTTTCACGGGCCTTAGTATACAGCCGGGGTCAAGNNGAATTTGCATGATTTGGCAAAATCCTCTATGATTGCGAACGAAAGCGCCAGGAGCGCTGTCCAATAACGCTTATCGTCCCCGGGGACGAGGAGGAATGAATGGACTCGGATTCCACGATGAACGGCGGTCCGGCAATGCCGGAAGCGAAACCGCGCCGAAAGGCACGTCGCCGCAAAGCCGTTAAAGCCGTCGTTGCAGCCGTTGCCGTAAAGAAGGCCGCGAATGGCCGCAAGAAGGCAACGAACGGACGTAAGAAAGGGGCTCGTAAAGCCGCCCGTAAGGTTCGTAAGACGACGCGTAAGGTAGCGCGCAAGGTTCGCAAGGCCGTACGCAAGGGTGGCCGCAAGGCTCGCAAAGCCGTACGCAAGGGCGCGCGNNGGTCGCGAAAGCCGGCGCCCGTAAAATCGTCCGGCGTAAGCGCAAGGGCGGACGCAAGAAGAAAGCCTAACGCGTAACGGAAGAAAGAACGACGGGCGATCGCAAATGCGACCGCCCGTTTTTCATGTAGCGCGGCCGGCGAGCGTCAAATCAGGTCGGGCGCTTTGCCGTCGTG
>PKWF01000198.1 GCA_003133185.1 Vulcanimicrobiota bacterium | reverse complement strand
TATCATGCGGCGACGACGCTCGCGGGCATGCTCGCGACCCTTGGTCGCGCACGCCAGGCGCTAGCCGTGCTCGATGAAGCGGACGGCATCGAAGGTCCGCGCGACGAGGCGGATCGATTTCGCGCGCACACCGCGCGCGGCAACGCCTTTTCATCGCTCGGTGACTACTCCGCCGCACGAACGCACCACGGCGCGGCGCTGGGGATCGCCGAGCGAATCGATAACATCGTCTATCGCGTGCACTCGCTCGGAAACGTCGCTAACGTCTCGGTGTTGAGCGGCGCCCTAACCGAAGCCCAATCCACCTACGCCTACGCAATCGGATTNNGGCGCCTCCGCGGCCTGATCGACGCCGCCGACATCGACGCCATCGATATCGAAAGCGCGGTACAAACCGCGATGCAGTTGCGCGAATCGCAGCTGATTGCGGCGGTGACGGGCGCTGCCGCGCGCACCCTTCTCGAGCATGGAGAAATCCAACGGGCTCGCGCGATCGCCGAAAAAGCTCTGGAGGTCGTCGAGGTCCCCGACCAGGCGTACTGGCTTTGCGACGTCGCGGCCGAGCTTCTTTCCGACGGCAAGGTTGCGGTGGCCCGCGCCCTCCTCGAGCAGGTTGCAAAGGATGCATGCAACCCGCTCGCCGCCGCATTTTTGCTCCTTTTTGAGGCGCGCCGGACCGGGGATACGCCGGCCGCGTTGCGTGCCGCCGATGCATTCAATTTGCTTGGCTGGCAGATCGAAGAGGCCATCGCCTCGGAGGCAGGTGGCCAGCTCGCCCGCGCCGCCGCCATCTACCAGAGACTCGGTGCGACGCGCGCATTGCGCCGGATACGGACCGGAAGCGTGCAGCCTCCGGAACGGTCGAGCGCGTCCGAGCTCACGCGCCGCGAACGTGAGGTCGTCGAACTCGCCGCACGCGGTTACTCAAACAAATCGATCGCCGCCGAGACTGCGATAGGCGAACGCACGGTCGAGACGCACCTTGCGGCTGCCTATCGCAAACTCGGCGTGCGCTCCCGCGCCGAACTCGCGGCTTTAAGGTGAAGCGACTTCACTACGCCGGTGGCGTCGCCTCTGGTCCCGGCGTCGCGTTCGGTTTAATGACAATCACGTCGTGCATGCCTTCACTGTAATGGAAGGCGCAGCCGAATAAGTAGATGCCGGCTTTCGAGAGCTTGATCGTCACCGATTTCCCCGGAGAGATCGGACCACTGGCGAATCCCTTCCCGAAAACGCCGTTCCCCTGAGCGGAGATCGGGAGGTTCGGGTTCGACGGGAACTTCGCAGGCGGCCGTTTGATCTTCTTGACGTAATCGAGCGTATGGGTAATGTTCTTGGAAATATTCATGAGCGTAATCTTCGTGCCGGGCGAGAACCCGAGGGCTTGCGAAAAGCTCGATTGCGTGAATCCTCCCAGCGTCGCACTCCAAAAGGAGTCGTCAATCGTTCCCAGACCCTCGCTCGGCAGTTCTTCGCCGATCGTATTCTTCGGGAGCGTTGCGGTGATCACTAAACTCTTATCGAAGGAGGGCAGGAGGACCGAACTGCCGCCGGCCGCACTCGGTGAGCGCTGGCCGGCGCAAGCAGCCAGCATGGTTGCACCTGCTGCGAACAAGAGAGCCGCGATTCGTTTTGACATAACACCTCCAAAAAGGTTGGCTTCGTAGCGATGAGCGTACCGGGCCGGTATGAAAAAAGTCTAAAGTGCGCGGGGCGCCGGCTAATGCTCCAGGACTTGGACGTTGTTGTCGTTGTCGTCGTTGAAGTAAATCTTTGTGTTGGAATCGTTCGTTCCCGTGGCGACGATGCCGAAGAGCGTTCCAGATGCCCCCGTGTCGACGTTGCGAACGTCCAAAAGTTTGCCGGAGGCCGACAGCTCGATCATCAGATTCTTCCCGTTCGGATCGAGCGTGTTGCCGACCACGAGATTGCCGTCGGGCAGCAGAGCCATGCTGATCGGCCCGTTGAGCGGCTTTCCGGCGAAAACGATGCGCGCATCGCCGGCCGAAGGGCCGGAGAATTTCATTCCGCCGTCGGCGGCCTTGATGCCGCCCTTGGGGATCTTCGTAACGTTCTTGAAGGCGACGACCGTATCGTTCTTGCCATCGGCGAAATAGAGCGTATCGATGCTCGCGTCATAGGCCAGGCCCGAGGGGGCCAATGCAGTTCCAGGCACACCGTGGTTGACCGGAAACCCCTTCGCGATAACGTCGTACGTGAATTTGGAGCCCAGATTGATCCGGACTACGGTACCCGTTCCGGCATTCGTGGCGTAGAATGCCGGTGATCCGGCCTTGGTCTCCGCGTAAATTTGGCCCCACGGCTGGTTGAAGGGTTTGCCCGAGATATTCGTGATGAGCTTGCCGCTGGCTGAAAGCACCGGATTATCGTTGGCGACCATTGCAGCAGCCCAAATGCCGTCGCTACCGTCAAGCGCTAATGCATCGCAGCCGACGAGAGTCTTGTTGGACGAGACGTGAGTCGGGGTCGAGCCCGCCCCAGGATGCAAGGCAACGATCGAGGCACCCGTTCCCTGTTTGTTGGATTTTGCATTGAAGTTGCAGACGACCAAATCGCCTTTTGTGAGGCTTCCGGAGGTGATCGGAGCGACGGTCAAGCCGTACGGGTTCTGCGCTCCGTTCTGCGGATCGACGGCCGAACCGATGACGACCTGCTTCTTGAGCTGCTTTAGCAGCGAAACGTCCGACGAAATACCGTCGCCGGAGCGAGCGTCGAGCGAAAGCGCCGGTTGGGGAGCGGCCGGTGTAATGCTGCGACCCATGCCTCCGTTGCAGCCGGCCATGATAAAGATCGCGACGAGCGCAAATGCGCCCCTGCGTTGGAATTTCTCCGGGAAAGTAGGCACAAAAGCACCTCAATAGCTGACGTAGGGGTTTCGTCAGACTTTAGGCGCTAGAGGTAAAGGAAGTCTGAAATGATTGGCGCTAAGGGAGAACCTGGTAGTAGGCACTCATGCCGGCATCCATATGGTCGGCTACATGGCAGTGGAACAGCCAAAGGCCCGGGTCGTCCGGCAGCATGTCGACGGTCGACATCTGCGCCGGCATCAGCGTGATAACGTCGGTGCGTTGCCCGTTCCACAGCACGGTGTTGCCGTGCCAATGCGGCGTGTGGAAATCGAAGCCGTTACCAACACCAATCACGTACCAGCGCACGCGTTCGCCTTTTTTCATGACGATTGTCGGCCCGTTCGCATAAATATAACCGTTGATCGCAAACTTGAAGTTTCCGTCGGCAAATCCCAATCCGGTCAGCGTCGGCGCGCCGTTCGAATCGATTCCGATAAACTCCGATCGTTTCGACCTCTTGAGCGCCGGATCGTACGTGGCGACGTTGTAGTTATAATACCAGCTTTGGTTCTCATTAAATACGCGATAGAGCGTAACGATTTCGCGGTCGACGTCTTTGGGCGTTCCGTCCGGT
>PKWF01000181.1 GCA_003133185.1 Vulcanimicrobiota bacterium | reverse complement strand
CCGCGGATCTGCTGGGCGATGACCACGCATGTCGCGCCGCACGTCGAGTACAGGAACGTCAGCAGCACCACCCGGCCGCGGTACTCGCTCAGCGACACACGGTCGCCGTACTGATCGCGCAGCGTGAAGTCAGGCGCGCCGATGCCGACCGGGAACGGCGCGCCCTGGAACGCCGATTCTGCCCCGGCCGAAACCGAGGTGCTCGCCGACGAGGAGCTCCCGGAGGACCCCGACAGGGCCACCACCAGGACCACCGCCGCAGCCACGACCGCCGCGAGTGCGGTCAGCGCAAGCATCGCGTTCGGCGGCCGNNTAGGGCGTAATATCTGGAATCGATGGGGGTAGGCACGCGTTCTGCGGCGGCGACAGCTCGGAAGCTTGCGGGCGCGCTCGCGCTCGCGCTGCTCGCGGCGCTGCTGATCGCGGCGCTCGCCGCCGCTGAAGGCACAGCTCCAAGCACTCCGCCGGCCGCGCCCCCGCCCGCAAACGACACGCTCGCCGGCGCGCAGGCGATTCACACGCTGCCCGCCTCGATCAACGGCACGACCGTCGGCGCCACCACCGAAGCCGGCGAACGCGAATCCACCTGCAACGTGCCCACCGGCGCCTCGGTCTGGTACAGCCTGCGGCTCACCAGCGCCCAGCGCGTCGGGCTCGACCTCGCCGCCGGCGGTGAGCTCGACGCCACGATCGACGNNAGAACGGCCTGTACGAGATCAAGGTCGCGGCGCTGCAGAACTCCCAGCTCGCGCCGTTCTCGCTCGAAGTCTTCCTGCCGACCCCCGCCGTGCAGCCCCCCGGCGCACCGCTGCCAAGCGACGGCGTCAACGGCCAGGTAGACCGCATTCAGAACATCAACGCCGCCTACTCCGTCACGCTGCACTCCGGCGTCAGCTACATGATCAGCCTCGCCAACGAGACCGAACGCGGCTGCGTCAGCGGCGCCCTGTTCGCGCCCGGCACCAGCTCCTTCGGCGGCGAAGAAGAAGAAGGCGGCTCGAGCGGCGGGCTGCTGCACCTCCAGTGCGGCGGCTACCGGCTGTTCACGCCCGGGCCCGGCGAAGGCGGCCGTTACAGCTTCGACATCACCCCGCGGCTCTCGCACCGGGGCATCCAGCGCTTCCACCTGCAGATCGCCCCCGCCGGTCCCGACGAGACCGCCCCCGGCCTCACGCTGGGCAACTACGCGCGCGCCAGCGGGTACCTCAGCGGGCGCAGCGTGCAGGTGCTGCGCCTGTATCGCATGGAAGTCAACAGCCACTCCAACCTGACGCTCAAGCTGAGCGCGCCCCAGTCCGCCGAATTCAAGCTCCAGCTTCGCAACCAGCGCGGCAACGTGATCGAATGCGACTGCGAAGGCAGCGGCTCGCAGACGCTCGCGCATCAGCTCCAGCCCGGCACCTACTACGCCGTCGTCGCCGTGCGCAACTCCAGCGCCGGCAGCTACACGCTCGAGCGCGAGTCGCGCACGATCACCGCCACCAGCATCTCCTTCTCGAGCACCAAAGCCGCGCCCGGGCAGGGACTCGACATCGACGTCAAGGTCGCCCCCGCGGGGTCCGGCCCCGTCAGCGTCGAGATCGAACGCTTCGATCCCGTCTTCGGCTGGCAGTTCTACCGCGAGGAACAGGCCTTCGTCAGCTCGGGCCTCGCCAGCATCCCCTTCACACCGCCCGCCGTCGGCTCATGGCGTGCCAAGGCCACCTACGAGGGCTCGCGCACCGACAGCCCCAGCGCCGTCGGCTTCACCTACCTCTCAGTCTCCTGAGCAGGGAGCGAGCGGCGCTCGCCTGCGATGCTCGACAAAGCCCCGGCAGCGGGCCCAAGTGTCGCTACACTTTATGAAGTCCCTGAATCCCGACCTTGGTTTAGGAGTTTCCAAATGAGCACCTCCGGGGCGGAGCTTCTCCGCCAAGTCAAGAGCAAGATCGCCGAGGTCGACCCCTCCGAGGTCAACGAGCTGATCGACGAGGGCGTGACGATCGTCGACGTGCGCGGCAGCGAACCGGTCACCACCAAAGGCGCCATCCCGCCGCGCGCGGTCGTCATTCCCGGCACGCTGCCCAAGCGTTTCGCGGCCGGCGAGTTCGGCACGCCGTGCGCGCTCATCATCGGCGAGCGCAGCGAGTCGACCGACCAAAAGACCTCGCTCAACGCCGCGCTGCGCGAGCACGACGTAGCTGTATGAACCCACGCGTTTGCGCGATCGCGCCCTCGCTCATCCGGCAGCTGGCCGCCAAGAAGCGTCCCACGTCGATCGATTTGGGACTCGGTGAGCCGACGCTGCTGCCGCGCATCGAGTATTTCGAGCGCGCGCTCGAGCGCGTGAGGGAGAACGGCGTCAAGTACACGGCCAACGCCGGCGATCTCGAGCTGCGCGAGCTCGTCGCGCGGCATTATGCCTATCCCGCAATGGAGCGCGCCGAGAACGTCTGCATCACGATCGGATCGCAAGAGGCAATGTACGTGACGCTCAAGACCCTGCTCGATCCGTCGCGCGACGAGCTGCTCGTGGTCGAGCCGGCCTTTCCATCGTATGTCAAGATGGCGGCGCTCGAGGGAATCGGCGCGCGCACCGTCTCGATGCTCGACGACGACGACTTCGCGTTCGATGCCGAGCGAATCATCGCCGCGATCGGCGAGCGGACGCGGGCGATCGTACTCTGCTCGCCGTGCAATCCAACTGCACGCGTCATCTCGCGCGGTGCGGCCGAAACCCTCGTCGATGCGCTATCGCGGCGCGGGGGCGAGGCGATCTGGCTGATTCACGACGAAATTTATCGCGAACAGCGCTTCGTCGACGACGCCGCCGATCTCGCGATGCTCTATCCGCATACGATCGTCGCGAACTCGCTGAGTAAGAGTAACGCCCTGACCGGGCTGCGCCTGGGGTGGATCCTCGGGCCGGGCGCATTCGTGGAGCAAGCGATTAAAGTGCATGCNNGAGCACGCGGCGTGGTACCGCGAGCAGCGCGCTCGAGTGCGCGAAATTCTGGAAGAGAGCGGCCTGCCCTTCGTCGATCCCGAAGGCGCCTTCTACGTCTGCGTGCGATTGCCCGAAGGGATGACCTCGCTCGCCGCCGCCGTCGAATTAATCGAGCGGTTCGACGTCGTGGCGATTCCGGGCATCGCATTCGGTAAGTCTATGGAAGGCTGGCTGCGCTTGAGCTGGGTCGCGCAAACGGAACGCGTGCGCGCCGGAGTGGCGCGGATCGCCGAGTTCTGCGAACAACGGGCCAGCGTGTCCTGAGCTCTCAAACAGCCGAACCAAAGGAATGGTTCGCTTTCCAAATTGGGGAAGAAAGGCCGCATGGCACACTCTCCGCCGCAAGCATCCGAAATAAAAGAGTACGCCGAACGTGCGAGTCGCTCACAAGTGCGAATTACGACTCCGCACGGCGACATCGTCTTCCGCCTCTTTCCCGACGACGCACCGCTTCATTCGGCCGCATTCATGAAGCTCGCGGATGCTGGATTTTACGATGGTCTTAAGTTCCACCGCGTAGAGCCTGGATTCGTCGTTCAAGGCGGCGACCCGAAGGGCGATGGAACGGGAGGGCCGGGCTACAACCTCAAGGCGGAGTTCAACGCGCGGCCGCACGTGCGTGGAACCGTAGCGATGGCGCGCACCTCCCAGCCCGACTCAGCGGGTTCGCAGTTTTACATCTGCCTCGACGACGCGTCTTTTCTCAATGGCCAGTATACGGTTTTCGGCCAGACGACCGAAGGCTTCGAGGCGCTCGACGCGATCAAACGAGGCGACGCTATGGTCAGCGTTAAGAACGAGCCGCGCTGACCGTCGGGCCGATCCAGACGGTTTGAATGTTGACGAACTCGTGGATGCCAAACGAAGAGAGCTCGCGGCCGTAGCCGCTCTTCTTGACGCCGCCGAACGGTAAGCGCGGATCGCTGGCCACCATGCCGTTGATGAAGACGTTGCCCGCTTCGATCCGTCCGGCGAGCTCCTCGGCGAGGGCGACATCGCGCGTCCATACGTTCGCTCCGAGTCCGAAACGTGAGGCGTTGGCAAGTTCCAACGCGTGCTCGAGGTCGTTCGCCCGCACGACGGCTGCGGCCGGCCCAAAGACCTCTTCGTCGAACATGCGCATGCCGGGTAGAACGCCGGCGACGACGGTAGGCTCGTAAAAGAACCCGGGGCGTTCGATAAAACGGCCGCCGGTGACGAGTCGCGCGCCGGCCGCAATCGTCCCGCCGACCTGCGCGTGCACGGCTTTACGAAGATCGTCGCGCGCGCAGGGTCCGAGCTGCACGCGTTCTTCCAACGGATCGCCGACGACTTGCGCTGCGGTCAGCTCCGCAAAGCGCGACAGAAAGTCGTCGTAGACGGAATCCTCGACGATGAAGCGTTTGGCCGCGATGCAGCTCTCGCCATTATTCTGAAAGCGCGCGGTCACCGCCGTTTTCGCCGCCGCTTCGAGATCCGCGTCGGAGAGAACCACAAATGCGTCGGAACCGCCGAGCTCGAGTACGCACTTTTTCAGACTCTCGCCGGCCGCGCGCGCGACCGAAACGCCGGCGTCCTCGCTTCCGGTGAGCGTAACGGCGGCGACGCGCGCGTCGGCGACGATCTTGCTCATCTCTTTTCCTGGAATCAGAAGCGTCCCGAAGCACCCTTCCGGCGCACCGGTCTCGTTGAAGACGCGTTCGATCTCCAGCGCGCACCGAGTCGTATTCGTCGCGTGCTTGAGCAGTACGACGTTGCCCGCCATCAACGCGGGAGCGGCCGCGCGAATCACCTGCCAGTATGGAAAGTTCCATGGCATGATCGCTAGCAATACGCCCAGCGGGCGAAAGGCGACGTAGCTACGCGCGGCCGAAGACGGCGTGGCTTGCGCGCTGAGTAACGCTTCGCCGTGCTCGGCAAAATACTCGAGCGCCCACGCGCATTTGTCGATCTCGGCGCGCGCCTGCGTGAGCGGTTTGCCCATCTCGCGCACGGCCGTTGTCGCGAGCTGGTCGCGCTCCAAGCGAAAACGAGCGGCTACGGCTCGCAGCAGACTCCCGCGCCCGGAAAAATCCTCGCCCGCCCATCTGAGCGCCCCGCGCGCAGCCTCTGCGAGCTTCGCCTCGATCTGGGGCGCCTCCATCAGCGCAATGCGTTCGATCACCTCACCGGTCGTCGGGTCGATCGTTTCGATCATAGCGCGTGCATCGCCCATGGTCCCGACGGACCGGCATAGACTTCGACCAAACTCTGGGGCCGCAGGTACGCGCGGGCGACGCGCTGCACGTCCGCGGAAGTAATGCGCGCAAAACGCTCGTTGAGCGTTCGGTAGTAGTCGGGCGGCAGATGAAGGACCGCGATGTCGAGCAGTTGTTTGGCCTGCCCCGTTGTTGAAGCTTCCTCCAACAGCGCGTTGCCGATCAGACGTACTTTGGCTTCTTGGAGCTCCGTGGCCGAAACGGGTTCGTCCTGGAGGCGGCGCAGTTCTTGCCGGACGATGCCGACGGCTTCAACGACTCGTTCCGGCGAAGCGTTGAGCTCGACTCGCAGATCCCCGCGGTCCGCGCCGGCTTCGAGGGAACTGTCGACGCTGTAGACGAGGCCGCGCTTTTGTCGCAGTTCCTGCCACAGTCTGGACTCAAATGCACCGGCGCCACCCAAGATTTGATTGAGCACGGCGAGGGTATCGTAATCTTCGCTCGACCGCGAGAGCGCCGGTTGCCCGAGCCGAATGAAGACCTGATTGGCCACGGTGCCGATATAGTCGTGGCCGCCCGATGCCGGCGGCATCGCCATCAAATGCGCGTCGGGCTTGGGCCCTGTGGCGCGCCACGATCCGAAGCTCGCCTCGAGCGCAGAGCGCACGCGCTCAGGCGAAAGGTCGCCGACCACGGAGATCGTCGTTAGATCAGGGCGCCAATAGGCTGCGGCGTACGCCAGCAAATCCGCGCGCGTGATCGCCGAGACGCTCTGCGCTGTCGGCAGACGCAAGGCCGGATCCGCGCCCGCCAAGAGCAGCCGGTTATACGCGCGATCGATCAACACGCCGGAGATCTGGCCCTCGGATTGCAAACCATTGGCGAGCTGCGATCGCTCGACGCTCAGCCAGGGATCCTCAAAGGTTGGATGCGCTTCGCCGTCGGCCAAGATCGTCACGACGCGCTCGAAATCGCGCGTCTGCGCCGTTGCCGAAAAATCTTGTCCCGTTTCGAGGAAGACGCCCATCTCGTCGGTGGCTTTGCGGCGTTGTTCGAAGGGGTACGCGGCGCTGCCGTAATCGGCGACCGCCGAGGCGAGCCGCGCAACGCCCTCCTGCCCAAGCGGCTCGAAGGCCGGGGAGTTCGCAATCGTACCTTTGATAACGACCGTAGGACGGTCGGTTTTGCGTTGCACGATGACGCGCAACCCGTTACCCAGCGTGAACTCGACCGGTGCCAGCGTGCTGCGCACGGTCGTCGGTGTTTCGACGGCCTTGGCGATCCAGCGCGGTTCGACGATCGGTCCGTTTGGAATACGTTTGGAGAAATCGTCGCTGGCCTCGGAAGTGCTCTTCTGGGAGTTGCCCTTCGGCGGGCTGTCGTTGGGGCTCAGGTGGCCGACGACCGTCGGACGGCTCAAATATTTGCGTGCGGCGGCGAGGATATCGTCGGCGGTTAGCGCCGCGAGGCGGCGGTCCTCGTCTGCTATGTTTTCGTGAACGATGCCGTACGTGTACCCGGCGAGATCGCCGAGGCCGTCGATAGAATCGGAGTCGTAAAGCCGCTCCGCGATCGTTAAGCGTTTGGCCGCGACGACGAGATCCGGGTCGAAACCGTTACGAAGCACGGAATCGAGCGTCGTTGCAAAGACGGATGCAGCTTCGCTGCTCCCGTGGCCTGGGTTGAGAACGATAAAAACGTGGAGTAGACCGCCTTTGAGCTGCGTATCGGCGTC
>PKWF01000002.1 GCA_003133185.1 Vulcanimicrobiota bacterium | reverse complement strand
TCGAACACATCCTAACGTTTCGCTTCGTCGGCTTCACTCGGGATCAAATCAAGAAACCAATCGCAGGATCGGGCTTGCCGCAGCGCGCGCTTGCCGCCGGCGCATCGGCCGACCGTAGAAGATTCTTCGCACCGTCATGGAGGTATCTAAAATGCAAAACGATTGGAAGTGGATGCGAGGGTATTACTTGGAAGCGGCGCGCGAAAAGATCGCCGCAGGATTTCAAGCGGCCCTGGAGCGATGGGGCCGATGCGTTCATGGAGCAGGCGATGAACCGCGACGGGCATGGAGCCGTCGATGGGGATTGAACCCATGATCTCCTCGTTACCAACGAGGTGCTTTACCGCTAAGCTACGACGGCGATCGCCCCAGGACCCTTGCTGGTACGAGACCCTTGGCGGCCAATCCTATCACTCGCTTACAGGCTCCCTGATCAGATACGCTGAAGCCCACCGTACTTTCCGAAGCTGGCCATTTCGAGGCCGATCGACTCGCAACGAGCCGCTCAAACAACCTGCATCTGCGATCGGAACGAGATATACGGAATCGAGCTCTCGGCAATAGATTCCGAAAAACTCGATTTCGTTTACGTATGGCCGACATGAGGGACCTTTCCGATGGGCATGCGAGCTGTAGCACGCGAAGAGAACCGCTCCTTTTCTGAGGCGGCCCGTCTTCACTTGCACGCGTAAGAGCTTGTTTTCCTTTTCGGCAATCAGATCGTAACGGCTGTTGTGCCCTAACGGCACAGCAACGAAGTACCCGGCGCGAACGAGCGCCGCCATGACCATGATCTCCGAAAAGTTTCCTATAGCCTTGGTATTCCGCCGAGGAGTTCCGTTACCGTCGCTCGGTTTAACGTCGAGGATCCCTCAGGGAGCGGACGCCAATGAATTCAGATTGAGCCGCATGCGCGAATCGTCGCACACGATCGTGCCAACTGGCTGGCATTAACGCACTATTTCCTTCGCAATCGAAAACGGGGTCCGCCCGAAAGGGGCCCCGTTTGTTGTTACCTGCTCGACGATTTCTCTAGAGGTACGATTTGAGCCGCTCCTCATCGACTAGCAATGCTAGCCGGCCATGCTGATCGTCACGCCCCACGGGGTCGTAAGACCATTGATGGTCTTGGTTGGCGAACCACCAGCCGGATACTTCCAGAACATGACGTTCGCGCTGTCGGCATTAGGTGCGACGACGTTGGAGCCTTGAACCCAGAACTGAACCGCATAGCTCGAACCGTCGAGCGGAGTAGAGCCGGTTTCCGTTCCGCCGCTCCCGCTGATGCTAAACTGATAAATCACGTTGGCTTCGTAATCTCGAACCGCAACATACTTGCCGTCCCACTGAACGCTGCCGCCGAACCGGATGTTCTCATTCAGTCCTATATTCACGAACGAAGTTTTTCCCTTGGGAAGCTCGGCGAACGCGAAGTCGCTCTCCTTCATCCCGTCCACGTAGAGGTTCCCCTGGTTGTCGTAGCCACAGTACTCGTAGTAGCTGATCCCCGGATCCTTGTACGCTCTCCGAGCGCCCCGCGCTTTCTTATAGATCGCAACGTCACCGGGGTCACTTCCCGGCGTACTAATGTTCGCGACGGCAAGATCTCCCGTCGTCGGGTCGACGGAGCAGCCGCCTGGATCTTCGCCGGGATCCTTCAAGGTTGCTAGCGGCTTCGTGCCGCCGTGCGCGTACTCCCGAATCTGGGACCCGCTTTGGTCCGTGACAAAAATGTTCCCCGCTTTATTGGCGCACAAGCCCCACGGCCGATTGAAGCCGGTGAGCGTTCCTTCTAAAGCGCCTCCAGGATACGAGTAAACGTATACGTCTGCCGTTCCCAAATCAGAGATATAAAGGAGGTTGTCTTTCTTTGCGTCGGGAGCCATCCACGATCGCCCGCGATCCGGACGCACAGCGAGCATCGCATTCTGCCCCATTGGCTCTCGGGGGCCGAGGGATGCCTGTGACCCGCCGCAGCCAACGAGCGTCGTAACGGCCGCGCAGACGCCTAATGTGTAGCGCGTCGCATTCGAGATGTGCATAGAAAAGCTCCGTGTATGAAAGTGAAAATACCGGCTCCCATTAGAACGGGAACTCGCGTGTTCAACTCAGGAGGCTTTGGCGCCTTTAGCGCAGCATTCGTCTCTATGTCTGCCCCGTGATTCCGACGCACGCCCAAGTGGTCCGGCGTACGTGCGCAATAGGGGACCATTCACCGAGAGGAGCTTCGTTTGAATCGGCCTTTGAAGCTTGTTGTTCCCCTAATCGTCGTGCTCGCGCAAGTGGCATGCACTGCGAACGGTATCTCCAACGTGCCCGGGGCGGACGGACCGTCGGCGATGCTGCGGGCCACCTCACGTGGTGGCTCGAGTCCGATTCAACACATAATCTTCATCGTCCAAGAGAACCGCTCGTTTAACAACCTGTTTATGGGATATCCGGGCGCCAAGACTCAGAACTACGGGTACGACACGAACGGCGATAAAATTGTTCTGCACTCTCAAGATCTCGCCCAAGATTGGGACATCGATCACTTTTCGCCCGCCTTTTTCGCCGCCTGCGATGCTCAAAAACAACTGCCCGGCACGCACTGCAAGATGGACGGGTGGAACAACGAAGGAGCCGCTTTCGGTTCCCCTGCCAACTATGCGTACGCGTACGTACCGCGCGCCCAGATCGAGCCCTACTGGACGATGGCCAAGCAATACGTCTTAGCCGACCACATGTTTGCATCGAACCTTGACGGCAGCTTCATTGCGCACCAGTACGTGGTTGCCGCGTATGCCAGTCATGCCGTGGATTCCCCACAGTCATACTGGGGATGCGAGGGAGGATCGCAGGACACAGTTCCCACGCTGACCGCGACGCGCACGTACGGCTCGAGCATCGTGGCCTGCTTCGACAACCCGACGATCGGCAGTGAGGCCGACGCCGCCGGCGTGAGCTGGCGTTTCTACGCGGGTACGATTGATGGCGACGGCGGCCTGTGGTCTTCATATCAGGCGGATAGCGAAGTCTTCAATGGGCCGGACTGGACGACCGACGTGATCAGTCCGCCGTCGCAGTTTCTCACCGATATCGGAGCCGGACAGCTCGCGAACGTGACCTGGATTACGCCGACCTACGCCAACTCGGACCACCCGGGCCTAAATTCGAGCACGGGGCCGGCATGGGTGGCGTCGCTCGTCAATGCAGTCGGAACGAGCAAGTACTGGAGCTCGACGGCAATCTTCGTGATGTGGGACGACTGGGGCGGCTGGTTCGACCCGGTGAAGCCCATCTATAAAGACTACGACGGGCTCGGCTTTAGGGTGCCGATATTAATGGTCTCGCCGTACGCCAAGCGCGGCTACGTCACGAAGGTCCAGTATGAGACCGCGAGCGTGCTTCGGTTCATGGAGGATACGTTTGGCCTCCCGCAGCTTGCGGCCGCCGATGCACGCGCGAAGGATCCGGCAACCGATGCGTTCGACTACAGCCAAAAGCCCCGAAAGTTCAAGAAGATTCCCGGCGCAAAGCCGTCGACGTATTGGATCTTGCAGGAACGACGCTCACCCTGGCACGCGAAGCCAAAGAGCTTCCTCGGCGACGACTAGCTTAACCGCATGCGGGGAGACGATAAACGGGGTCGTCGGCTTCAAGCGGCGACCCCGTTAGTGATTACCTAACGCGAACGAGTGCTTAGGTTACTTCTGCGAGCTGGGGCTGTAGGCCGCGGCTTCGCATTCGTCGGTCGCGCAAGGGAGACCGCCGGTGAAGCTGTACAGGAAGGTGAGGCCCGACGGCCTGTAGGTGTAGACTTCGACATCCGATGACTCGATGTTCGTCGTCACGTACCGTAGGTTTCGTCTACCGACGTGACCGAAAATGCTTTCACCAGTCAGTGGACTCGAGCTGATGAGCGTACACGCCGGGTTGCAGCCCGAATAGACGTTCACTGTACTGGGCAGCTCGAACGACGGGGCGAATAAGCTCGTTGTGACTAGATTGCCTTTATTGTCGAGGTCGACGCCGCCGTAGAACCCGTTCGTGAAGCCGGTCGCGACTACGCCCGCTCCGCTGCAGCCGGCGAAGTAGACGAGTGATGTAACGTCGTCCGAACTAATCCCGTCCGCCCAGCAATCGCCATTGGCCGCCATCCCGACGCCGCCAATTTCCTCGATCGCAGGGTTGGTGAGATTGGTCGAGCACGTGCCGCTCGTGAGCGTGCAGACCGAGACGCTGCCGGGTCCGCTGGTGTCGACGATATTGCCGACGGCGATTTTTCCGGTCGTTGCACTGACGGCAGACGCGTCAGATGGCTGGCCGTACGGGTCGATGATCTCTCCGAGGAATGGCCCGCACATGCCGGGGCCGTACACATCTATCTCATGTGTTTCTATGCTCGAGGTAAAAAAGGTGTTGGGTATCATCAGGTTGCCGGCATTGTCGACGCCGAAGTTATTGACAGAACCTGTCGGNNCGAAGTTATTGACAGAACCAGTCGGGCTGACGGTGCAAGTCGACGGGCCGTTGCCACTGTTGTTCTTCGGAAAGCCATAAAGGTCGGTGCCGGCGAACGTCGAGACATAAATGCCTCGCAGCTCCGCTGCGGTAGCATGCCTTCCACGCATCGGTAGGAACTTAGTTGGCATAAACCGCTGGGGAATGGCGTTGACGGCAAAGCCGTGGAGGCCTGCACCGTGAGCTCGGGCGTTGGCCCCGACGGCGGGTACCGAGGAGCTCGGCGAGGATGTGTTGCCCGAGCAGCCGGCAAGAAGGCTTACAGCGACCGTGGTACACAGCGCTGCGGATAACAGACGCATTGGTGGGTTCTCCTATCGTATCGTTGTAGCAAAAGCGACGCCATTCTCGGAAGGCGTGCCTAGGGTAGGCTCCCCTGGTTCGCGAGCGAATGCCGCCCCCCTGTTGAGCCGTCAACGAGATTTTAGCCGTTGCAACGAAAATCAGCCGTCGATCGGAAGACCGAACAAACTGCGCCCCAAAGCGCAAAAAGGGTTCTCCTAAAGCCGCTGTTTTTGGCATGCTGGGCAGCTGGTCAACGGTTTTTTTGCCTCTTCTCTCCCGTACCGAATAACAAAAGGCTTGGTTTGAAACCGAGACGCGTTTCTTTTAGCAAGCGAGGACCCCGCACTTAGGCAACTGCAAAATTGGAAAAATGACCAGGGTTATTTTTTCAAACTCGGAAGGTATGCTGCGGAGGAGGGGCACCTGACAAGGAACGCCGGTCCTCTCCCCCCATCGCATCTGGGAGGCTATTCTCGGTCCTATCGAGGCTGCCAGGGGGCAGGCCTACGCCTGCTCCCT
>PKWF01000160.1:22427-23282 GCA_003133185.1 Vulcanimicrobiota bacterium | reverse complement strand
GGCCCCGTATTTGCGGGTCGACTTCTTTCGCGCTCCGGTCTTTTTCCGGGTGGACGTCTTCTTGCGAGTTCCGGTCGTCTTTTTCGGGGTGGAGGTCTTTTTCCGAACGCCGGTCGTCTTCTTCTTGCGGGCGGCCATGTCAGACTTTGGCTCCCCTGCCGGTGATCAGGTTAAACACGATCAGGACCAGCGCGACGAGCAAGAGGATGTGGATCAGACCGCCGCCGATGTGAACCACGAAGAATCCGATAATCCAGAGCAAGAACAATACGACGATGATCGTCCAGAGCAAACCTATCATGTGTTCTCCTTCATAGGTGTGGGCATTGGGACTCTCTTTCCCCAATCCCGGCCAACCAAAGCCTTCCCCGGTAAAGCGCGCTTACACGTTCGAGTCTGGGAAAACGCTGCAGGGGCTTTCTAGGGGGACCCGGCTAAGATGGCGTGACGCTGTCAAACCGGCGATCTTGACGCAACATTGAAACGACTAGACAAAGGCGAGCTCGGACCCGCCGCGGCTACTGCGGAGCGCGACCTGCAGTCGGTTCGTGTCGTCGTTTCGCGGACGGCCGATGTCCTCTGGCAGGCGGACACCTCGGGAGCGGTCACCGGAATCACCGTTTGCCGGCCCGCCCTGCCCGAGCGTGCCGGCGAGCTCGACGAAGCCGAAGTCGCTCAAATCGAGATTCTCTGGCGCAAGGCGGTCCTGTGCGCGAAGCGCTTCAGCGCGGTCTATCACGTTCGCACTCCAGGGAACCCTACGCTGCGCAACTTTCTTATCCAAGCGATCCCGATCTTTTCCAGCGACGACGAGGTGCTCCATTGGTCGGGGCACGCTACTGAGGTCGATCGGTT
>PKWF01000160.1:0-22399 GCA_003133185.1 Vulcanimicrobiota bacterium | reverse complement strand
GCCGATGGGCGACAAGGCGTCAAGCTCGCGCACGAAGCGCTCGACCAGCCCGTCGGCGATGCCTTGCGCGCGCGTCAGCCGGTCTTGTTACTCTCCGGAACGTTGCGCGAGCCCAGCGACGAGAAACTTCGAGAGTTCGCCCGCATCTCCAGGATGCGCTCGGGAATCATCGTGCCGCTATTCGTCGGCACGACCTGCATCGGCACGTTGAGCTTCTTGGAATCGGAGCGTCGTTCGAGCTTTGCGGCGCGCGAGCTGGACGTGGCTCTCGTGGTCGCTCGTCAACTGGCGATGGCCCTCGAGAACATCAGAACCTTCGAGCGCGAGCAGAAGATCACCGAGCGGTTCCGGTTCTTAGGGCGAATCACCGAACGGCTCTTTGCGACGCTCGATTCCAAGAAGACGCTCGCGCTGCTGCTCGATGGACTTACCGAGCGGTTTGCCGATTATGCGCTCGCCGCTAAGCTGACCGACGGCCGCCTCCGCACGATTGCGGAAACCGGAACGAAGGCGGCCTTGCGCCCCGAGAGCGAGCGGGAAATAGTTGCCTCCCTCCTCGATCGGCGCTCGATCCTGAGCGGCGCCACCTTCGACGTGCGCGGCCCGCGGCTCAAATCGGGCCCGCTCGACGAAACGGCTCGACCGCGTTCGTGGCTAATGGTTCCCCTCCTGTCGGGCGATTCAATCTACGGCGCGATCCTCTGTTGTTCGAACACACGTCAGTACGATTCCAGCGATCTCGAAATGCTCGAAGAGATCGGGCGGCGCGCGTCGCTTGCCGTCGCTCATGCCGACGGTTTAGTCCGCGAACGGCGCCTCATTCAAACGATCCAGGAAGCGACGCTCCCCGCGCATCTTGCCCGAGTCGACGGTGCGAGTCTCAGCGCAATCTACCGTCCCGCCGCCTCGGAAGTGCAGGTCGGAGGCGACTGGTACGACGCGTTCGATATCGACGACCATCGCGTCTTGCTTACCGTCGGCGACGTTACCGGGCATGGTCTCGAATCATCGATCGTGATGGGTAAACTGCGTCACGCCATCAACGTCGTTGCGTTGTACGAAAACAATCCCGCGCGCATTCTCGATGCAGCCGAAGGAATTCTCTCGCGGCGCTATCCAGGTTCGATCGCCACGGCCTTCGCCGCCATTTTCGATACGCGTACTCGCACGATCTCGTACGCCAACGCCGGTCATCCCTATCCGCTGCTGCGCCGTCGCGATGGAACGATCACCGAGCTGGAAGCTGAAGGCCTTCCCCTCGGACTGCGCACCGCCGGCCCCCCGGCCACGCCGGTAACGGCGCGCCTGGACGATGCCGCGCTGTTGACGTTCTACACCGACGGCTTGATCGAAGCGACGCGCGATGCGCTGGCCGGCGAGATATTGCTGCGCGAAGCGATCGCCAGCGACGCCGTCTTCTTCGTCGAAAGCCCCGCGGAGTTTCTCGAAACCTACTGCCTACGTAGCCGGGCGCCCGATGACGTCGCAATTTTGGTTCTGAACTTCATTCGATCGCAGCGGTGGACGATCGAGCCCGGAGATTGGCACGCAGCCCGAGACGCCCGCCGCGAGTTCGTCGCCAGTCTCGAGGCCGAAGGCTCCGCGCAGAGCGACATCAAAGCTGCCGAACTCATCTTCGGCGAACTTACCGCCAACGTCGCACAACATGCCGCGGGACCGATCGATATCGCACTCGATTGGGCCGCGAAGAACGCCGTGCTGCACGTCATCGATCGCGGCGAAGGCTACGAAACCAGCGAACGAACGGAACCGGACCATCTACTGACCGAACGCGGCCGCGGACTCTGGCTGGTTGGACGCCTGGGCGCGCAGTTGAGCGTCGAGATACTGCCGGGCTTCGGCACGCACGTGCGCGCCGTTCTCCCCGTGTCTCAGGCCTGAGAGTACTCCTGCGCTTTGGCGAGGATCTCGTCGGCATAGCGCGGCAGCGTGCAGCGCAAACGGAGAATCGTCTGTTCGGCCGTCGGCACGAGCGTGTCGAGCGATGCGAATCTTGCAAGCGTCAGCGAGCGCAATCCGTCGTTGTGGTTGCCCAGCACGTCGTCCATCGCGCGCCGCATCGCGTTGTCGAAGCTATGCGCGACGGCAGGGACGACTCGCGTGTGCGAATCGAGCAATGGGTGCATGCACGCAAGCTGGAAATCTTCGCTAAGAACGTCGATCGGGTAGCCGCAGAAAATGTCGAAGCCAATCGAATGGATCAAAGTGTTCCACAAAGCCTCTAGCGCGATTGCCGCAGCAAACGNNACTGCGCCGCAGCTCGCGTCGAAGCGTTCGGGATTGGGCTGTCCGTCGCTATCGAGAAACCCAGCGAGCGTTTCCTTGTCGTCGAGGCACACGACGCGACCGGGAAGCAACCCGCGGCTAATGGCCTCGCGGCGCTCCGGGCCCGCGATCACGACGGCAGCGCCGCCGTGGCGCAGCGATTCGTTCAAAAAATGGGCGACATTGCGCGCGAGCCGAGCGTCGTCGCTGCCGTAGAACTGAACGAGGTGCTCACCCCCTCGTTGCTCCGAGCTGAGGTTCACGTCAACCATCGTACGTTTCTTTACCCGGCGAGTCAAATCGGCACGCCACGCCCTTAAGCTAGAGTGCGCTGCTATGAATTGGGCACGCCCTTTCGAACAAGAGTAAACCGCGTTCACCACCGGCCAGACTGCCCGAAAATTGAAGCGTCCCCACGACGACGAACACGAGAACGATTGCGAACAACACCGGCGTAAAGTCAAATCCACGCGGCGGTCTCGAATCCCGAAGGCCCATATTCCTTAAACGCCTCACCGCGCAGTTTGGATGTAGGCTCAGGCGGGGCCGCTCGGGGTAAGGATGCGGCCGCCGTCGTACTACAAGCGCGATGCTTTTGCTCGGGATCGAAACGTCGTGCGACGATACGGCGACCGCCGTCGTGCGCGACGGGCGCGACGTCTTGTCGAGTGTCGCGACGAATCAGGACGAGTTCCACGCCAAATACGGCGGCATCGTCCCCGAAATCGCGAGCCGGCGTCACGTGGCGCTGCTCTCTGCGGCTGTCGAAGACGCGCTCGAGCGCGCAGGCACGACGCTCGAAGAAATCGACGGCATCGCCGTCACTGCGGGGCCGGGCCTGATCGGAAGCCTCGTCGTAGGAGTGGCCGGCGCCAAAGCGCTGGCCTTTGCATCGAACAAACCACTCTACGCCGTGAACCACTTGCACGGGCACGTCTTTGCGCCGTTCCTCGATCGCCCGGAGAGGCCGCCCTATCCCTTTCTCGCGTTGCTCGTCTCCGGCGGTCACTCGCAACTCGTCGCCGTCGACTCGCCGCTGCGCATGCGCATCCTCGGACGCACGCACGACGACGCCGCGGGCGAGGCCTACGACAAAACGGCGCGCCTGCTCGGCTTACCCTATCCCGGCGGCCCCGAACTCGACCGTCTGGCTCGCACGGGAAATCCGAAGGCCTATGCGTTTCCTCGCTATCGTCCTGCAGGCAACGCGCTCGATTTCTCGTTCTCGGGTTTGAAAACGTCGGTCCGTTATTTTCTCGAATCCGCGGCCGGTCGCGAGGCCGCGCCTGCCGACGTCGCGGCGTCGTTTCAAGCCGCGGTGGTCGATGCCTTGATGACGCAACTGCAAGCGGCTTTTGAACGAGCTCGCTACAATGCCGTCGTCGTCTCCGGCGGCGTGGCCGCAAACTCTGCGCTNNCCGCCGAAGTACTGCACCGACAACGCCGCGATGATCGCCGCGGCCGCCTTCTATCAGCGCGACGCAACGCGCGCCGATCCGCTCTCGATGACTGCCGACCCGAATCTTCCCTTCGTGCTTACGGCACCTTCGAGCCATACTTGAGCGCATAGTTCGCCGGGAATGGTTGTGCGCAGTGGCTGACCTTATATAAGGTGCCTCCGACGACCATGGAGGAGAAGACGCAAAGTTGCCCCGACGACGGCAGACCCGTAAAGGTAACCTGACCCGCGTGATTCGTTCTCAATATGCGGATGACGCCGCCGGGTCCGCCGTTGACGATTGAGTGGGAAAGCGTCACGGGCTGGTCGTAAAGGCCGCCTCCCTTCAGCATCAGCGTCACCGTCGTCGAACTCGGGTTCGGCTCGTTGCTCGTTGACGGGGTCGACGATCCTGAGCTGCACGCCGCAAGTGCACCAAGCAAACTGATGATCCCCAGGCGACGAACTATGCAAGCCATGATACTTCCTTTCGCACCCTGCGATGCTCGCGTTATGGTGAGACTAGGGTTCACTCGAGCGAATTGGAACCATGCCGTCGCTGGGCCTTTCTAAGGCCCGCTTAACCGGGCCGCGGCCGCCCGAGGCGCACCGAGACTACAGCGAGAACTTGAAAACCGTCCCCGCACTGCTTGCGCCGCCCTCTTCAGTCGTGCCGTAGACCACGCCGTCGAGCGCTATTAAACCGGCGTAGGGATATTCACCATCCGATCCGCTCTTGAAACTGTAGAGCACGTGATCGTCGCCACCGGACGGGCTCTCCGAGAAGACGGTTCCCCCGCCGTTCGAGCCGCCTTGATACGTCGTGCCATACAGCAGGCCGTTTTGCGCGATCAGTCCCGCAAAGAATGGATGTGCACCGTCCTTATCGGCTTTGAACCGGTAGAGCACCTCCTCTTTACCCAACGTGCTCACTTTAAAGATGACTCCCCAGCCTGGTGAAACTCCGCCTTGATACGTGGTGCCGTACAGCACCCGGTTGACGCGAAGCAATTGGGCGTACGGATATTGACCGTCGGACCCACCTTTGAAGCTGTAGACGACGTGCTCGGCGCCCGCCGTGCTCACTCTGAATACGGTTCCCGAACCGCTGGTGCCGCCTTGATACGTCGTTCCATACAGCACGCCGTCCACGGCGATCAGCCCGGCGTAGGGATGCGCGCCGTCCTTGCCGGCTTTGAAGCTATAGAGCACGTGCTCCTCGCCGGTCGTGCTGATTTTAAAGACGACTCCCCAACCCGGGGCTCCGCCTTGTTCGGTCGTTCCGTAGAGGGTGCCGTTCACATTCAACAGCTGCGCATACGGATATTGACCGTCGTTGCCGCCCTTAAAACTGTACAGCACGTGCTCGACGCCCGATGTGCTCACCGAGAAGACGGTCCCCGCACCGTCCGTGCCGCCTTGATAGGTCGTTCCGTAGAGCTTGCCGTCGACCGCGATCAACCTCGCATATGGATGCGCGCCGTCGTCGCCGGCTTTGAACCGGTACAGCACGTGCTCCTCGCCGGTCGTGCTAATCTTGAAGACCGTTCCCCACTCGTCGCCGCCACCGCCGCCGTAGGTCGTGCCGTACAGCGTGCCGTCCAATTGCGTCAGGCTCGCGTACGGAAAGCCGCCATCCTCGCCCGACTTGAAACTATAGAGCAGCGCGTAACCGTTGGCGTCGGGCAACGCCGACGGAAGTAGCGGCGAGAAGGAGCTCATGCCACGCGCACAACCGGCGAGAAACGCGCTGCAAATGATTGCTACGAACAAACGCATGAATATAAGCCCCTTCTACATCTCGAAAGCGACGATTTCGTTGGCTTCCCGATGGTTCGTCCAGAACCGCGCGCCATCGTAAGCGAGTGCCCGAGCCGCAAACGGAATGCGGGCGAGGTCCGTAAAGCCGCCCGTGCCGTCGGCACCGATTTTGCCCAGGAAATAGTCGTCGCTCTCTTCGTCGTCGGTCGTCACCACAAAGAAATTTCCGTCGACGTAACACTGACCGCATATTCCACGCGGCAGCTCGATCTCGCGCACGATGTTTCCCTGTTCGTCGAGGCCGAGAATCCGGCGATTGTACCACTGACTGACGTAGAGCCACGTTCCGTCGTAACTAAGCTGCGAACCGGTCTTGTCGGGACATTCGATCGCGTGCTGCGTTTTGAAACCGTGCCCGGGAACGAAACGGCGGATGATGCGATCGTCTTCCTCGCCTTCGCCGCAGATAACGCGAATCTCGTCGCCGACGACGGTCATGCCCCAGGGTTTACCCGGCGTCTTCTCTTCTTCGATAACGGTCCATTGGCGCGGATCGAGCGCGTAGAGGCGATTCGTATCGATCGATCCCATCCAGAGTTTATCACCGTCGAACGCGAGCGACTGCGGACGCGGCGCCGGCGACGGCAGCCGCAGCGCTTCGGTTACATGATGCACGCGCGAACCTTGTCCTTTTGGTCGCCGGCGACCTCTCGCCCGCCCAGCGGCGCCCACGCCTTGCCCAATAAAAAGCAATCGAGGCCCGCGTTAACGAGCCTCGATTGTTCTTGCGTTTACGTAAGCTAGTGCAATGGACTGAGCCTTTCACTTACGGGTAATCGTTACCACGAATCGGTTCGAGTCAAACCAGTTTCGCCCTTCAACCTGAATTTATCCTGGGATGTCAACCTGAGTCATCCCGAGCAACGATACCGCGCGCGATACTTCCTCTTCGGAAATGATCAACGGCGGCGCGAACCGCACGCTATTTCCGCCGGCGCTCCCAATCAAGAGACCGCACTCTCGCGCTGCTGCGACGATCGCTCCGGCTTCATAGGGCGCCTGCACGGTCAGGCCGATAAGCAGTCCCATCCCGCGCGGTTCTCCAAGAACCTCGGGCCGAGAACGGGCCAGATCGGAGAGGCCTTCGAAGAGCTGCGCCGAGCGCTCCCGGACGCGGGCGTCCAAGTCGAGCTCGTCGCGAACTCGTAAGTGCGCCAGCGCCGCGGCGCACGGGACCGGCGACCCGCCGAAGGTCGAGCCGTGGTCACCCGGTGCGAATCCGCCGGCGGCGCGCTCGTTTGCGAGCATCGCACCGATCGGCAGGCCGTTCGCCAGAGCCTTGGCCAGCGTCACGACGTCCGGCCGCACGCCGAACTGCTCGAAGGCAAACAGGCTTCCCGTTCGTCCCATCCCGCATTGGACTTCGTCGAAGATCAAGAGCGCGCCGCGCTCGTCGCAAAGCCGGCGCGCGGTCTGCAAGAACTCCGCCGTCGCGCAGTTCACGCCGCTCTCGCCTTGGACGGGCTCGACGAAAAAGCCCGCCACGTGCGCGTCGATCGCGGCCTCCAACGCGCGCGCATCGTTGAATGGCGTAAAAGCAAAGCCGGCCGGAAGCGGCGCGAAGCCCTCCCGGTATGCGGGATTGTCCGTCGCTGCGAGCGAGCCGAGCGTGCGCCCGTGAAAGGAGCCGGTACAGGCCAGAATCGTGCTGCGCTCGCGTTGCCCGCGCCGATAGGCCCATTTTCGCGCGAGCTTGATCGCCGCTTCGTTGGCTTCGGTGCCGGAGTTACAAAAGAACACCGCGCTCATCGCCGAGCGGGTGACGAGCTCGCGCGCAAGTTGCTCCGAAGGCTCGTGATGATAGAGGTTGCTGGCGTGCACCAGCGTTTGCGCCTGTGCCGCAATCGCTTGCGCGATCGCTGGGTGCGCGTGCCCCAGCGCGCAAACCGCGATGCCGCCGATGCAATCGAGGTAGCGGTTCCCCCGGTCGTCGATCAGCTCGCAGCCTTCGCCGGCGACGATCGTTACCGGCGCACGCTTGTACGTATCGAGCAGCGTCACGTGCGATAGTTCGCGTTGATGCGCACGTAATCGCGCGATAGATCGCAGCCCCAGCCGGTCGCTTGCGCCTGCCCCAACCCGAGGCGTAGCTCCACCAACACCGTCTCGGGCTCGAGCTCGCGGTGCGCTTCGGCTTCCGAAAGCAGCTCGATGCCGCCCACGCCGACCCATGGTTTGCCGTTTGCGAAGAGCGACCAGCGGTGCGGGTCGAGTTGCGCGCGCGCCGCGCCCGCCGCCGCGACGATGCGTCCCCAGTTCGGATCCTCCCCATAGAGGGCGGTCTTCACCAGGTTGCTATTGATGATCGCGCGCGCGATCCTGCGCGCCTGTTCGACGTCGCGCGCTTGCGTTACGCGCACTTCCAGCCTCTTGGTCGCGCCCTCGCCGTCGGCAACCATCGCCTTGGCCAAATCGAGCGCGACTGCATTAAACGCGCCCGCAAACGCCTCGGGGACGGCCTGCTCCGAGCTCGGCTTGTCCTGAGCTTGTCGAAGGGTCGAACGTGGTGCGAACGCGTAGACCGCATCGTTGGTCGACATGTCGCCGTCGACGGAGATCATGTTGAAGCTGTCCTCATTGGCGCCGCCAAGGGCGTCGGCGAGAGCGTCGCTCGAGGCCAGAAGGGCCTTGCTGGGCATGCAGCCGCGCAAAATGCAAAGACCGCCGAGCGGTCCGCGGTCGACCAGCGCGACGTCACAGCCGACGTCCCGCGCCGTGCGGGCTGCGGCGTAACCGCCGGAGCCGGCCCCAACCACGATCAAATCGTGACGATTCATCCGTGCCGTCGTACGAGCCATGGTTAGTGGCCTACAAAGGGAAGCGGCTCATTTCCTGTTAAACACGTTTGGGCGTGTCGGCGGGAACCAATCTCTCTGCTTCGGTGAATCCGCGCCCTTTACGGCTTGGCGATCTCTTGATTGCGGGCTGGCCGGCGCCGGTCATCGTTGCGCTTTCCGGGCTGACGCTGGGCTTTTTCGGGTGGTATGCACTTCTCGTTCCCAGCCTGCAGGGCGCCGCAAGCGAAGCCGGCCTGATTGGGAGTGCGCTCGCCGGCACAGCCTTTGCAATCGTCGCGTGGTTTGGTTATTCGCGCTATCTCTCCCAGCGCGCGGCGATAACGCTCGCGCGTTCTCTCCGATACGACGCGCTGACCTGGCCTCCATTTCTGTTGCTTTGGCTCACGTTCGTTTCGTCNNCGCCACCCGTATCGCGATCATCGTCATTGCCGAGCTGGCGGCAGTAATCATCGGACAGCGCGCCGGCACGCACGTTCAGGAATCCTCGCACGTATTGCTCGCGGTCTGGGGACGCTGGGACGCGGTGCATTACCTGGACATCGCAACGCAGGGCTACCAAGGCACCAACATGGCCTTTTTCCCCTTCTACCCGCTCCTGATCCGCCTCGTGGGAGCGCTGGCCGGAAACCACCTCATTGCCGGGCTGCTGATCTCCAATGCTTCCTTTTTTCTCGGACTGCTCTATCTCTACAAGCTGCTCGANNTTCACGCTGACGGTTGCGTCGTTTTACTACATGCGCGAGCACAAGTGGTGGATCGCCGGAGCGATCGGCTTCTTCGCTGCGCTCACCCGGGTCGAGGGGGTCTTGCTGCTCGTTCCATTCCTCATGGAGTGGTGGGCCGTGCGGAGATCTTCCAAAACGACCGACCGCTATGGCGTTTGCGCGGGGGCACTCATTCCGCTGGGCTTGGCGATCTACATGGCGTACCTCTGGATCCTTCGCGCCGATCCGCTCTACTTTTCGCACGTGCAGATCCATTGGAATCGACACCTGGCGCCACCCTGGGTCAGCCTGATCAATGCCTTCGATAAACTCGCGCACGGCAGCGGCGTGCAGGTAGCCCATGAGTCGCTCGAGGTCGCCTTCACGTTCCTGATGATCGCGGTTTTGCTCGCCGGCTGGCACAGCCTGCGCCCGTCCTACATCGCGTATATGGCGCTCTCCATCCTGGTCCCGATGTCGACGTCAAACCTTATGTCCATGCCTCGCTTCGCGCTCGTGCTCTTTCCCATGTTCGCCATTCTGGCGCGCTGGGGCGAGCGCCCGTGGGTCAACAACGTGATCCTCGCCTTTTCTTTGCCGTTACTGGGCCTCGTTACCGTGCTCTTCGCCGATTGGTACTGGGTTGCGTAGACGCGGGGTACGCCAATTCATAAAGTTCGGAATCGTCGGAGCCTCCGGCATGGTCGTAAACTTCCTCGTGGCGCACGCGCTCGAAAAAACGACCGGGCTCTCCTGGTTCGCCGACTTCGCGATCGGGTTTATGGTCGGCGGCGTCTCGAACTATATCTTCAATAGAATTTGGACCTTCGGCTCCCGCCGGAACCCGTTCGTCGAAGGCTTGCAGTTTCTCACCGTTTCCGCGGTCGCGCTGCTCGCCGGCGGCGCGATCTTCTCAATCGCCCAACGTTTCGATATTCGTCACTTCACTGCAACGTGGTTCGTCGCGACCCTCTCCGGCACGTTTGTGAATTTCTTCATAAACAAGTATTGGACGTTTCGGCATCTCAATTGAATAGGGCTTGGATCGCCGGCCTGCTTGGAGTCCTAACCGTCGCGCTGGCGCTGCGACTCTACGGCATTAGCAATCCAATTATGGATCACCCGGGTTGGCGCCAAGGCGATACCGCCGCAATCGCTCGGAACTTCGCGCAGCGNNCGAGGTTTTCGGACGCCTAATTGCCGTGGCGTTCAGTCTCGGTACGGTTGCGGTGCTCGTCTTTTTTGCGCGCTGGCTCTTTGGCAGCAGCTTGGCCGGCTTAATCGCGGGCTTCTTCTACGCACTCTTTCCCGGCAGCGTTTATTACGGACGCACGTTCATGCCGGATTGCGCAATGGTTTTCTTCCTGACGGCTGCTCTCTACGCCGCCGCGCGCTTGCTTCTGGACCGAGAGCGGCTCGCGACGCGCGGCGTCGCTTGGACAACCGCGCTCCTCACGCTCGCGTACCTCGCGAAGCCCGTCGCACTGCTCGGCCTGGCTCCGCTCTTGGGTCTTCTCTGGGACCGCTTTCACCAGCGCAAGGCGATGGCACCGGCAGGCGTTGCGACTCTCGTTCTTCTTCCAATTCTCGTCGTATGGCTCTACGACCGGCGCGTGGCCTCCTACGCCGAGTGGCATTGGGCCAGCGGCATCACTCGGCTCCACGTCCTTCCGTCGTTGGAAAGTGCGTTCACCAGCGTCGCAGCGTTCGCCGCCAAGTGCGCGCAGTTCCGTCTGGCGCTGGGGATGCTGCGAGAGACGATGCTCGGCCGAATCTCCTTTCTGCTCGCCATCGCGGCCTTCGTTGCGCTGCCTTGGATAACCGCGCGCAGCAAGATGCTTTTCTGGGGGTGGCTTGCAGGTGGCCTGGCCTACGTCTTTGTCGTTGTGACCGTCGAACGAGTGGACTACTATCTTTATCCACTCTTGCCGCTCTGCGCCTTGGTCATCGGCGGCCTGCTCGCGCGCTTTGTGGCTCTAGTCTGCAACGTCGATGCGGCGCCGGCGGCGCGCTACGCGCTCGTCGCGCTCGTTCCACTGGCAGCCCTCGCCGCGTTCATAACCAGTCGCGCTCCCGTTGCGGCGTACTATGAGTACAACCGGGAAGCCTACCGCAACGCACTGCAGCTCGATCGGAGGCTGCCGCCCGACGCCCTCGTGGTGATCGCGCACTACGGCGCCGACGTGCAGTACTATATCGATCGCTTCGGCTGGGAAGAAGACCCGCTGCTCTGGACTCCCTTCGACGAAGAGAGCGCGATTGCCAAAGGCGCACGTTACTTCGTCGCAGTCGAGGATCGTCGCTTGCGGCACAACCTCGAGCTGTGCGCGTGGCTGCAGCGCTTTCCCGTTACATACGTTGACGGCGAGTGGCCCGTCTACGAGACGGGGCCGGGTAAGGCATCGGCGAGCGCGATGCAGTTCTGGCGCGCTTTCCGNNGGCGCCTGCAAGTTTACGAAGGGCTAGGAGCCCTACAGGCTCCCGACATTCCAGTAATCGAGCAGGTTGCGAAATGCATCCGGCCCGACGGCGATGCTGCCACGGAACGGATAATCGAGACCGACGACGAGAAATAATACCAGTCCGATCATTAGGCTCAACCCTCCGATCATCAACTGCTGCATCACGGTGCGTTCGAAACCAAAGAGATAGGTGAAGGCCACGGTAATATACGCGCCGGCGACCAGCACGATCCACATGATGCCGTTAATACCGATGAAATCGATCGTCAGCCGGGTCTCCCGATCGGCAAGCGCCGTGTCCATTGCCGAAAGCATCTGCTCGTGAACGTCTTGGGCCGCGACCGAGCCTACCGGTAAGTGCCGAACGTGCCGGTCGAGCGCCTCAAGCAAGGCATTTGAGGCTCTCCCGCGTTGGCCACTGCGCATTCGAGGCCACTCATCATCGATCACGGAGCGAACGTAGGCTCGAAGCATCGCCCGCAGCGGTGCTGCATCCGGAAACGATTCCGCGTCGCGATAGACCGTCGCGAGGGCTTCCGACTCTTCGTAACTTCGAGCCTGGGCCTGGTTGAAGCGCTCCCAGGTGCCGATCGCTACAAATGCCAGCAAGACGGCGTANNACCTGGCGACGAGATAGCCCGCTACGAGCGTCGAAACGACGAAACCGCCGACGATCAGCGCGCCGGCGGCCAAAGTCGGCAGCGACTCGAGCCAAGCAATCACCGATTCCCCTCCTATGGCAACGGCAGCAGCGACGCGGCGCCGAACGTCGTGGACTGCGACGGCACCTCCGGCACCCCCGACGACACGAGCTGACGGTAGACGATCAACCGGTTTGTGTCCTTGGCCACCTCCAACTCGAGCTCGTAACTTCGTTTGATGGCCGAGGTAAGGTCGTCGGTGTCAAACGTGTAGGCGAATCGCCGCAGATCGCGCCGCAGCAGCGCATTGGTCGCGTCGAGTTGTTGATATGCACGCGTGATCTCGAGACCCGTAGCCCGGTACGTGGGATAGTTCGACACCACGATTTCGCGCTTGAGCTTCGCCTGGTCGATCGTCGCCTTCGCCGCCGCGAGCGGGGCGCTTTGCGGATCCACGGCGAGTCCGCCGTCGACGGTCGCCAGCGCATCGTCGAAGTCGCCCTTGCTCAATTCGAGCCGCGCCAGTTCCGCCGCCGCTTCGACGAACCCGGCGCGCGCGCGTGGATCGTTCGGGTTGACGCGCAGCGCCAAACGATAGGAGAGCGCGGCATCGCGAACGCTTCCCTGGTGCAACGCGGCGTCGCCCTGGTGCACTCGCGTGTTGACGATCCAGCGTTCGATCGAACCGGCGCAACCGCCCAGCACTAGGGCCCCGCAGAGCGCAACTACCGCTCTAAAAATGAATCTGACCCGCAAATCGCGCAACCACCTCGATGACGACCGCGGCCGGATAGAGGATCGCTTGCGAGAGCAGCGACCCAATGATGGCCGTCAACGAAAGATAGAACACCATGGAGCGAACCTCCTGGATGCTGCGCTTGCCGTGGATTGCCTGGTCCGTGATCATCGATGACGTCGGGTCGACGAAAAGTGTGAAGGCAATGGTGCCCACCCCGTTGATGATTCCCGAAAGACCGACCGCCGTACGCACGACGNNTTGAAAATCAGCAACCGCTTGGGCACGTGCCGCCATGTGAAGCTGCGCAGCGTAGCAAGCTTCGGCAATCGCTCCGAGCGGAGCACGTCGGCGACGACCGCCGGCGACGCGAGCCGCAGGAGCGAATGCGGCACCGACCCTCTGGCTTCAAAAGACTGCACGCCTCGACGAAAGAGATAGGTGAACATCGGCAGGAAGAGTGCAAAGACGATCATGCCGCACGTCCCGGCCAAGACGATCAGACGCAGTTGAAGCTCGAACACGTGGTGCCAGGCGGCGACATCGACGACGGCGTTGCCCGCTTGATCGGAGAGCGGCCCGACGAAAAGCAACATGAAGAGGTTGGCCAGGCGCCCCGTCGTGACGAAGAGATTGAAGAGCGAAATCGACGTTGCGATGCGTTTGGTTTGAACGCCCGCGAGGCGCGCGGCGTACGCGGCAATCGTAACGCCTTGCACGATGAACGTGATCGCCATCGCCCCAATGAGCTTCCCCGACCATAGGTGCGGCGTCGCCGAGGCCAGCATTATGCGGCGGTACGGCTCCAGTCAATGGCGGACTCGTCTACTGGTCCGATAATGGTCAGCCCAAGATTCTCCTCGATCAGCAGCTCGCGGGCGAGCTCCTGCACTTCGTCGGGCGTGACCGCATCGATGCGCCGGTCGACTTCCTCTGAATCGACGTGACGCCCGAGCGCAAACTCGTTGCGGCCCAGGCGAATCATTCGGCTCGAGGTGGACTCCAGCGACAACGTGAGGTTGCCTTTGATATGTTCTTGAGCGAGCCGAAACTCGTCGTTGCCGATCGGCATCGACCGCGCCGCGGCGAGCTGCTCGACGATCAGATCGATGCATGATTGAACGTTTTTTGGAGACGTGCCGGCATAGACCCCAAAAAGGCCGGCCCGGCGGTACGCCGCTTGGAACGAGTAGACGGTGTAGACCAACCCTCGCTTCTCGCGAATCTCTTGGAAAAGGCGGCTCGACATTCCTCCACCTACGACCGTGTCCAGGACGGATAGCGCGTACCGCCGTTCGTCCGCGACGTCCAGACCGCGGCTGCCGATCACGACGTGGGCTTGTTCGCTATCCTTGAAACGTACGTGGCGAGCCGGCGTTGTTGCTGGGGATTCCGGTACGGGCAAGACGCACGATCCTTCGAACTCGGCGAAACGTTCGCCGACCAGCTCGACGAAGCGATCGTGCTCGACGTTGCCCGCCGCCGCTACGACGACGGAGTTCGGCGCGTAGTGCGCGCGCATATGCGAACGCAAGTCCTGCGGGTTCACGGCGAGGACGGTCTCCTCGAATCCAATCGTCGGCTCGCCCAAACTCGAACCGCTCCACATCGTCTGCAAGAAGAGATCGTGGATCAAGTCATCCGGCGAGTCTTCGTACATCTTGATCTCTTCCAGAATGACCTGCTGTTCTTTCGCGAACTCCTGCGGATCGAATAGCGGGCGAAGAAACATATCGGACAGCACGTCGAGAGCCAGCGGAACGTGACGATCGATTACCTTTGCGTAGTAGCATGTCGTTTCTTTATCGGTAAAGGCGTTCATGTTGCCGCCGACTCCATCCATCGTTTCGGCGATTTCTCGAGCGCTGCGTCGCGGCGTGCCCTTAAAGAGCATGTGTTCCACCAAGTGAGAGATTCCACGCCGCTTGTGAGGCTCTACCGCCGAGCCCACCTCCGCCCAGATCCCCACGGTCGCCGACCGCACGCCGGGCATCGCTTCGGTCAAGACGCGCAAGCCACTGGGGAGGGTTGTCTTCTTATACATTTATAATGCTCAGGTTACAGACCTGAATTCGTCGCGTGCCCATTGTGCGTCCCAAAAGACACCGTCACTCTCTTCCATGGCGCGCCCGTGCAGCGCCCGCGCGCTTTCGCTGCGCAGAACGGTCACACTGAAGACGGTCCGGGAGGTCGGCCTCGCCAGGTCGCCGCTCACGACTTCGTCTTTGCGCACGTCGATCGGAACCGCTGCCCAGAAATCTATTTCTTCGGCGCCCGGCGCGGCCGAGAAGATATCCCCGGTCAGCGAGACGATTTCGTCGACGAAGTCCGCACGGGTCATTGGGTGGTGAAACTTCACGCCCCAAATGCGAATTCCCACGATCAAATGTCCGTCCATCTCGTTAGCCGACACTTGATTGACTTCCGCAGGCCATTGCGTCCGGAAGATCGCCCGGCCGATGCTCTGCGCGATATCGCGCCGGTTGCCGACGGCGCGGGCTGCAGCGTCAAGATCCGCGACGTTCGGCGCGTACGCGGACGCGACGGAACTCCTCGCCGTCAATGCGAGCACCGCGAAAAGGACGACCTTAGTACGATTGCGCAAAATAAGCCCGAGCCTTTGCCGGTTCCCCGCACGCCGTGCAGCGTACGTCGCCTTCTTGGAGTTCTCGCAGGACGCGAGTCGTCGCCATCGTCCGGCGCTTGACTTCCGCCTCGCACTCGGCGCGCTCGCACCACGCGATGTCGATCATCCCTGCCCGCGTGCTGCAGAGGTCCAAAAACTCGTTTCGTTCGGCCGCGGCGATCGTGTGACTTTCGAGAAACGATCTCGCCTGCGCGTAGAGCGAAGCTTGAATTTCGTCGAGCAGCCCCCGCAACGCCGGTTCGATTTCGGTAACCGCGACGCTTTGCCGCTGTCCGCTCTCCTCTCTATTCCGATCTCGGCGCGCGAGCACCGCGGTTCCTGCGTCCACGTCGCGCGGGCCGATCTCGATNNGGAACGCCTCGCAGATCCCACTCGCTGTACTTCCAGCCGGGCTTCTCGTCGCGAGCGTCGACGCGCACCCGCAAGCCCGCGTCGGCCAATCTGCGGGCGAGCTGGTTGCAGACTTCGACCGCCCGCTCGTCGCCGGAACGCACGATCGGCACGAAAACGGCTTGCGTGGGCGCCAGCTTTGGAGGGACGCGAAGACCTCGGTCGTCGCCGTGCGCCATAATGATCGCACCGAGCATTCGCCACGAGATTCCCCACGAGGTCGTGTGCACGTATTTGACCGCCTGATCGGCATCGGTGAACTTGATGTCGTAGGCCCGAGCGAAGTTTTGACCCAAATCGTGCGACGTCCCCGACTGGAGAGCCTTGCCATCGGGCATCAACGCTTCGATCGAAAACGTTTCAACCGCGCCGGGAAAGCGCTCGCTGGCGCTTTTTCGCCCCGCATAGACCGGCAGCGCCGCGACGTTTTCCGCGAAGTCTCGATAGAGGCCGAGGATGCGTAACGTTTCCTCTCGCGCTTCTTGTGCGCTCGCATGAGCGGTGTGACCCTCCTGCCAAAGAAACTCCATGGTGCGCAGGAACGGCCGCGTGGCCTTCTCCCAGCGCACGACGTTCGCCCATTGGTTGATCAAAATCGGAAGGTCTCGATAGGACTCGATCCATTGCGCGTACATCGTTCCGACGATCGCCTCCGAGGTTGGCCGAATCGCCAGACGCTCCGTCAACACTTCGCTGCCGCCTTGCGTCACCCAGGCGACCTCCGGCGCAAATCCTTCGACGTGCTCGGCCTCCCGAATCAACAAACTTTCGGGAATAAGTAGCGGAAAGTACGCATTCTCGTGGCCGGTAGCCTTGAATCGCGCGTCGAGCTCTCGCTGCAGATTCTCCCAAAGACCGAAGCCGTACGGACGAAGAACGACGCATCCACGCACGGGTGAGTACGAAACGAGCTGGGCTCGCAGACACACCGCAGTATACCAAGCCGAAAGGTCGGCCGATTTTGGAGGAATCTCCTTGACGGCGCCTCCGGCGAGCGCTTCCGACATGACCGGGCCCGTTTCGCTGCGGCGCTCGAACGGCCTTCGCGCCGGGGATATCGGGTGCGGAACTCGCAATAGCAAAACAATGCCGAAACTTACCCGAATCTATACCCGTGCCGGCGATGGAGGGATGACGGGTCTTGTCGGGGGCCGGCGCGTGAAGAAAAGCGCGCCGCGCATCGCGACGTACGGCACCCTCGACGAGCTTTCCAGCGCAATTGGGGTCGCTCGCGCATCGTTGCGACCGCTTCTCCAAAGCCACGCTCGTGCGGCCCACCTCGACGGTTGGCTTGCGTGGACGCAGGACGTGCTCTTCAATCTCGGGACCGATTTGGCGACGTTGGCGCCGGACCGCCGGGAGGGTCTGCCGCGCGTCCAAGCGGCTGACGCGCATGCACTCGAACGCGCAATCGACCAGGCACAGTGCGATCTTCCGCCGCTGGCAAACTTCATTCATCCGGGCGGGTCGCTCCCCGGAGCCTACCTTCACCTCGCGCGCACGATCTGCCGGCGCGCGGAGCGTCTCGTCGTGGCGCTGCTCGACCAAGAGAACGACGTCTCGCCCGAAGCGCTGCGCTATTTGAATAGACTCTCCGACGCACTCTTCGTCTGGGCTCGTTGGATCAACGACGCGCTGCGCGACCCCGAGCATCTCTGGAATCCGGCGAGCCGGCCTCCAGAGTAATGGCCTGTAACGGGCCACTAGGTGTGATCGGTTCCTAGTGCGAACCGAGCGCGGAATGTCGTTCTTCTCTGCGCTTTTTGCAACGACCAACGTAGAAAAGCTGCGCGAGCTCGGGAAGCGCAGGATTCTCCGGCGCGCCTTGACCGCCAAGGATCTCGTCGCGATTGGCTTGGGAACGATGATCGGCGGCGGCATCTTCACGACGATCGGGACCGGGGTTAAAGGCGCCGGCCCAGCCGTTATTATCTCGTATCTGCTCGCCGGCCTAACCTCGTTCTTTGCCGCCCTCTGCTATGCGGAGCTCGGCGCAATGGTTCCGGTCGCCGGCAGCGCCTACACGTACGCCTACGCGACGATGGGCAAACTCTTTGCCTGGATCATCGGTTTCGCGTTGATCTTCGAGTACGGAATCAGCGCCGCCCCGGTCGCCCAACAGTTTTCCGCGGCGATCCAAGATGTTTTCAAGAGCATCGGCTTCGCGTTGCCCGCCTGGGCGCAACAGTCGAACCTGATCGTTCACGGCGCGTGGTGGGTGCCGTCGAGCTGGGATATCCTTCACTCCCAATACGACTTCGTCGCCGCATTCTTCGTTATCGGATTGAGCGTTCTACTCTCCGTCGGCATTCGCGAGACGGCCATGGTAAATAATACCTTTGTCGTGTTGAAGATCTCCGCACTCATCGTTTTCATCGTCGCCGGGCTCTTTCTTTTTCACGGTGCGAACCTCCACAACTTCAACCCCGTCGGCTGGGGAGCGCTGCGGCCCTTCGGAGGGATGGCCGATTACTCGTCGTCCGCTCAGCCTTATGGAATCGTCGCCGTCGGCGCCTTCGTCTTCTTCAGCTACATCGGTTTCGACACCGCGACGACGACGGCCGAAGAGTGCAAGAATCCGCAGTTCGACGTTCCCGTGGGCGTGATCGGCGCGCTTGCGATCGGCACGCTCATCTACTGCGCGACGGCGATCGTTCTCGTGGGAGTCGTTCCGTGGAGAGATGTTCCGATCAAGAATCCGCTCGTCTATGCGCTCGCTCCGCTTCACATACCGGCACTTACCTGGGTCATCACGATCGGGGTTCTGGCCGGCACGACGAGCGTGGCGCTTGCGTCACTGCTCGGTCAGTCGCGTATTTTCTACGTGATGGCGCGCGACGGCATGCTGCCGCCGATGGTTGCAGCGGTTAACCAGCGCTTCAAGACGCCGTTGGTCACCACAATGATCACCGGGGTCGCCGTGGCGATTCTCGCGCTGATCGTGCCGCTTAACAATCTGCTTAACTTAGTCAATATCGGTACTCTGATGGCATTCACCGTCGTTTGCGCCGGCGTGCTCTATCTTCGCCACCGCAAGCCGGATCTTCCACGCAGCTTCCGAGTGCCGTTCGTGCCGCTCTTCCCAATCTTGGGGATCGTCTGTTCGCTCTTCTTAGCGGTCTTCGGTCTCTCGCGCGCGACTTGGACGTGGTTCGTCATCGCCCTCGTCTGCGGATTGGTCTTCTTCTTCGCCTACGGTTTCCGCAAGTCCAACCCCGATGCGGTCGTCCCGGTCGAAGAGCCCGAGGGCCTCAGCGAGTTCTGACCCTGCGTGCGAGGTCTGTCAGTGCGGTTCGGTGTTTCCGGGGTTCGGCGCTTGGCCGATGCCCGGCGTTACTACCTCGATGCGAGCTTCACGAGAGTTGTATTTCGCGCGAACGTTGAGCGCGCGCGCGACGGCGTCCAAGGAAATTAGCACGCGGCCGCGCACGCGGAACGGCGCGTGCTTGAGCGTAAGCGGCATGCCGTTGACCGTCGCGTGCGGGTCGCCGACACGCAGCGTAAGCGTCTGACCGCCCAGAACTACGCTGATCGCACCAGTCTTGGCGTCGACCTCGGTCTCGGCACCGAGTGCGTCGGCGATCGAGCGCAGCGGGACGAACGCTTTGGCATTCGCGGTCGTCACGGGCGCCACGTCCGTATCGACACGCTCGCCGTCGACCAGCATGACGATCGGTCGGGAAAACACGAGCAGCGACGAGGCAAGCAGTGCGCAGAGTGCCACCACGGCGAAGCTTTGCCAGCGCAGGCCAACGTAAGCTTCGGCGATCCGGCGCATCAGACGGCGGACGGCACGGCCGCCGGAGGCCGCCCGATCTCGTCGACGTATGCGGGATACTTCTCTGCGATGACCTTTTCGATTTCCAGTCGCAGCATGCCGAGCAGCTCGCTCTCCGGATAAGTCCCGACCAACTCGCCGGCGCGATAAATCGCACCCTTGCCCTTGCCGCCCGCGACGCCGACGTCGGCCATCTTCGATTCACCCGGGCCGTTGACGACACAGCCCATCACGGCGACCTTCACCGGCGCGCTATACGACTTGGCGATCGCTTCAACGGCTCGACCGAGCTCGAGCACCGAAATTTCGGCGCGCCCGCACGAGGGACAGGCGGTAATTTCGAAGCCTTTTTCTCGCAGACCAAGCGATTTGAGAATTCCCCAGCAGACGGGGACTTCTTCGATCGGGTCGTCCGCCAGCGAGACTCGAATCGTGTCCCCGATGCCTTCCCAGAGCAGAATCCCAAGCCCAATCGCCGACTTGATCGTGCCGTCGCGCAGCAGTCCCGCTTCGGTAATGCCGAGGTGCAACGCATAGGGCGTCGCGCGCTCGCGTAAACGGCCGTCCATCAAGCGATAGGCCTCGACGGTCGTGGCGACGTCGTGGGCTTTGAGCGAAATCGCAATATCCGTATGCCCGTGCTCTTCGAGCATTTCGACGTGACGCAAGGCCGAGAGCACCATCGCTTCGGCGGTATGGCCGAGCGATTTCTCTAAGTCGGGCGCGAGCGAACCCATATTGACACCGACGCGAATCGGGATGCCCCGCGCTTTCGCCGCAGTGACCACCTCCGCAACCTTCTTAGGGTCGCGAATATTCCCAGGATTCAATCGCAGTTTCGCGACGCCGGCTTCGATTGCCGCCAGCGCCATCTTGTGGTCGAAGTGAATGTCCGCCACGATCGGAACGGGCGAGCGGTAAACGATCGCCGGGAGACCCGCGGCATCGGGCGGGTCCTTGACCGTGACGCGCACGACCTCGCAGCCTTCCATCGCAAGGCCGTAAACTTGTTCGAGCGTCTTGTCTGCGTCGGCCGTGTCGGTCGTCGTCATCGACTGCACGACGACGGGATGATCGCCGCCGATCCAGACACTCTTTGCGTCGGCCTTACCCGTCTTATTCTGGAGAAAGATTGGCTTGCTCTTACGACGCAGTCGAAGCATTACAGCACCCCCTGGCCCCTGACGATGCGCGTGATGTCGTGGAAAGCGACGAGCATTACCAAGGCAATCAACGCCGCGAAGCCTGCCAAGTGGACCATCGCCTCTTTCTCCGGATCCACCGGGCGCCCGCGAATCAGCTCCGCGATAATGAACGCGGCGCGTCCGCCGTCGAGCGCGGGAATAGGCAGCAAGTTAAAGAGCCCGAGCGCAAACGAGATCGTGGCAGCGAACGTCAAATACGGTCCCCAGCCCCAGTCCTGCACCGTCGCCGCCGCCTGACCCATGCCGATCGGCCCGGAGACTTGCGGCGAATACTTTGAAAACTGCGTCACGAGGAGCACGATCCCTTCAACCGTTTCGTCGGCGATTACGACAAACTGCTCGCCGCTTTGGCGTACCGCGGCAACGAATCCAACGCGTTCGAAAGCCGGAACGGGGGAGAATCCGATGCAGCCAAGGTTCCGCCCGACTTGCGGCGGACAGGCGCGTGGCAAAACGTAGATCTCGGTCTGAGTGCCGTTGCGTTGATAGACTAGATCGAGCCTTTTCCGCAGCGCCCCGTGAATCGTGTCGACCAACTTCTTTCCGGTCGTCATCGGTATGCCGTTGATGGCAACGATGCGATCGCCCGGACGGAGGCCGCCAATCTGCGCGGGGGATCCTGGGATCACTTCGCGGACCACCGGCTGGCTCGTTCTATCGCTCGCTACGCCGAACGCTAAGGCGCCGATTAGCAAGATTGCGTAGCAGAGCAAAAAGTTCGCGGCGGGTCCGGCCAGGATAATCGCAAGGCGACGCCATGGCGACTTCGCCTGAAAGTTGCTCTGCGCGTCGTGCGGCTGCGCGCGAAAACTTCGTTGCTGCTCTGCCTCAGAGCCCTTGCCGTCTTCGCCTTCCATCGCACAGAAGCCACCGACCGGAAAGGCTCGCAACGAGTATTGCGTTCCGCTGCGCGGGCTCTTCCAAGCCAGCAGCCGCGGACCGAATCCTACGGCAAATTCGTTCACTCGCACGCCGTTTCGGCGTGCCAAGATGAAGTGACCGAGCTCGTGCAGGACGATCAACACCGAAAGCATCACCAAAAATGTGGCGACCTTTTCGAATCCGACTAGGGTGACGACGGCGAGAAGATTCAATTCGACGACCTTTGCGTTCCTTCCACGATTGCCTGCGCGTTTATTCGAGCCTCTCGGTCGGCCAAGCGTACCCCATCGAGACTAGCCTCGGCCGGGCGAGTCCGCTCCATGGTTCGTTCGATAACCTCTGAGATTTTCCCGAAAGCNNGAAAGCAATCCTACCTTCGACAAACGCGTCCACGGCGACTTCGTTTGCGGCCGAGAGCACCGCGGGCCCCGTGCCGCCCGCAGCCAGCGCTTCGTATGCTAAGGCGACGCAGGGAAATCGAAGCGGATCGGGCGCCTCGAAATCGTACCGCAAGGCGACCTCTCCTTGCTTTGCCCCCAAGATTTGCAACACATCGCCGTGGATGGCCGGGTCCCCAACCGGCGGGAGCCGGTTGGGATAGGCAAGTGCGT
>PKWF01000032.1 GCA_003133185.1 Vulcanimicrobiota bacterium | reverse complement strand
TCCTCGGATGGTTTGCGAAGATCTCGCCGGCATGTGGGTTGTGGGTAATGAGGCCAATCACGGCGCGATCGGCTTCGGTCAGCTCATCGAGCGCCCGATAGGCACCTTCGAAATATATCTGGAAGAAAATATCGCCAAGACCCCCGCCGTACTCGATGTAGTAGTCCGTCATGTGCGGCATCGGTCCGGCGACACACCCGGGGTGATCGAGGCAGCAACGTAACACCTCACCATGTTGCAGACTTCCTCAACCGTGATTTCTTGCAGGCAGCTTACGTCCCCGTCGCAGGCACCGAACCGTGTTGCGAACCAGCACGGTTCACATGATAACCCGCGGCGCAGGATCGTTACGTTGGTCGGCAAGTGCCCGAGCGTAGAATGCGGCGTGGGGCCAAATAGTAAGATGGTTGGAACTCCAACGGCCGCGGCAAGATGTCCCAGCCCGCAATCGTTGGCGACAACCACGCCCGCGTTCGCAATCACGTGAGCTGTCTCCAGGAGAGAAAGGCGTCCCACGAATGAGCGGACGCGATCAGAAAACTGCATGCGGCTGCCGTCGAACCGAGTCAGATCGTCGTCGGTGCCGATGAGTACGACGTCATCGAAGCGGTCGGCGAGGTGAGGAAAGAAGGGCCAACGTTTTGCAGCCATCTCGCCGGTTTTACATCCCGGCGCCAATACGAGCGTCGTTGGTCCGACGAGATCGTTGCATTCAGGGGCGATCGGGAGGAAGTAATCGGGCGGCGTGCTGACGTCACAGCCTAGCGGGCGAGCATAATCCAAATAGTATGCTTGCTCATCACGGTAAAAGAGCGCGTCTGGCGCTCGGTACAGCGCTCTCCCGAGACCAGCGTACCGAGAAGCATAGCGTTTCCAATAGAACGGCGGTATGGCGGCGATTACGTGTGCGTAGGACGTGAGCGACGGACGAGCGCGACGACCGTCGTAGATCGCGCGCACAGCGCTCCAGCCTTCTAGCAGCGCGCCAACTCCAGGATAATCGGCATCGATCAGCACGTCAGCAACGAAGCCTGCCCGCCCAAGTACGATCAGCAGCGGCGTCGCAAGGACGATGTTTCCGATGCCCGAGGCAAGATGGACGAGCACGGTTTCACCACGAGGAGCGCTCACCGCCCAGGCTCAAAAAGATAGACGTCCCAGTTCATTTTCTTCACGAACGGATGACGCCTGATGGCTTCCTGACGGGGGTCTTGTCGCCACCCCGCTTCCACAAAACGATCGTACCACCATTGGCGGTCCCGCATCATGATGTGGGATAGGTCACGGTCACTGCCAGCGCGCTGGATCGGAATTGTGGCGAAAAGCGTGTGACGTACCCACTGGCGCGCTCGCGGCAGAAAGTACCTTATCTGGTCCTCTGTGAGACTCTCAAAGAGCGACATCGCGATTAAGACGTCAACGGTGCTATCGTCATAGGCCACGGCCTCCAGCGGCGCGAGTTCGATGAACGGTTTAGCGCTCGGCTGCGCATGCGTGATCGCCCACTCGCTATGGTCGAATCCACGAGCATCCCGGCCACGCTCGCGTAAGGCCTGAACGAGGAAACCCTTTGCGCACCCAGCGTCGACGTATGATCTTGCGTCAGGAAATAGTTCCTCTAAAAGTGCCGCCGCCTCGGTGAAGAGCCCTTGAAATGATGGCCACGAATATCCGCCCTTCCAGTTGCTCTTGAGGCCGCGCTCGAAGTAGTCGGCATCGTACCAGGCCCCGGGTATGGGCAGCGCGGGCGCTCGGTCCGGTTGCGGTCGACGAGCAGCCACCGGGGTCGCTAGTGCTCGCGTCGGCTGCGCTTGCGTGACGCTCGTTGCAGATCGCATCGGAATCCTACGTTTTAGTTCAACCAGCCGCGCCTTGGCCGCCTCCCCGATGCGTTGGGGCGCGAATCGCATACGCAGTTCACGAGCTGCTTCTTGGGCTCTAGCGCGCGACTCGGCGCGATGTTCGTACACCCACCGTAAACCGTCTCGTGCGCTGGCTGCGTCTGGCTCGGCCCAGTTCATAAAGGGGCGATAAAGAAAGTACTGCTGGCGGACAGGCGTCAGCGTGTGGCGCACAAGCCAATGATGTCGCGGATCAAGATAGTCGAGGGGGCCGCCGTAGGCTGTCGCGACGACAGGAGTACCGCGGGCGGCTGCCTCAAAGAGCGGGTATCCCCAGCCCTCGCCGCGATGCAAGGAAACATAGCAGTCTCCGCGCGCATGCAGCGCTCGCATAACGGCTTCGTCGAATGTGTCGCAGTGCAAGACGACGCGGGCACGCGATCGAGTCAGTGCGCGGACCTCGTCGACTGCACGCTGCGCCTCCGTGGCAGCGCCCGCGTTCGTTTTGATTAGCAGCACAGCGTCGCACTCGCCAGCGAATGTCTCAAAGAAGGCTTCGATCAAGCCGCGCGGATTCTTACGATCCTGCCACTCGAAAATGCTGTAAAAAACGAAGTCAGCCGGTTCGACCGCAAGGCTGATATTACTGGGATGACCTTCGGCTATGCCATTATCTGGCAACAGCGCGTGCGGGAGGCAAAACGGCGTTTTCGTGAGATCGCGCGCAAATACTTCAACGTTAAAGGCACACGGCAGCCAAACATCGATAGCATGGCTGAGTGGGTCGCGCCACACGGGCGGCATTCGGTCGGCCTCCCAAACCGTCATCGCGATGACGTTTCGTTGTGCGTACGCCGAGCGCGCCCAGAAGGACGGAATACCGTGAAAAAGGTTGAAATCGGCGCCAGGATCGCAGCCAAGCTGCGCGCTGATCAATGTATCTTCCAAATGATGTGGTCCCCGCGTCGCGTTAACCACGTGAACTTGGACCCCGGCGGCATGAAGCGCGTGGACGTAGGCTCGGGCAGCTTGCCCGTATCCGCTGGCCTGAAAAACCTCACCATAGTAGTTCAGACTGATCGTTTCGCTCCGCTTTGCCGGTTTGCTCCATCGTGTGAGGTCCTTCGATCCTTCCGGTAACGACGTCATTACCGTCGCGGCGACTCCCTCGGCGGTAAGGGTTCTTAAGCATTCGAGGTGGTGCTCGCAGTCGCGGCGCCCCCATGCGGCCCGCCGGCATGCAGGCTCACAGGGCGGTTGCTTCGTGATTGGGATCATGAACGGCGAACGCATGCATTCTCGCTCCGGGCTGGTGATCCCAAAGATGCCGAATGTCGGAATTTCGAGCGCTACACCGAGGTGCATTATCCCGGAGTCCAGCGAGATGAGGGCAGCGCATTGCGAGATCAGTGCAGCGGTATCGCGAAGACCAAGCTGGCCTACAAAGTTGCGAACATGTCCTGGCCAAGCAAATGGCCGATTGAAATAGGTCTGGCTATTATCAAGATCAGCGTCAGTGCCGACTATGGCCACATTCGGAAATAAGCTCGCTAGTTCGTCGAAGCCGTGCCACTTTTTCCACGGCCAGTTCGGCTTACAACCCGGATGGATCGCAATCGTGCCTGGCGGCAGGTTAAAACTGCGGGCAGATTTCATCGCGAACGGAGCAGGTAACGGGCCTTGCCAACCCACCGCTCGAGCAATCTTTTCTAGGCACGTGTTATCGCCTTCGCTGCGCCAATTAGCATCGGAGCTGTATCGCGTACGTGCACGCACAAACCTACTAAGCCGCGCACTGAGGTGTGTAAATGTAGCGAGATCGTAATCCTGATCTTCGAAGCTAGCAAGAGGACCTTCACCCAGGTCGCGGCCCGGTGCAGAAATCGCGATGACGTGTCGGAGCTCTGGAGCGTCGCGGAGAAGGTCGATGGTGGCCGGATCATCCGGCCAAAGAAGTAGGTCAACGGTATAGCCGATCGTGCTTAACACCCGGATAAGTGGCGTCACACGCAGGATGTCGCCGATTCCTGAAGCAGCAGATACGAGTGCCGTGCCAGCCGACGGTAGCGCTAAGGTTGAATTGGAACCCAGTTCGCCGAAAACCGCTGGCCAGTCGACGCCGACGATTCCGCGAACCACTTCAAATGGAACTTCGCGGAAGCGCCCACTGTTCGTATACTTCCGAGATGTGTTTCCTTCGTGAATCCTACTCACGAAGAAGCGATTGTTTTCAAGAACGCCAATCCTTGCGTCCCGAGCAGTCAGGACGAAGCGTGTATCCTCGCCCACTCTTACGTTTGTGAAGCGGTGATTCTCCCAAAAGGATCTCCGATAGCACAGCGTCGCACCGCAAACCCAGGGTCTCAGATTGCTCGGGTAGACGTACTCCCAAGCGCGGCGCATAGCTGCATCAACAAAAAATGCACTTCCGACTCCGCAAATGTCAAGGCCTCCTGACTCCAGAGCCTCGACCTGATAAGCCAAGCGCCACGGCGCGTACCAATCATCGTCATCCCAGTGCACAATGATATCGCCGTGGGCAATCTCGCAAGCAATGTTTCGCTTATGGCCGATAAGATCGGGCCCTTGGCGCCGAATATATCGAATCTGCGGCTGAGCCGGGACGAGGTCTTCAATGCAGTCAGCCCCGTCATCGATGATCAGAAGCTCTTTTTGGGGATAATCCTGGGCGAGGAACATGCGGATAGCTGCCGGCACGAATGACCGCCGGTTCGCGGTCGGCATGATGCACGAGGCGAAGCTCATGAGACGAGTAAAGAGTTATTGGCTAGGAGCCTGGTTTTCTCCAGTGGGATGAACAAGCACGCACCCCTATCCGAAAACGAGATGCCTTCCGAGAGCTACTTTGCGGAGCTAACTTCAAACATCCGCAAGGGGCGCCCTCTCGGACGGCCCTTAATCTGATCTCAGCAATTTTGGTCGCCCGGCGGTAATGGGACGCCGGCGATGACGCGAGTCAATTACCGACCACGGGTCGCCCGGTCGACTTACCATCGTTCGTTGATGCTCTATTGGCGGACACTGGGAGAGAAGATTCCGGGCAAGGAACCGGATTCATGAAGGCTTTTTGCCTTCTCGTGCTGGTCGTTCGCGAGGGGCGACGAAGCGGGGGAGATAGGGGACGGTGCGCCGCGGGGAGTAGTATAACCATCAGTCTATAGACTTGGAGAACAGGAATGGACCTCGCGAAGACGTCGGCAAGTTATGTGGTCGTAGCCCTTACGCTATTGACGACTGGATGCGGCAATTTACAGATGCAAAATGGAGGCTCTGGTATAGGCCGAATCGCGGGCGGCCAGGCGATTGGCCGGTCGTCATCCAGTGGGGCTCTCCTGTACGTCGGTAGCTACGGGAACGGTGAGGATGGTGTCTCGATCCTCACCTATCCGCAGGGACAAATAGTTGCGCAGTTTCAACCGAACGCCGCTTACGTGGACAGCCTCTGCGCGGATACGAGCGGCGATGTTTTCGTCGGGGCCAACGATGGCGGTGAGGGCTTCATCTATGAGTACGCTCATGGGGGAACCACTCCGATTGCAACGCTCGACGACCCCGAACGTAAGCCCGTGGCCTGCTCGGTTGACCCTATAACCGGGAACCTCGCGGTAGTTAGCTCGACGGGTTCCGACAGCGGCAACGTCGTGTCAGTTTACCCCGCCGCGCAGTACCCCCCGACCGATTACACCGATCCGACCATGGATCTCTACTTCAATTGCGCGTACGATGACAACGGGAACTTATTCGTCTCCGGCGAGGATGACTACAAACCGAAGCAGAGTCCGAAGCTTACCGAGCTACCCGCCGGCGGCAGCTCATTTAGCGACATCACCCTGAACAAACGCATCGCAAGACCCGGAAGCGTGCAATGGCTGGGGTCCTACCTTGCATTAAGCGACCTGCACGGAATCCACCATATCGATATCTCGGGCACGAGTGGAACGATCGTTGGAAAGACTGTCGCCGAGCATCTCAAGAATCAGTGGCTGGTGTACGGCAGTACGCTGATCTCGCCGTACGGACGATCGGAAGGTTACCCGTTCGAGGCTGCATACTGGAAGTATCCGAAGGGCGGTAAAGCCACTCAGGTGCTCAACAAGGGCTTTGGCCTTAACGTCAACAGTGTCGCAATAAGCGTCGGCTCCGGGGCGACCCTGCGTCGCTAGGACGTCTTCCCCATTATTGGCCAATCGCCACAATGGTCACGGGACCACCAGAGATCTCCGCCGATTCTCCCGGCGAGAGCGTGAAGGCGCCCTGCTTCAGGCCCGTCGTTTGGTCGTCTATCTTGACTGTGCTAGTGAGCGCGATGCTCAAGACGTAAAAACTCATCGGACCGTAGTAGCCGAGCGTTTCGGCGCTAAAACTCGTGCCAAGACTCGGCGATGGAAGCGGAGTGGCCTGGTCGTTATAGCCGGCGCAGTCGGTCACTTGGACACCGGCTCCAGTAACAATCGATAGGGCGGCTGCTTCGTTTCCCGTCAGGTCACAGTCTCGCACAACGACGTTGCTCGCAGCGGCTCCTAACGCAATCCCGTACTTCTGCGTCGCTTCAAGCCAGCCCTTGCCGGTACCAACGCGGTAGACGGAGTTGTTGCAACCGGCCCCTACGATTCGAACTCCAGATACTGAGTTGCCGTTTATCGCGATTGCTATTCCCGCTTGCAGTGGGCTGGGCAGACTCTCGGTCTGGATGCCGTTACATGAATAATAACCGCCAACAACCTCGACGTTCGTTGCAGCATCGATTTGCAAACCCGGCCCTAGCCATGCACACGAGTAGCAAGAAACAAATCGAACTTGGTCGACTGAGCCGCTTCCCTGATCGATGTGGATGCCAGCGCCTTCGTAAAGCGTCCCGGTACTTTCCCCTGGTCCTATGTCGCAACCCACAAAGACGACTTCGGAAACCGTGGAGGAACTCTCTGGGGTGATGCTCACCGCTGCACCTATCGTCGGCTCGGTACTTACCGTGTAGATGTTCAGGTTGCTGAAATAAACCGACTGCACCGAAGCCTCAGCGGGGTTGATCACGACGCCCTGTTCGAAGCCCTCAATGCGCGTGTTAGCCACCACAAGACGCGAGGCAGAAAGAACGCTTAAACCTAGGCCTCCCTTCGGTTGAGGCGGCGATCCCGGGTCCTCCGAGAACAGCGTACAGGCAGCAACATGGACGTCTTGTGCGAGACCTCCCTGCCCGATGGTCACCGCGGTACCACCCGATGGTCCGTCCTTGTTATAACTTATGGTGCACTCGAGTAAACTGCACTGCGCTACCTCGCCAAAGATCACTCCCTGATTTGCTTCCGTTATCACGACTCGAAATAGGTATGAGTTTCCAGAGCCCCAACGC
>PKWF01000292.1 GCA_003133185.1 Vulcanimicrobiota bacterium | reverse complement strand
AAGCATGTCAATTCTGTCCGACGTCAAGGAAATTCAAGCCAAGGTCCGTGAGTCCATGGAGAACGGCCCGGTCACCCCGTACTATACATTGCCGCTCGACAAAGTCTATGACGTGCTCAACGCCGCTTTGGCGTCGGAGATCATCTGCGTGCTGCGCTACAAGCAGCACTATTACATGACGACCTCGATTCATCAGGAGCAGCTGCAGGGGCTCTTCAAAGAGCATTGGCTCGATGAAGAGAAGCATCTCGAGCTGATCGCCGATCGGATCAAACAACTCGGCGGCGTCCCGAACCTGGATCCCAACGGCATCAGCAAGCGGGCGTTTTCTACTTTCGAGAGCGGTCACACGCTAGCGGATCTCCTTCGCGAGGATTTGCTCGCCGAGCGCGTTGTCATCAAAATCTACGGCGACATCGTCACGTTCTTCGGCGACGCCGATCCGGTGAGCCGGCGAATGTTTGAAGGGATCCTCAAGGACGAAGAAGATCACGCCGACGAGATCGCCGACCTGCTCTACACCGTCGACCCGAAGACCGGCAAAACCGCCGAGCAGTTCACTGGAGACTCAGTCAGCAGACCCTTCAAGGGCTAAAGACAAGCGCCCGCGCGTGTTGCGCGTATTCCAAACGTGAGAGCCGTGAGGTAACGCACATGAGTACTGCATTACGTGGCTTAGCGATCGTTGCGCTCCTGTCGATGGGAGCGGCATGTTCCGGAGGCGGTAACGGCGCTAAAGCCGGGCCAGATTCCGCGGCTCTGCTGCAAGCCGGTTCCGACGACGCCGACTGGATCGTTCCGGGGAAGACGTACGGCGGAAACCGCGTGACTGGTCTTAGCGAGATCTCTCCCGCGAACGTCTCGCAACTCAAGAAGGCCTGGATTACGGACGTGAAGGACGCCGGCGAGGAAGAGGCCTCCCCGATCGCTTGGGACGGCACGGTCTACGTCTCAACTTCACACGACAACGTGCTTGCGTTAGACGGAACGTCGGGCGCGTTGCGGTGGGCGTTCGGTTACAATCCCGCCTACGAGCTGCAGTATCCGGTCAATCGCGGCGTCGGCTTAGCCAACGGCAAGCTCTATATCGTTACCCAGGATTGCCGGCTGATTGCGATTTATGCGGCGACGGGCAAACAGTCGTTCGACGTGCCGGCTTGTCACGACACGAGCAACACCTGGTACTCGACCGCCGCCTACGTTTACAAGGACAAGGTGATCGTCGGCACGTCGGGCGGCGACCTCGGCGGCAGCGGGCTAGTCAGCGCCTTTAGCGCGCAGGACGGTTCGCGCTTGTGGGATTGGCATACCGTCGCGCAACCGGGCGAGCCCGGACACAGCACGTGGCCGGGCGACTCGTACGTCCACGGTGGAGCCGCCGTATGGGCCGGCCTCTCGATCGATCAGGAGACGGACACGCTTTACGCGGCACCGGGCAATCCCGGTCCCAATCTCAGCGAGTACGGACGCAAGGGCCTAAATCTCTACTCCGACTCGGTCGTCGCGCTCGACATCTCCGGCGACGCACCGCGCCTCAAGTGGTATTACAAAGTCGTTCCCAACGACGTGCACGACAACGATCCGTCGATGCCGCCGGTCCTCTTTACCGGTAATGTCAACGGAACCAATCGCCAGTTATTGGCCGTTGGCGATAAGGCCGGTGACTTCGTCATTCTCGATCGCACGACCGGCAAGCTCGTCAGCCGGCTCGCAGTGAGCGATCAGCAAGGCATCTTCACAACGGTTCCCACGCTCAAGGGAACCTTCGCCTGTCCAAACCACGGTGGAGGAATAGAATGGAACGGCGGCTCGTACGACGATGCCGTCAATTTCTTCTTCATTCCCAGCACGCAAGAGTGCGCGATTTGGAAGATCGTTTATCCTTCGACGGTGCCGTACGTTCCCGGACAGCCGTACGCCGCCGGACCGCTGCCAAAGCGGCGCAACGCGACCGGGGTGCTGACGGCGGTCGACGTCGGAACGGGCAAGCCGGCGTGGGTTAAGCCGTTGCCGTATTCGGCGCAAGGCGGCGTGCTCGTGACGCGCAACGGCCTGATCTTTACCAGTGACGCGAGCGGTCGCGTGTACGCGTTCGAACCAAAGACCGGCCGCGAGTTGTGGCATGACGACGTCGGAGCATCGATCGTCGCGCCGATCTCCGCGTACCAGGCCGCCGACGGCCATGAATACCTCGTGGTCGAAGCGGGTGAAGCCGGAAACCAGCAAACGCCCAACCTGCCAAAATCGCAGAGCGCGCGGGTGGTCACGTTTAGCTTGAGCGCGTCGCCGACCGCGATGAACGGCACGACCGGACAGCCCGCCGCAACGGTTGCCGCCGCCGCAAACTCGGAGGGCGGCTCGGCCGCTCCGGCCTCTGCGACGGTTAGCGCGCCGTATACTTCCGCGCAAGCGTCGGCCGGATCGAAGATCTATGTCAAGCAGTGTCTTTCATGTCATGGTACGCATTTGCAAGGCGTCTCGGGACCCGCGCTTAGCGGTCCGGGCTTCGCGCATTCCAGTCTCAGCGTCGCGCAGCTCTACGGGATCGTCTCGACGCAAATGCCGCTCACGGCGCCGGGGTCGCTCTCGAAGACCGACGACGCGGCCGTCACGGCATACATTCTTGCGTACGATTGCGTGAAGCCTACCGGCACTACGCCGCTCTCCGTCTCGACCGCCGTCGCGCTCTCCGCGGTCAAACCCGGCGCCGCGAGTTGCCCGCCGAAGTAACTCCCAGTGTCATGGTGAGCCTGTCGAACCATGACGTAGCGATAACTTGGGCTCTCACAGTGTCATCCTTTGCTGCGCCGAAAACGGTTAGCGCGAAGCGGCTAAACCCCGAATCTTTATTGCTGAGCTGGACTGACAACGGTTCCGAACAGTTCGGCATCGTCGAACTGGGAACTTTCGATGTTTCTTCTCACAAGGCCGCCCGTCGGATACTTCCAAAATCCTACTTCATCGGTACCGGTGCTGGTCTCGTATGGTTCGACGATGGTTCCTCCCTGAATCCAAAATTGCGCGTCGGTGCCCGAGGTTGGCCCGTTGAGGAGAGTCGTTCCCACGACGGTGCCCTTCGAGCCCTTGACTGCAACGTGATAGATAACGGTGCTGCTGTCGGCAAGCGCGATATATTTCCCCGCCCACTGGAGATCTAGCGGAGACGACGGCGCTTGCGGAATCTTGATGCTTTTGAAGTTGCCGCTGCCGTTGGGCAGCTCGTCAAACTCAAACGTCCCCTGATGGTCGTATTGACCGTCAACGAAAAGGTTGCCCTTATCGTCGTATCCGCAGAAGCCCATATAATAGATTCTTGGGTCGAGATAATCGGTAGCGTCGCCTTTCGCATCAACGTAGATGGCGACGACGCCCGTGTCGCCGTTCTCGGCCGACTCGTTCGTCACCGCAAGATTACCCGTCGTGGGATCGATCGAACACGCGTGGGGATAGTAGCCGGGGTCGCTTAACGTGGCGATCGGGCTCGTACCGCCGTGCGCGTACTCGACGATGCCGGCGGTTCCGCCCTCACCGCCGAAGTCGATCACGAACACGTCGCCCGACTTGTCGACGCACTCGCTAATCGGCGTGTTCGAATCCCCCAGCTCGCCGACGAGCGAGCCACCCGGGTAGCTGAAAACGCAGATACCGCCGCACGCTCCGGTAACGTAGAGCAGATCTTGCGAGGTCGTGTTAGGCGCCATCCACGAGCTGCCGTCATGTCGGGCTGCCGCGGGAACCGTTGCGGGCCTTCCGCTCGGGCTGCCGCCTCCGCCGCAGCCTGAGAATATCGCAGCGACCCCAAGAATCAAAGCAACGGGGGCACCTATTGCAATTTTCATATTGCTACCAACTGATGACGACGAGGCCGTTGGCGACCGCGTTCTTCCAGCCTGCCCAGACGCGCGAATGCATCGCGCGCTTGCCGACATACGACGCGCCTCCGCCTCCGCCGCCGCCTCCACCGCCGCCGCCGAAGCCGCCGCCGTGAANNGCCGCCGCCTCCGCCGCCACCGGGCCCGCCGTAGTACGATGCGCCGCCGGTTCCGCCATCACCAACGCTTCCGCCATTGCCACTTGCATGGCCGCACCCGCCACCTCCCGACCCGCCGACGCCTTGCGATCCGCCGCCGCCGCCCTTACCGGCGCAGTAGCTATAGTTAGACCCGGAACCGGCTCCGCCGCTTCCGCCTCCGCCGGCTCCGCCCGCGCCACCGGAGTATTCGCCACTGTGTCCGCCACCGCCGCCGCCAGCGCCACCGGCGACGATCACGCGCCCGCCCAACGTCCCGCCCGCGAGGCGAATGTCGGATGCGCCGCCGCCACCGTAGCCGCAGCTCGAACAGTTGCTGTCGGCCCCGCCGTCAGCGCCACCGTTATAGCCGCCCTTTGTTAGGTTTCCAGCGCCGCCGACGTAGACGACGAGCTCCCTGTCGATTGAGGCCGGGATGAGTGCGTAAACTCGACCGCCGCGTGCCACGTCATTAGAGGTGCCGGCACCAGCGGCGCCGCGCACCACAACCTGCAGCCATTGCACGTGCGGCACTTTGAAACGCTGTGGTTTGCCGGTGAACTTAAAGGTTTGCTGGTGGGAAAAGGTCGTCGTTGCAGCGTTGACCGTCGGAATCGTGGCGTCCGCGTGGTTGCCGCACGCAGTTAGCAGCGTCGCTAACGCAGCCGCGGTGCTAGCTCTTAGGCAGTACTGACCCCAACCTGCACCATGACTCGCTCTCCTTAACAACGCAAAGCCGAGGTTCACGGGTTTGACGCCTTGCTCACGGTAATGCCGTAGGGATTGCTCAAACCGTCGATAATGTTGGCGAACGGGTTGCCCCCGGCGGGATATTGGAAAAACTCAACCTCATACGGATCGTCCTCGGTGACGACGATCTGATTTCCGCGTGCGCTTCCACCCCCGACCGACGCGATCCAAAACTGCACGGTCGAACTTGTGGGTGAGAGAACCGTATACCCCTCGAGTTTCCCCTTGTTGCGCGTGATTTTGAACCAGTCCAGCGTCTGCGTACCAACCACCCAAAACTGGCCGTCCCACTGCACGAAGGTCGGCGGCGCCCACAGGAGCGTCTTCGAGAGCACCACTTGCTTCAGATGCGTCATGCCTGGCGGAAGCTGCGCAAACGCAATTAATTGGCTGTTGTCATAACTGCCGCCGTCAACGAGAAGGTCGCCGTGCGCGCCGTAACCGAGCGCGTAGTCTCCGTAAACCTGCCCGCCGCTGTAAAGGGTTGGAGATCCGCTTGCATCGGAATAAACGGCAACGTCATCGGCATTGAGCACGGCGAGATTGCCAGTCGTCTTATCTACCGAACACGCCGACGGCTGTTCGCTGCCGTCGTCGAGAGTCTGAATCGGCTGTGTGCCGCCGTGCGCATACTCGATCACATCATGCTCGCCCTCGTTGGTTATCCAAACATCGCCGGCCGTATCGGCGCACAAACCGGCTGGGCTGGAGAACCCATCAAGCGTGCCGACGAGTTTGCGACTCTGATATCCGTAGACGGTGACCGTGTCATTACCCGGGTTCGAGACATAGAGGAGATCGCCGCTCTTCGCGTCCGCCCGCATCCACGAACCCTCGAGCTTTTGTCCCGGCGCGACCGCTATCGCCCCCGGCGCGCCGATTGGCCGCGGCGCGCCGCAGCCTGCCAGCAACGCGACCACAACGCCTCCACGCAGGGCGTACGTGCCAAGACCAACGCTCTTCATGCTCTCCGCTCCCCGATCCGCGTAACGGATCGACCGGTCACGACGTTCGGGGCGCCGTCCGCTATTCCATCGCACGAACGGAACCAACGCCTACGGCGCCAAAGTCAGCGACGCCTTGAATTTCAACCGTCGCGGAATCATTAAAGTGCGTCGGGCGCGCCCGGACGACGCCGAGCCGATCGCCGCCCTCATGGCCCAGTTGGGGTACGACGTGCCCGCGCCCGCCGTCACCGCCCGCTTGGAGCGTCTGGAAGAGCGGCGCGCCGTTTTCGTAGCGACCGACTGCGAGCGCGTCGTCGGGTGGGCGGCGCTTTTGATCGACGAGGCGTTCGTGGATGGCTTCGGCGCGTTTCTCGAGGGCTTCGTCGTCGACGAGGCCGTTCGCAGCCGCGGTATCGGGGTTGCGCTCCTGGAAGCCGTTGAGGCCCGGGCGCGCGAGCGTGGGTGTGCCGAGATTCGGGTGCAGTCCAACGTCCTGCGCGAACGCGCCCACTCGTTCTACGAGCGCAACGGTTACACGAAGGTCAAGGCGCAGTATCAGCTGCGCAAGGCGCTGTCACAGTGAAACCCCCATTGAAGCTAGAGCGTATAGGAATCTTATGAGAACTGCAGTTTTAACGGCCGTAATCCTCGGGCTCTTTCCAATTGCGGCTTCGGCGGCTCCGGGGGTTCCGGTGGCGCCGGAAGACCTCTTCAAGATGACGTTCTTGAGCAACGCCTTGATCTCACCCGACGGCGCTCACGTGCTCGTCGAGTCTTCGCGAATGAACGGGCCGAAAGATACCTACGATCGCACGATCGACCTCGTCGACGTCGCGACCGGAACGCTGATGCATAACGTGACCAAGCACGTGGGCGACGGCGACTACGATTGGATGCCCGATGGCCGCAGCTTCGTCTTCGTTCGGACGCTCGAAAAACAGAAACCGCAGCTCTATCGCTATACGCTGGCCGGCGGGGCCGTCGTCCAGTTGACCCGCATCAAGAACGCCGTCTCGAGTCCGGTCGTCTCGCATGGCGGCGATCGCATCGCGCTCACCGTCACCGAGACCGACCCGGCCCACGATGCCTACGTTGATTTCAGCAAGGCCGGCTTTACACCGGCCGGCTCGCAAAAGAAGAGCGACGTGCACCTCATCGACGACCTATTCTTTGAAGGCAACGGCGCAGGCTATACCTATCAGGACCATCAGCATATCTGGACGATCGACGCCGATGGCTCGCACCCGACGCAGTTGACTTCCGGCAGATACTCCGAAGGCTTCGACGCCTGGTCGCCAGACGACAAGACGATTCTCTTTGACTCGTTGCGCTACGCGACCGTCGATAGCGGACCGAGCGACGTTTACGTGATTCCCTCGACCGGCGGAGCGATGCAGAAGTTCGCCTCGGCCCTGCCGGCAAATAACGGACTGTTTTTCGGCGCCGGCGGGCACCGCGCGTACTATTTGAGCGGGGATGTGAAAGACGCTGCGGAACGGCCCGCGCTGATGTCGGCGAACGGCGACGGCTCCGATGCACGGGTCATCGTCGCGCACAACACGGTTCCGTGGGGCGATTCGCTTTTGGCCGACATGAAGGAAGGCGGCGGCTTTTGCGGTTCGCCGCTGCCGTCGGGAAATCTGGCTCTGCTCAACATCGACGGCCCGGGCTATGCCAACTTGCGTACCCTCGATCTCGGTAACGGCGCGCTTCGAGACCTCACGCCGCCGCACGGTGAAGCGTGGTCGTGCTCGGTATCGCGGGACGGGCAGCACGTCGCCTACCTCTACAGCGATTTTACACACCCGGCGGACGTCTACGTGGTTAACGTAAGCGGAGGTGCGCCGCGTCAGCTCACGCACGTCAATGACGCGTACCTCGCTTCGGTGACGCTCTCGCAGCCGGTAGAGTTTACCGTCAAAGATCCAGCGGGTTTTGCGGTGCAGGCCTGGTTTATGCCGGCGGTCGGTGGTACCGCGGGGACGAAACAGCCGACGCTGCTCGACATTCACGGCGGCCCTGAGACGCAGTTCGGTGACACGTATTTTCACGAGTTTCAGCTCTATACGTCCCTGGGCTATAACGTCGTCTTTTCCGATCCCGCGGGCAGCACCGCGCATGGGTACGCTTTCGAAGAAGCGCTTGAAAATAACTACGGCGATGCGATGTTTCAGGACGTCCAGGCCGTGATGGATGCGGCCGTGCAACGGCCGGATGTCGACGCCTCACGTTTGGCCGTGCTCGGCGGCTCGTATGGAGGATACGCAACGCTTTGGGTGATCTCCCATACCAATCGCTATAAGGCTGCCGTTGCCGAACGCGCGGTCAGCAACTTGCAAAGCGAAAACCTCGCGGCCGATTTTGCCGGCAAGAACGGTCTGGGCGGCGGTTATTATAACTGGGGTCCGCCGTGGGACCCGGCGAGCACCGACTATGCGAAGTTCTCGCCCCTAACGTACGTCGCCAACGTCCAGACGCCACTGATGATTCTTCACGCCGAGAACGATACGCGGGCACCTATCGATCAGACGCTGCAAGAGTTCACGTCGCTGAAGATCTTAGGGCGAACCGTGGAATACGTGGCGTTTCCGAACGAAAATCACGATCTCTCCCGCACCGGCTCCCCGATCCACCGGGTCGAACGGCTGCACCTCATCGTCGACTGGCTGAAGAAGTATCTCTAGTCTCATGCCGCCCCATACCAGGCACCTCAGAACTAAAGCGCTGACGCCGGCGATCGGCGCGACCGTCGAGGGCATCGACCTCAGCGCGCCGCTCGCAGATGCTGACGTGGCGGAGATTCGCAAGGCCCTCGACGAGCATCTCGTGCTTTTCTTCGAAGAGCAATGGCTGACGCCGGTCGCGCAACGCGATTTTGCGGCTCGCTTTGGGCCGCTCTACGTTCACCCGTTCTACCAGGGACACGAAGCCGCGCCCGAGGTGATGGTGCTCGAGCACGACGCGACGCACCGCGCCAACAGCGACCGCTGGCACAACGACGTTACGTACCTTCAAACGCCGCCGCAAGCGGCCGTTCTGTATGCCGAGGAAATTCCCGAGCTCGGCGGCGATACGCTCTGGGCCAACATGTATCTCGCGTACGAGACGCTCTCCGAACCGCTTCGTCAGTTCGTCGGGCAGCTCCGTGCCGTGCACTCGTTCGCGAAGAATTTCACGCCGGAGCGATTTAAGGCACTTGGGATGGACGACCGGCGCGATCGGATCTACGCGGAGCACCCGCCGGTTTCACATCCCGTCGCTCGCACGAACCCCGCGACGGGGCGCAAGGCGCTTTTCGTCAATCAAGACTTCACCTCGCACATCGAAGG
>PKWF01000234.1 GCA_003133185.1 Vulcanimicrobiota bacterium | reverse complement strand
AGATCGTGCACAACAAGCACGTCGTCGCCCAACTGCGCGAGCGCGGCGCGATCTTCGTCGACGAGCAGACCGAAGTGCCGGAGGGTGCCGTGTGTGTTTTCTCCGCCCACGGCGTCGCGCCGAGCGTGCGCGCGTGCTCGACATCGAGCTCGCCTCCGCTCCGCGGACGCAGCCATGCAGTGAGCCAAACATCGCCATCGGCCACTTCTGCGGCCGGGGTCGTTCCAGGCCAGACGCCGCGATGCGTATCGGGAATCGGAACCCAGCCGCCGGTGCTCACCTTAGCGAGATTCGCCGCGAATCTGCCGAACCTGTCTAGGATGAACGGGCCTCGACGCAAACCCGCTGTCCAGCATGCGCGTAGGGACGAACGCTAGAAATGCATCAGCGTCAGGATGCCGATCACGACCTCAATTGCAACCAGCGCGACGATCGTCACCTCGAGGAACTGATCGCGCCGGCTGCGCGATTGATCGCTAAAGAAGCGGTACATCTCGCCGACGCTCGCGAGTTTCGTATCGATCTGACGCTGCCAATCCGATAGGCCTAACCGCGTTGCAGCCGCGCGGTAGATGCGCGCGTAGTACGCGTCTCCGACGACTTTGAGCGCGTTGCTCGAACGATCGGTCAGCTCTAGGACGTCTACGATTAAGTAACGCAGCGTTGCGGCCTGTTCGGCCTCCCGCTGGCCTCGCAGCGAGCGCGGTGGACCGCCGGGCTGCATTTTGTAGATGCCGTCGAGCTCGGTGTCGAGCAGCGCATCGTACGTGCGCAGCTCGAGGAGTTGCGAGTTCGCAAACTCCAAAATATCTTCGATGGCGCGGGCGCTCTCTTTGCGGTCGTAGACGAAGGCGGTATCCCATTGCACGATCGTCAAGTCGTCCTCGTGGTAGGAGAAGCGCATTCGCAAGGCCTCTTCGGCTTCGGTCGCAGCGAGCCGTTTGCGCTCGCCGAGCAANNGAAACGATCGATCTCGATGATGAGATAATCTTCAATCAGGGCGGCGTGACGGTCGTCCAGGGCCTGGGCGTACTGGTCGCAAATGCGCCCGGCGGTCGATTCGGCGAACCGCGCGATCGACTCGTCGCTGCGCGCGCGCTCGACGGTCGACAGAAGGTCGTTCCACGTGCCGGCGGCAGAAAAACTCAATCGCAGCGAAACGACGCCGTAGTCGTACATCTTCAGCCGTACGGAGCAACGCAGCCCGTCGAAATCGGCCTCCGGCAAGTTCGCGACGAGCGGCGGGACCGGAAACTGAAGATATGGGGGCGCGTGCAAGCGCAGCGGAAGCGCGGCAGGGGCGCGGCTCTCGACGCCGAGGGCGCTGGTCTTACCCAGATCGATGGTGTCGGCGACGTCAAACAAGTAATAGGCGCGTACTGCGCCGCTGGCGATGTCGAGCATCCGACCGCCGCCTTACGACTTTGGCCGCCGCGCTCCTTCGGTGCGACCAGGCTCCTGGCGGTCTCTCCTCCAACTACCGTGTCACCTTGCCTTGTCTTATAATCGAAACATGAACGTAGAGAAGATGACGGAGCGCGTCGGCGACGCGCTTAACGCCGCCTATGCGCGTGCTTTGCACGAACACAACACGCAGACGGCGCCGGAACATATGCTGGCGGCCTTGCTCGAGCAGGAGCGTGGCATTGCCCCCGATATCGTGGCGAAGGCCGGCGCCGATCCCAAGGCGCTTGCCAGTCGTGTCGACGAGGCGATTGGCCAGCTTCCACGGCTGAGCGGTGCGGGCGCCGACTCGGCGCAAGTGACGCTTTCGCCGGAGCTGGCGCGGATTATGAGTGCTGCGGAGAACGAGGCCAAAGCGTTGCAAGACGACTACGTCTCGGTCGAGCACGTGTTGCTGGCCATGGCGCAATCCTCCGGCGCGCTCGGTCGTCTCCTACGAGATGCCGGTCTAACAAAAGATAAACTGCTCCAAGCGCTGCGCGACGTGCGCGGCAACCAGCGCGTAACGACCAAAGATCCCGAAGGCACGTACAAATCGCTCGAGCGATACGGTCGCGATTTGACGCTTGAAGCGGAGCGCGGCAAACTCGATCCGGTAATTGGGCGCGACGAAGAGATTCGCCGCATCGTTCAAGTGCTCTCGCGCCGTACCAAGAACAACCCGGTGCTCATCGGTGATCCTGGCGTTGGCAAGACGGCCATCGTCGAAGGACTGGCGCAGCGCATCGTGCGCGGCGACGTTCCCGAAGGGCTCAAGAACAAGCGGATCGTTTCGCTCGACATGGGCGCGCTGATCGCCGGTGCAAAGTATCGCGGAGAGTTCGAAGAGCGACTCAAGGCCGTACTCAAGGACGTCGCCGGCTCGGAGGGCCGGATTATCCTCTTTGTCGACGAGCTGCATACCGTCGTTGGAGCGGGAAAAGCTGAGGGGGCAATGGACGCCGGCAATCTGCTCAAACCGATGCTTGCCCGTGGCGAACTGCACATGATTGGTGCGACCACGCTGGACGAGTACCGAAAGTACATCGAAAAGGATGCGGCTTTAGAACGGCGCTTCCAGCCGGTACTGGTCGATCAGCCCAGCGTCGAAGACACGATCTCGATTTTGCGTGGGCTCAAAGAGAAGTACGAGGCGCATCACGGCGTTCGCATCAAGGATGCGGCTCTGGTCGCGGCTGCTACGCTGAGCAATCGCTACATCACCGACCGATTTCTGCCCGACAAGGCGATCGATCTCGTCGACGAGTCCGCCGCGAAGCTGCGCACCGAGATCGATTCGATGCCGCAAGAGCTCGACGAAGTTTCGCGCCGCGTAATGCAGCTCGAGATCGAACGCGAAGCTTTGCGCAAGGAGGACGACAGCGCGAGCCACCGCCGTTTGGAACAGCTCGAAAAAGAGTTGGCGACGCTGCGCGAGGATCAGACGAAGCTTCGCGTGCGTTGGGATGCCGAGAAGAATGCTGCCGTCAAGCTGCGGCAACTTCGCGAGCAGATCGAAGATACAAAGATCCAGATCGAACAGGCGGAGCGTCAGTACGATCTCAACCGCGCTGCCGAGCTCCGGTACGGCACGCTTGCCCAGTTGCAAAAAGAGTTAGCGGCCGAGGAAGAGCGACTGGCTCATAAAGACGGAGCGCGGCTTTCCAAAGAAGAGGTGGATGAAGACGACATCGCCGGAGTGATCGCGCGCTGGACGGGCATTCCGGTTACCAAACTGCTGGAAGGCGAGAAACAGAAGCTGCTGCATCTCGAAGACGAGCTGCATCAGCGCGTCGTGGGTCAGAATGAGGCGGTGGACGCCGTCGCCGAAGCGGTTCTGCGCTCGCGCTCGGGTCTGGCCGATCCCAATCGGCCGATCGGCTCGTTTATCTTTTTGGGACCGACGGGCGTGGGCAAGACGGAACTAGCTCGCGCGCTCGCCGAGTATCTCTTCGACGACGAGCGCGCCTTGATCCGCATCGACATGTCCGAGTACCAGGAAAAACATACCGTCGCGCGATTGCTCGGCGCACCGCCGGGATATATCGGCTTCGAAGAGGGCGGCCAGCTTACCGAAGCGGTACGCCGGCGTCCGTACTCGGTGATCTTATTCGACGAAGTCGAGAAGGCGCACCCCGACGTCTTCAACGTCTTTCTGCAGATCCTCGACGACGGACGTTTGACGGACGGTCAGGGGCACACCGTCGATTTCAAGAACACGATCGTCATCATGACCTCGAATATCGGCAGTCATCGTATCCTCGATTATCACGGATCGTTCGATGGTGCCGAGTACGCGATCATGCGCGCGACCGTACTCGACGAGCTGCGCCAGCACTTCCGGCCGGAGTTCCTCAATCGGGTCGACGAGATCATCGTGTTCCACGCGCTCACCGAAGACGAGCTGTTGACGATCGTCGATCTGCAACTGACGCGTTTGCGGCAGCGCTTGGCGGACCGCCGGATCACGCTCGTGCTCTCGGACGAGGCGAAACGGCATATCGTGAAGGTGGGATACGATCCGCACTACGGCGCGCGCCCGCTCAAACGTACGATTCAGAAGGAGCTCGAAACGCCGCTGGGGCGTAAGATTCTGTCGGGCGAGCTCCAGCCGGGAGCGACGGTCGACGTCGGCTTCGACGAGAATCGCGGCGAGCTCACCTTTTCGATCGGGGAGCCGGTGACCGCGACGGCGTAAGAAAGCGCCGTGCTAGTCGCCGTTTTTACGCTCGCCCAAGTTCTGAGTTACCCGTTTCCGTCGGCGCCGGTTCGCGACGCGAACGGAACGGCGATCGCGTACACCCTCGACACGCAGGGCGTGCGCACGCTGTGGTTCGCGCGTGCCCCCGCTTTCGCTCCAAAACAGCTCTTCACGTCGGGCGCCGACGACGGCCAAGAGCTCACCAACCTCGTCATCTCCAACGACGACTCGCACCTCGTCTACGTGCGCGGCGGCGATCACGACGCGAACTGGACGGTACCCTTACAGCCGGGTCCCGCGTCGATGCCGGCGCAGCCGCAGATGCAGGTCTGGTCGGTTTCGACCAGCGGTGGCGGCGCAGCGCTGCTCGGTGACGGCGACGCGCCCGCGATTTCGCCCGACGGCAAGCGCGCGGTGTTTACGAACGGCGGCGCCGTAATGGTCGCGCCGGTCGACGGCAGCGTCGCGGCGCGCCGGCTCTTCTTCGATCGCGGAGAGGACTCCGAACTGCACTGGTCGCCCGATGGTTCGGCCCTAGCATTCGTCTCGACACGAACCGATCACAGCTTCATAGGGATCTACCGAAACGACGCGACGTCGCTCGAGTTTCTCGCGCCGTCGACGTCACAAGACTTCATGCCGCGCTGGTCGCCCGACGGCAGCGCCATCGCGTTCATTCGCGCACCCGGCGACGGTGGGCCGCCGCAAAATCCGCTCAATTGGAATCCGCAGCCATGGCAGATCTGGGTCGGCGACGTCGCGAATGCGAGCGCGCGTCTCGTCTGGTCCAGCGGGAACGGACCGCGCGATTCACTGCCGCAAAGCGGTCACGGGCCGCTGCTCGAGTGGGTTTGGGGAAGGAGCTTGATCTTCCTAAGCGAGCGAGATAATTGGGCGCATCTCTATACGATCGGTGCCTTCCCGGCCGAAGCCGGGCTCAAAACGCTGGTTCGCCTTCCGGGCACTACCCGCACGGCGATATCTGCGCGCGCGGTTAATCCCATAGCGACCCTGCTGACGCCGGGAAACTTCATGATCGAGGACGTCTCGGTCGCTCCGGATCGGGAGTCGGTAGTTTTCTCAGCGAACGCCGGTGCCGTTCCCGGCGACGATGATCGCCGCCACCTGTTCAGCCTTACATCGGCCAGCGTCATCACGGTATTTAGGGATGGCGCGAGCGGTCAAACCGTAGCGCTCGCCCGTGACGCGGTCTCGCAGTTCACCTATGGGGCGACCAGCGAGACCGGCCCCGTCACGCTGGAAAATGGCGCGGTGGTTTTTAATCGAGCGACGGCGCAACAGCCGTTGCTCGTAACCTTAGTTTCCAACAGCGCGCAGCGCGCGCTCGATGCGGACCTGTTACCCACCGACTTCCCTTCAACGCAGCTCATCAAGCCGAAAGAGGTTTCGTTCGAAGCCGCCGACGGCACAAAGGTGCACGGGCAACTCTTCCTACCGAGCGGCGGCGGAAAGCGTCCGGGCATCATCTTCGTGCACGGCGGACCGTTTCGCCAGATGCTGCTCAACTGGCATTACATGGACTACTACTCCAACGCGTACGCGGTGAACCAATACTTGGCGAGCCGCGGATTCGTCGTGCTCTCGGTGAACTATCGCTGCGGCATCGGCTACGGTCACGACTTCAACTTTCCGGCGCGCTGGGGACCGACGGGCGCATCCGAATACCAGGACGTCGTCGCAGGCGCGCGGTTCTTGCAAAGCGATCCGCGCGTCGATCCGGGACGCATCGGCATCTGGGGCGGCTCATACGGCGGCTATCTCACCGCGCTGGCGCTCGCTCGTAACTCCGACATCTTCAAGGCCGGGGTCGACTTTCACGGCGTGCACGACTGGTCGCTCGATATTGACAATTCCGTCTGGGGATTGGCGCCGCAGCTCAAGCGGTACCAGCAGTTCGACACGCGCGCGATGATGAAGCTGGCGTGGGAATCGTCGCCCGATTCGGCGATCGCAACGTGGAAGTCGCCGGTCTTGCTCGTCCAAGGCGACGACGATCGCAACGTCGAGTTCCATCAGATGGTCGATCTGGCGCAACGCCTGCAGCTCGCGGGCGTACGGTTCGATGAGATCGTCATTCCCAACGAGATCCACGGCTTTCTCCGCTATGCGTCGTGGCTGCAAGCCGACGCGGCGACCGTAGAATACTTCGACCGTCAGCTCAAGGGCTAGGGTACCGTTTCCCGCTTGCGGAGCCGAAGGCGAGCGGTTTCGCCGAGCAGCCGCTTACGCAATCGGATGGATTGCGGAGTCACTTCAACCAGTTCGTCGTCCTCGATGAACTCGATCGCTCGCTCGAGCGAAAGTTCGTCGGGCGGAGCAAGCTTGACGTTGTCGTCTGAGCCCGCCGCGCGCATATTCGTCATCTTCTTCGCGCGCGCGACGTTGAGCGCGATGTCTTTGTCGTCGTTGGCGCGCCCGACGATCATCCCCTCATAGACGTCGATGCCGGGTCCGACGAAGAAGCGACCGCGCTGGTCGACGCCTGCGAGCGCGTAGGCAGTCGTTCGTCCCGTTTCGCTGGCTACCAAGGCGCCGACGTTTCGCTCGGGCAACTCTCCTTGCCACGGCTGATGATCGTAATAGGTGTGCGAAAGGACTGCGGTGCCACGCGTCAGGGTGAGTAGTTCGCCGCGCAGTCCGAAGATGGCGCGCGTCGGCATCGTATACTCCAGGCGTTGGGCGTCGCCGACCGGCAGCATGTTCGACATCACGGCTTTGCGCCGCCCGAGCGCTTCGATCACGGCGCCGGCATATTCTTCCGGGACGTCGACGACGACGTACTCGACTGGTTCCCAACGTTTTCCGTCGCGCTCCGTTACGATGACTTGCGGCTTTGAAACCGCCAGCTCGTACCCTTCGCGCCGCATCGTTTCGATGAGAATTGCCAGGTGCAGTTCTCCGCGTCCGCGCACTTCGAACGTGTCGGCGGAAGCGGTCTCGGTAACCCGCAGCGCCACGTTCGATTCGAGCTCGCGCATCAGCCGGTCGCGAATCTGGCGCGACGTCAGAAAGCGTCCTTCTCGGCCGGCGAACGGCGAGTTGTTGACGCTGAAGAACATCGAGACGGTGGGCTCGTCGACCGCGACCGCGTGAATGCTCTCGGGCATGGAGGCGTCGGCGAGCGTGTCGCCGATGTTCAAGTCGTCGATTCCCGAGATGCAGATGATGTCGCCTGCACTGGCTTCCTCTACGTCGACCCGCTCGAGGCCGGCGAACGTCAAAAGGGTCGTAAGCCGAAGCCCGTCCGTCACGACGCCGTCGCGCGCGATCTTCACGATCGGATCGTTACGCCGAGACGTTCCGCGAAAAATGCGCCCGATTCCAACGCGGCCGACGTACGGGTTGTGATCGATTGCCGAGATCAGCAACTGGAACGGACCTTCCTCGGATGGCGCTTCGGGGACTTTCGAAACGATCGTTTCGAAGAGCGGTTCGAGGTTTTCGCTGTCGTCGGATAGCGACCGTTTGGCAATCCCGGCTTTCGCGTTGGTGAAAAGAACGGGGAAATCGGCTTGCTCGTCGTTGGCGCCGAGATCGACGAAAAGGTCGAAGGTTTGATTGACGACTTCTTGCGCGCGGGCGTCTTTGCGATCGATCTTGTTCACGACGACGATTGCGCGGAGGTCGAGCTCGAGCGCTTTGCGCAGAACGAAGCGGGTTTGCGGCATGACGCCCTCGGCAGCGTCCACGAGCAGCAAGACGCCTTGAACCATCTGCAGCACGCGCTCGACCTCGCCCCCGAAGTCGGAGTGACCCGGCGTGTCGACGATATTGAACTTGACCTCGCCGTGGCGGACCGCGGTATTCTTCGCGAGAATCGTGATGCCGCGCTCCCGTTCCAGCGGGTTGGAATCGAGGACGCGGGTCGCCACGTGTTGGCCTTCTCTGAAGACTCCACTCTGCTTGAGCATAGCGTCAACCAGCGTCGTCTTGCCGTGGTCGACGTGTGCGATGATCGCGACGTTACGGATATCGGAGCGGGTTTTCATAAGTAGTCACCGTCAAGCGTAGCGCGAACCGGTGGTACATGGCAACTATAGAAACGGCAAGGCTGCTGCTTCGCGCCTGGCGCGATTCAGACGTCGAGCCGTGGGTCCAGATGAACGCCGATCCTCGGGTCACGGAGTTTTTTCACAGAATCTCTACGCGCGAGCTCTCCGAATCGGTGGCACAAGGGCTGCGCGCGGACCTCGAGCGTCGCGGCTACGGATGGTGGGTGGTCGAGGTTCGCGAGGGACCCGCCTTCGCCGGGATCGTCGCCCTCCAAGACGTTCCCTTCCCGGCGCATTTCACGCCGGCGCGAGAGATCGGCTGGCGGTTTACGCCCGAGTGTTGGGGACGCGGGTACGCCACGGAGGCTGCGCTGGCCGCGCTCGGTTTCGCCTTTAACCGGTTGGGTTGGAATGAAGTGGTCGCAATGACGGCCGCACCAAACCTTCGGTCGCGACGCGTGATGGAACGTCTCGGCATGACCCGCGACGCCGGCGACGATTTCGACCACCCGAGGATCGAAGAAGGTCATCCGTTGCGCCGTCACGTCCTTTACCGCATCGGCGCGCCGGAAGCGGCGAGCGGAGGCCCGAACCCCAAAGCCGATCATTCCGATAGGAGTTCGACGTGAACGCAGACACAACCAAAAGGATCGCGGAGCTATTACATCAGGTCGGTGAAATTCACCACATGGTATTCTCCGACACCGAGGGCAACGACGACGATTGGGCTACTTTTTACTCGGACTGGCTTCTCGCTCACTCCGATCTTGCGCGGTTACTCGCGCGCCAACCGATACGCAGCCATCTCACGCGCGACTTGGTCGAGCTCGACGAACAGTACGCGAGTTCGGCACCGTCGCAACCCTGGCCGGCGTGGTACGCCGAACGTTTAGTAACGAGGTACAGTTAGAATTACGGCGAGTCGCCGTAGTTCCGTGTATGGAGCAGCACGCGTATTTCGGTCGAGCCCGTTAGAAGCTTTGTTTTCTCAACGATGTCGTCGACCGTATTTCCTGAAACGATCTCGCGTAGCTCGGCACAGAGGCCAACAAAGTGCTTGCCTTCCTGTCGAACGAAGACGTGGCAAGCTGCGCTCGCGATATCGAATGTGGATTCCAACACGACGAAACTTCGTATACCCCAAAAACGGTGACCNNCGTGGCGGCCGCACCGACCGCGAGGCGAGCATGACGGGGTGAAAGACCGCGGACGCTTCGCATTTCAGCGAGACTAGCAACGAGGGCGACTAACTGCGGGAGGCATTTACCGTCGATGCCTGCCGGAACCAGCTCGAGGGCNNAGCGTCGATTTGGCGATATCGACGAGGCCGGCAGTTTTCCGAGGGGCCGGCTCGCCGTTGAGGCGCAAGAGGGTCCGACAAACCGATTCGACCAGCTCCTTTGCTCCCTCGACGGCGTCTTTAGGACTGTCGTTCGCAAGGAGATGCAGCCCTCTACCACGGTCATCGATAAACGCCAAGTCCTCGGCGCGCGTCACCGCGAAAGAACTGGCGGCGGTCTCTGCCGGCCTAAAGACGCCGTCCACGAAGAGGAAACCGTCACTCTGCGCGGCTTTCACGAGGAAATCTTCCTTCGAAGTAGCCGCGGCCGAGATCAATGCCCCGAGTGCATCACCCAGTCGGTCCAGCTGTTGTGGGTCGTGCTGATTTACACTCGCTACGTAACGGCGGAATTGCGTTCGGCGGTCTCCGTCGGGTCCGCCGGGGTCCTCACCCAAACGAATATCCGCGCCTTGAAATGCCCCATCGATCTGTCGAAGAACGATCGACGCTGACGCGTCCTCGAACTTCTCAAGCGTTCGCCGGCTGAAGACTTTCGGCACGCTGCCCATGTTCGATGCCGAGCGCCCAGCGTACCCGCTTGGAGGTAATCGCCCGCGTTAATCTGGGCATGTTAACATCGAGGATGTCGCGCGAGCGCGCCGTTTAGCGGCGATTATTCAAAACGTACCCACTTTAGTGTTGCGGCGGAAGCAGCCTTAGGATACAGTTAGTCGGTCGAGGGCGGCCGGAATCGGTCGACCCTTCGAGAGGAGCGAGTCTTGAACGGTCTGGAACTGCGGCGCCGCCGTGTATTGGGCGGGGTCTTTACTTTAATCAGCTTAGCGAGCGCGTCGTTGTGGTCAGGTTGCGCTTCGAGGGGTCCGTTGAATGCGATTCCCTCCAATACCGCCGGAAACTTGGCTTTTGAAGCGGCCCGTTCGAAGGATGGGGCGCTTCCCGCCATCGTCGTGGCGGTCACGAACGTAAACGATTCCGGAGCCGGCTCGCTGCGGGCGGCGATCCAGGCCGTCAACACCCGGCAGGCAGCGCACGCCGTCATCACGTTTACCGTAAGCGGCACTATACGGCTTGCGAGCGATCTTCCCCAAATTCGTACGGACGTTACGATCGATGGATCGTCTGCGCCGCAATACGCCGGGAAACCGGTCGTGGAGGTCGACGCCAACAGTCATGGCGGCCTCGTCTTCAGGTCCGGCTCGGCGGGTTCGAAACTGCTCGCACTTGCGATTGCCAATGCCAAGGGTAATGGCGTGACGCTAAACGCCGGCTCGATTACTCTCAACCTCAACTATATCGGTTTAAACTTGAAGGGCGTCGCATTCGGAAATAGCGGCGACGGCATCTACGTGTCCGCTGCGTCGTCTAACAACCGAATCGGCCTGAATCGATCGGGAGCGTCCGGTGCCGTCGCGAACGTCATCTCCGGTAACGCCGGCGACGGCCTGAGCCTGCATGGATCGTCCGGCAACGTTATCGCCGCCAATCGCATCGGCACGAACCCCACAGGCAAATTCGCGATTGCCAACGGCCAGAATGGAATCTGGCTAACCGCGTCGAGCGGCAATGAGATCGGCGGCACCAGGTTCGTGGACAGCCGTACCGGGCAAGCAAACAATCCGACCGGAAGCAAAGGGACGGTCACCCCGGTGTTCGTCGTTCCACCCG
>PKWF01000008.1 GCA_003133185.1 Vulcanimicrobiota bacterium | reverse complement strand
TTGAGGCGCCATCGTCTATCGGTTAGGACATCGCCCTTTCAAGGCGGAAAGACGGGTTCGATTCCCGTTGGCGCTACCAGAAATCTCCTTATCTTGATCCTGTACGGGTTTTTCGTGCTTTTGGCGGCCGTGAGTGCCTCAATTCTAACGGCCGTCTAACGGAATTTTGGCAGAAGGTCTTCAGGTCACGATCTTCCCGGAAGCCTCCGTCGCCTCGGCATCACGGTCGCGGTAGACCGTGATGTAGCGATCGTACGTGATGCTGATGTCACTGTGGCCCAGCCGCTTCGAGATAACCTCGATCGGCACGCCGGCTTTGGCAAGCAACGAGGCGTGTGTGTCGCGGAGATCGTGGAAGCGGATGCGCCGCACCGGGCAGCGTTTCATGAAGTTCCGGAACGCGGAGCTGAACAGCCAAGACGAGATCGGTGTGCCGTCTGCCTTGGCGAAGATGAGATCCTCGTCGTGATAGGCCGGACGTACGGCAATCCTCTCAGCAGCCTGCACCGCGCGATGGGATTCGAGAATCACGAGCAGATGCGACGAAACACAGACCGTGCGCACCCTGTCGTTCTTTGGCCGTTTGTAGATAAGCCCGTCCCGCTTCGTCGAGCTTAGCGATCGGCTGATTGTGACGATCCGCTGACGAAAATCGACGTCTTGCCAACGCATCGCCATGATTTCGCCGAGACGGGCTCCTGTGTAGAGTGCAAATGCCACGGCAGGATAAAAGGCGCTCTGCGCCGTCAAGTAGTGCCGCGCCGTGCACCGATGGGTTGGGTATTTCGCCTCCTGTAGCAACTGCTGCGACTCGGTTTCGGTGAGTACCGCCGATTCGGGTTTTACCGCCCTCGGCAGATCGTCCGCATCGAGCGATGCGGCCGGACTGCGAAGGATCACTTCCCATTTGACGGCGCGCCGTAGCACGTTACGCAGCAGTTCCGCAGCATGATGGACCGTACGTCCGCTGACTGGCCGCTTCGACCATCGAGCATAGGTTGCAAGTAGGTCGACAGCCTTCACGCTGCCAACCTTCCTGGTGCCGACCGCCGGCCGCAAGTAAAGCCGCAGCAAACTCTCGTAACGCTGCAGCGTCGTCGCGGCAAGGCGACCTTCTTTGGCTTGCATGAACCGATCGAACAGCTCATTCATCGTCATGTCGGCGCACGGCAAGTACTCGCCGGCGACAACCGCAGCCTTGCGCTTCGCGAGCATCGCTTCAGCTTGCTTCTTCGTCACTCCGACGAGCGTTTCGGTCTTCTGTTGGCGCTTGCCGTTGACGGACACGACGTCATACATAATGCGGAACTTTTTGTCTCCAACTTTCCTGAGATACCCCAAGGATGTGCCTCCTACGGGGTCCCGGCGGACGGTATATTCGCCGCAAGGCCCAGGAATGCTTCGAGCGCTCTCTTCGTGACGATCAGGCGCCGCGGCGTAATGCGCACGGACTGCAATCTTCCCGACGCAAGGAGTTCGTACGTCGCGTTCCGTCCGATGCCTAAAATAAGCTGCACTTCACTAGGCGTAAGAATGTCGCCGAGATCGGCAAGCACTATCGACGCTCTGATCATACGTCCTCGACTAAAAGAAAGATAAAAACCCCGAGCGAGCTCGCTCGAGGTTTTGCACGCATTATTATGCGGGCGTAAATCGCGTGTTGTCGTGTACGAATATTATCCTACCTGCGTTGTTAGCGCGTCAATTGCAAGTTGTTGTCCTCAAGCGCCTCTTCAACGAATCGGTAATGTCACGGTGAGAGCGGCCCTCCATCCGGCCTGCCGCCCCTTAAGGCTACCGCGCTGGCGCTTCCCGCGCGCAAGGAGACCGCTGGGGCGGCTCCGCTTCACTTCGGCCTCGCGCGCGGGCCCGGCGCGCGCGGCTCCGCCCGGACGGGCGTAGGCGACGGGTCGGGCGGCAGGCGGACCAGATGCTTTCAGTTTATGGCACGACGTTCGCGTTATGGCACGACGTTCGCGCACGTCAGTGAGATTGTGGTGTGCTAGAACGGCGGCTTGCCTGCTTTCACGTAGTCGTCGACATCAAAGCCGTCGAGGACACCGCACTCGGCTCTGACTAAGCGTCGGAAGCACTATCACGCTGGGAGCGGAAAGCTTGGTCGCAGTAGCGCGCTGAGTAAGTGGTCTTCTGCGGTCGCCGAGGCTGTCGCGCGCGTGACCCACGCACAAACGTCGTACGGTTGTCGTAAGTGCTGCGCCTAATTGCAGCTTTCCATGTTGCGGCATCGGGCGACGAGGCCCCGACCTTTACATGCGAAGTGATTCGGGGCAAAAGACGCTTCCGCAAAAAGGGCCCGCGAAAGGCGCAAAGCCTCATACGCATCGAGGTTTGCCGGCGCTGAGAACATCGTTCACCGATTCACAAACGGGATAGGCGGTGCGAACCCTAAGTCTGCCGTCCGGGCTATAGGCGAAATGTATGGCACAACATTGGCTGGAGGTCCGACCGCTTGCCACGATTACGGAGCTATATTTTCATATATTTTCATATGTTCCGCAAACGAATCGGTTGGGGTTCATCTATCGCCGGGGGGAAGGTCGATGGGGCAGGGCGTGATCAGACCTGATTGCGACTCAAGGGAAGCCGTACGGCACTACACGATGCGGGGGAGGTGGATTCGGTGCAGTCGAGATTCCTGCACTCGAAGCACCGAGAAAGAACCATGACAGAAATCCGCGCGAAGGAAGTCGACCATTTCGTCGACAAGCTTTCCCTCCATGAACGCTCTCGCCGAACTTATGGGGCTCGCGTTCGCGTGTGGTGCTAGCGACTTCGGTGGCCCACTGTCGCCGACAGAAGAAGCGCTGTTGGCGAAGGCTGCGCCCGTTTCAGCGCGCGCGGCCTCTCGCACGCGCCGCGCCATTCGGGAGGGCTATGATCCCCTGGGGGATGCTTTTCTAAAACTGCGGACGCCGTTTGAGCGTCGCGCATTGGGCGCTTTCTATACGGGACCGCCGATCGCGCGCTCCATGCTCTCGTGGGCTTTGGGACGCGACCCCGCGCGTCTCGTCGATCCCGGTTGCGGGAGCGGCCGATTCTCGGTAGCTGCCCTTTTGCAACGGCCACATCTCGAGATCGTCGCGGTCGACTTAGACCCGGTGGCGACTCTACTCACGCGAGCTGCACTAGCCGCCGTAAAAGCGCGTCAGGCTAGAGTCATCCAGGGGGATTACCTCACTGTCGACCTCCCTCGCATCGCGGGGCGGACGGCTTTCGTCGGCAACCCCCCCTACGTTCGCCATCACGATTTGAGCCTTAAGACCAAGGCCTATGCCGCACAGCTCGCGCAAAACGCTGGCTATCATCTCTCCGCGCTTGCCGGTCTGCATGCTCTTTTCTATCTCGCAACGCTCGCGAAACACAGTTCTGCCGGCGACGTTGGCAGCTTCGTCACGTCTTCCGAATGGCTCGACGTCGGTTATGGTAGCATCATCCGCCAGATGTTCGTTAACGGTCTCGGTGGACGTTCACTCTTGGTCTTCGACGCCGAGTCTATCCCGTTTTCGGATGTGATGACCACGGCGGCTATTACGACCTTCCGGATCGGCGACGAGCTCCTCCGAATCCGCGTTGGTCGCGCGGTTTCGGCCCGACGACGTGTGAAGCTCGAGGCACACGGGCGGGCCATTGAGCGTGCGGCACTTGGAGCTTACCGCCGATGGTCGCCTCTACTGCGCGAGACCTTTAGCGAGATTTCCGGCGACACAATCGGCACCATGTTCCGCGTGTCGCGCGGGCAAGTGACAGGTGCGAATGCATTTTTCACATTGACGCGGGAGGAAGCACAACGCATCGGAGTTTCGAGGTTTTGCATTCCGCTTGTCTCGAGCGCCAACGAAGTCTTTGAGGCTAAGGGCTTACTGCGCGACGGCCCCCAGCGCACGCTAGGGCTGGAAATTCCGCGGGAGCTGGATATCGCCCGGTATCCGGCTCTTGCGCATTACGTCCGTGTAGGCGAGGCTTCTGGCGTTCATCGTGGTTATATAGCGTCGCGTCGACGACCCTGGTACTCCCTTACGTTTCCGCGCCCTCCGATCGTCGCAACCTACATGGCGCGCCAGGCCCCCGTCTTCGCGCGAAACCCTGACTCCCTGGGCCTTCTCAACGTTGCGCACGGATTATATCCGCGCGCACCATTGCCCGAAAACGTCCTCGACGCGATAGTCTCCCGCCTTAACGCAACGCGCGCCGCGTTCGTGGGCCGCGGGCGAACCTATCACGGGGGACTCGAAAAATTCGAGCCCGGCGAGATGGAAGCGCTACCTCTAGCGGGGTGCAATGAGCCCGCCTCCTGANNCTAAGGCGGTTTTCCGGCAGACACGCGCTTCCGAACCCGTTCAAGCATGGATTGACGAAGTGGGGAAGCGCAAGGCCGAGTTTGCCTTACTGCTTGACAATCATAACCTTGCATCGCCCTCGGAGCTCACACCTACCGATCTACCGGCGATCGTGCGGGCCAAGTTGCTGGACGCACTTAGATATGTTCCAGGCCCTCCGATCAGCGCCGANNTGTCGCAGAGGTAAAGTCCCTTAGCGCGAAGCGCCTGGCAGAACGGCCCGAAGACGCGGCACGACTTCTTGAAACGATACTCCGCAGCGCAGACCCCTATCGCTTCAAGTGGCTCCACGACAAACGCGAACCCACGGCGGAAGAACGCAAAGACGCCATTGTGGCCTCAGCGCTGCTTCATGCGGCGCAGCGCTTGGCAACCGACCGCCGCAATCTTGCCAAGCGGATTCAGGAGCAAAGCGTTCGGGATATGCTAGTCTCGGCGGGGTTCGAGTGCCGCCCGGTCCCAAAAAAGATCACCAACTACGCGCACTTTCCGCCCGCGGGCGTTGTCTCCGCCGGCGAGTGTCTATTCGGCCCGACGCGAGCCGACATCATCGCGCGGCTTTGGGACGATCGCGTGATTGCGCTCGAGTGCAAGGTCTCAAATAGCGCCGTCAACTCGTATAAACGCGTCCTCGAGACCACGCTCCAAAAAAAGGATGCTTGGAACAAAGCTTTTGGGGAGGCCAACATCGTTCCAAGCGCTGTTCTCGCCGGAGCATATTCGCCGGCAAACCTCACCACGGCTCAGAGCAATGGCCTCACTCTTTTCTGGTCGCATCGCCTCGACGACCTTCGGACGTTTACGGAGTCCACGCGACCATGATGCTCGGCGAGATCGCTCGCGTCGCGCGAGGCGTTGTTACCGGCGACCGCGCCCTCTTTATCATGTCTCGAGATCGCGCGCGCGAGCTCGACATCGAAAGCTTTGTAAAAGCGGTGATGGGTGGGGCCCGCGACTTCCCGGCCGCGGCGCCGTTTGTGGTACGCGACAACCCCGCGCGCGATGTAATACTTCTTGCGAGCCGGCGAGACGTCGAGCAGCATGCCAAGCTTCGAGCGTATCTTGGGGCGCGCGAGCCGAAACTTGCGAGTGTCAAGCCGGCGCCGATCGCAGCGACGTATGTCGGGATTCCTCGCTTCGTCTACAACCCCGACGGACTGGTAATCACAAACGCGCTCTACACGGTAACTCCGCGCCAGAACCTAACCCCCGAGGAAACATTGCGACTCGTGGAGCGCCTGAATCGCTCGATGGTCGGACATCATAAAACCCGTTTTGCGGAGCGTTTAACTCCGCGNNGTTCGATGTCCTCGAGCTCGCGGACTAGACCCCTTCCGGTGGAACCAAGAGTCCATCAACATCGACCGGATAAGTGAGAAGACGCCAAACGCGGTTTCCAAGTCACAGGTCACCCAATCGCGAAACCCGCCTGCTAGGGCTTCAAAACGCAAAGTTTTTTCAGCGACGAGAGAGGCTTGGGCCCCCCAAAACTTGTTGCCCCACGCAATCGCGGAGCTGCTTTTGATTGCAGCATGAGCCTTCGCGTATAGTCCAAGAGTTGGCGTAGCGCACTTTGGCGCGACGGTGCGGACCCCGGTCGCCCAGCATTCATGACGCCGGAGCTGCGTAGGCCCGCTTAGAGTGACGCTCTTCGTCGCCGGCACCGAACCGCCAACCGCCCGAGTGCGACGTTAGCTTGGAGCCTCGCTTTTGACCGCCCGACAAAGCGAAGCAGTTGTGGAGCGAACGCGGGTCAGATCCTTCTGGGCTGAACCGCGATGACGGCGAGCGAGAAGGCTGGGAGCGAAAAGCGCGGCCACGAGAACAAGAGACGTGGCCGGCAACTTAGCCGCCCAATCTCTCGCTCCGAGCGCTATCGTTGCTGTCTACTCTTCGCGCCGCTTCGCGGCTTGGCGAACGGCGGCGACACTTACTTCACCTGTCTCTTGCCGCATCGTTGACAACTTGGCGTTCGGCGAGAACTCCGGAATTGGGTTCGGTAAGTTTTTGTTCAGCGTGTCACCGCGCTTTTGCTGAATTTGCCCGGTCTTGGGTGGGCTCTTGTCGCGGTGACGATCGTCTAGTCCTGGTTCTTTCATGCTTCCCTTTCTAGCACATCAGGCTCTTGTAGCTTGTAGATAGAAACACCCAGACCGCACCGGTGGTTCCAGTTTCCTACTTGTGTCCGCACATCACAAAGAACTAAAGCGCGATTAGCTCAACCTTTGAATCCTCTGGCGACTCAGACTCTTCGAGGTCNNTGACGGCGTCCGCAATGGCGCGGGCACCTCCACTGATCGCTTTGTGCGCTGTGCTTACCTTGTCATTTGCGACGACGCCGGCGTCTTTCCAGCGCTGATCCGACCGCTTCCACGACTGCGTAGCCAGACGTTGGACGATCTCTCTCCAGTTGGCCTCGTCGGCACTGCGCAAGTCGTACCCAAAGCGGGCAAGCATCGCTAGACCCGTGGCGGTGAACAAAATGATACCGTGCTCCCGGTATTCGAAGATCCGGCTCGCCAATCGCTCCTCGGAGAGTTGCTCCGCCTCACGAAGGAGCGGAATGGCCTCAGTGACCGCCTCGAAGTATTCGATCATGCGGTCACGCATCTCCGCATATTCTGGTGCGTTGACGTTCTTCAGCAAACCACGGGCTTTCGAGTGGAACTCTGCGTCTGCTAGTCCGTAGCTTCCGAAGAGGTAAGTCTTCTCGGCCATAT
>PKWF01000112.1:4419-5051 GCA_003133185.1 Vulcanimicrobiota bacterium | reverse complement strand
GACAGGATGTCGAGAGCGAGGAGGCCGGCAGCAGGAGCGCCGCAACTGCGCTCAGGACAGGCTCCGTCGGGATGACGGAGCGACGAGCGGTTCCGAGGCGTCACGTTGCCCGAACCCATGCCTGAACCCACAATCAAGGGCGCTTACGCCGAACTCCACGCCTGGTCAAACTTTAGCTTTCTGCAAGGCGGATCGCATCCCGAAGAGCTGATCGAGCGCGCGGCCGAGCTTGGATTGTCCGCGATTGCGCTGACCGATCGAGACGGCCTCTACGGTGCGGTGCGCTTCGCGGCGCGCGCGCGGAAATGCCGGGTCGACGCGATTATCGGCAGCGAGCTGACCTTCGAAGACGGCGCGCATCTCGTGCTGCTCGTCGAGAACGAACGTGGTTACGCGAATCTCTGCCGCTTGATCTCCGCAGCGCAAATGCGAGGGAGCAAAAGCGATGCGCGCTTGCGCGTCGAGGATTTAGAGACTTACAACGAGGGACTCATTGCGCTTTCCGGCGGTCTTTACGGTCGCGTCGAGCGCGCGCTCGCGGGGCAGGGCGTTCGAGCGGCCGTAGAAGAGGCGCAGCGTCTCGCCTCAATTTTTGGCGGCCGGTTTTATCTCGAGCTCCAACAGCACCTCAT
>PKWF01000112.1:0-4405 GCA_003133185.1 Vulcanimicrobiota bacterium | reverse complement strand
GCCAACAAGCTTCGCCCCAACGCCGAGTTCCATCTCAAGCCGCCGGCGGCGATGCGGAGGCTCTTCGCCGAGCATCCTCAAGCGATTGCGGACACGGTCGAGATTGCGCGGCGTTGCACTTTTAGGCTCGAGCGGCTCGTGGGACAGTTTCCGCTTTTCCCAGTGCCGGAAGGAAGCTCGCCGCAGCGCTATCTGCGCGAGCTCGTCCATGAAGGCGCGGCGCGGCGCTATGCAATGCCGCTGGAGACCCGCGTCGAGCGGCAGCTCGAGTACGAGCTCGGCCTGATCGCCAAGATGGATTTGGCCGGCTACTTTTTGATCGTCTGGGATATCGTGCAGGAAGCGGCCGAGCTTGGCGTGCTCTGCCAAGGTCGCGGCTCGGCGGCAAACTCGGCGGTCTGCTATGCGCTGGGCATCACCGCAGTCGATCCGATCGCGATGAACCTGCTCTTCGAACGCTTCATGTCGGAAGAGCGCCGTGAAATTCCCGACATCGACATCGATTTCGCCCATCAAGATCGCGAACGCGTCATTCAATACGTCTACGAGCGCTACGGCCGAACGAACGCGGCGATGGTCGCGGAGGTCATCACCTATCGAACGCGCTCGGCTATTCGCGACGTCGGCAAGGCATTGGGATTGACTCTCGAGCAGGTCGATACGATCGCACGCGAGTTCGACGTGCGCGAGCAGCTGCCGCAGGAGGCAGGTCCCGAGCTGCTCTTTACGCTCTGCCGGCGCATCGCGAACTTTCCGCGCCATTTGGGCATCCACTCCGGCGGCATGCTGATCACGCGCGATCCGCTGGTTGGCGTGGCGCCCGTCGAGTGGGCGACGATGCGCGAGCGCACGGTCGTGCAGTGGGACAAAGACGACCTCCAAGAGTTAGGTTTGATCAAGATCGATCTGCTCGGCTTGGGAATGCTCTCGCTCTTGCGGGAGGCCTTCACGCTCTACCGGCGCTGCCTCGGTCGCAACGATGCGTGGCTGGAGCCAGGGCCTTCGGTGCCGCGCGATCTTGCGCTGCATACAATCCCCGCAGACGACGAAAAAACGTATGCTATGATGCAGCGTGCCGATACGATCGGCGTCTTTCAAATCGAATCTCGCGCCCAGCAATCGATGCTGCCGCGCCTAAAGCCAACGTGCTTTTACGACATCGTCATGCAAGTCGCCATCATTCGTCCCGGACCGATCCAGGGGCAGATGATCCATCCGTTTTTGCGCCGGCGTTCGGGTTTGGAACCGGTGACCTATCCGCATCCCAAGCTCAAAGCGGTACTGGAACGAACGCTCGGCGTGCCGCTCTTTCAAGAGCAGGGCATGCGCTTGGCGATCGAAGCGGCGGGTTTCTCGGGCGGTGAAGCCGACGAACTGCGCCGCGCGATGGGGCACAAGCGCTCGCGCGAGCGTATGGACGCAATGCGCACCAGGCTGGTTGACGGTATGATTCGCAACGGCATCGATCGTACCGCTGCCGAGCAGCTCTTCCATATGCTGGAAGGATTTGCCGATTACGGATTTCCGGAGTCGCATGCCGCCAGCTTTGCGCTTTTGGCCTATGCGTCGGCGTACCTCAAATGCCACGTACCCGCAGTTTTTGCCGCGGCCATTCTCAACGTACAGCCGATGGGTTTTTACTCGACCGAGGTGTTGGTCAACGACGCGCGGCGCCATGGTGTGGCCATCCGGCCTATCGAAATTAATGCTAGCGAGTATTGGTCACACGTGCAGAGTGACGGCGCGCTGCGTTTGGGTTTTCATCTCGTGCGCGGGTTGGGTGAAGCACAACGACAGCGGCTGGAGAACGCCGTCGCCCAAGGCCCGTTCGCCGGCATGCTCGACTTCGCGCAGCGTACGCGGCTCGAGCGCGAAGCATTGGAGAATCTGGCGATTGCCGGCGCGTTCTTTCCGTGGCACGCGTCGCGTCGCGAAGCGATGTGGGCCTTGCGCGGCCTGGACGAACGCGAAGCCCGCGGCGAGCTCGGCGCGCTGATGGATGTCGACGAACCGCCGGTACGATTCAAACCGCTGGCGCACCGCAGACTCGCCGCCTTCGATCTCTGGTCGACCGGCGTCACGCCCGCCGGTCAGGTAATGGAACATTTCCGCGAGCTGCTGGCAGCGCAGTGGGTCGTCGCGGCCGCGCAACTGCCGGCACTGGCTGCCAACGCACGCTGTCGTGTCGGCGGTCTCGTCATCACGCGCCAGCGGCCCGGCACTGCAAAAGGCTTCGTTTTTCTCACGCTCGAAGACGAGACCGGCGTCGTCAACGTCATCGTGCGCCCGAAGGTCTACGATGCGTTTCGCCGTCCGATTCGCACCTCGTCAACCCTCATCGTCGAAGGCAGGCTGCAGAAGGAAAGCGGCTGCATCGACGTTCTGGCAGAAAAGGTCTGGAGCTTCGACGACGGCGGCGTCACAAAGTCCCTTTCCATCCACAGCTTTCAGTAGAAGGTAGCAATGCGTAAAGTCAACACCAACGAACTCGAGCCGCTGAAGTGGTCGTCGCCGAAAGGAACGTTTGCCGGCGAAGGCGTTCAAATATCGGAAGGGTTGGGCCGCAAACGCGACTCAACCGATCTCCTCGAGCGTCATCCCTTCGACGTCGAAATTCTGCGTATCCCGCCCGGTAAAGCGCCCTACCCCTATCATTCGCATAGCGCGCAATGGGAGTTCTACCACATCATCTCGGGAAGCGGCAACGTGCGGCACCAGGACGGAGTAACGCCGGTCGTCGCGGGCGACGCCTGCCTCTTTCTTCCGGGTGAGGCGCATCAGTTTGTCAACGACGGCTCGGAGATTCTCGTGATGTACGTAATCGCCGATAATCCGATCGGGGAGGCTTGCTTCTATCCCGATAGCGGCAAGTGGAGCCATCCACTCCCCGAGCGGCGACTGATGCGCGGCGAATCGCTCGACTACTTCGACGGCGAGGAGTGACGGCCGCACGCAAAAGCGGCGGCCCGCGTTCTTGCTATAAGCAAGGCGGAGCGCCCAAAGCAGCTTTTGAAACGAAGAAACAAGCCGAGCGAGCGATTCCCCGCACGAGCACGGGATTGAAGCCGTATCGTTGCGAGAAACACGGTTGGCATCTCGGCCATTGACAAAGGCGCTTTTGGGACCGAGAGAAACACGCCGATGATGCCGCGCCACATTCGTGGGCCTCTGGTTCTCACAGTGGCTCTCATCGCGGTGGTTGTCGTTGGACTGGTCCTGGCTGGTCTGTTCGTTCGCTCGATCGTGGCGTCGTCGTTCAATAATGACGAGAGCGTTCGCGTCGCACGAATTCTCGTTGCCGACGTGCTGCGGCGCTCGACGAAGAGACCGGCCTTCGTGGGTATGGAGCGGATAGGAATCGGATTCTGTTGCAGCCGTACTACAAAGGACGGGTCGGGCTGCCTCGAGCGCGCAGCCGCGTCGCCCGGGTGCTCGAACGCTTGCGCATGGAGGACGCGCTGGCGATCCTTCAAGACGCCGCCCTGACGAATCGCCGCTGGCTTGACGAGGTCGCACTTCCGCTCTTGGCGCCCGAGCCCGGGCCGCAGTCGCTCGAGCTACGCGGAAAGAAGCTCGTAGATCATTTCCGGGCCGACATAGCCTCGCTCCANNTTCCGGGCCGACATAGCCTCGGTCCAAATGCTGCTTGCGCGCCGTGAGGCATCGAGCGACGCCGGCGCGCAACGAGCCATTCTTTTGGTTGGGTTTTTCGCGTTCGGAGCCGCCGCGTCGGTTATTGTGGCCGCCCTTCTCTTTACGATTCAACAGTATCGCCTGTCCGTGCGGCTGGAACGGGAACGCGAGAACGCCGAAGTAGAGCGCCGTCACTCGGCCGAGATTCGCGCCGCATACGAGGCCGAGAAGCGCATTGCGGAAACTCTCCAAGGCGCGTTTGTCCAGAACGTTCTGCCGGAGCCGGCGATGCTGCGCTTGGGTGCGACGTATCTCCCTGCAGCCGAAGAGAGCAAGATTGGCGGAGATTGGTACGATGCGTTCGAGCTGCCTGACGGTCGCGTGCTTCTGGCGATCGGCGACGTTGCCGGACACGGGATCGACGCGGCGGTCGCGATGAACGCAACGCGCCAACTCTTAATGTCGTGCGCGCTGATCGATCCCCGACCGGGACCCGTGCTCGAACGTGTCAACGCCGAGCTTTTCCGGAATCAATCACCGCTGGTTACCGCGATGGCCGCACTTGTGGACGCCGGCAAGTGTGAGTTAGACAACGCGGTGGCCGGTCATCCGCCGGCGGTGCTCTTGGAACCCGGACGGAGCGCTCGCTTTCTGGAGGTTGGCTCGCTTCCGCTCGGCGTGCTGGGTAGTGCCGCCTACCGGACCCATCGCGTTCGAAGCGTGCCCGGCGCGTTGGTCGTTCTCTACACCGATGGCGCGATCGAGCACTCGC
>PKWF01000044.1 GCA_003133185.1 Vulcanimicrobiota bacterium | reverse complement strand
ACGGGATCGAGCCGCCTACCGAGTCATGGGATATACGCAAGACGTGGGCAGGCTGATTTGCGCTGGGCAACAGGGAGCTGCCGGGCAGATTTCCAGAGGCGCAACCGCCTAGGACCAGTGCCGGCGCCACTAGTGTGGTGGCGAGTAAGATCACACGCATCGTTTAATTGTTTCCCTTCGGCGCCGGAAGGCGCTAGGAGGCTTGGAGAGTAGTACGAATATACTAGTACGAAATCGCCTCAGAAGATAGGTCTAGTAAATCTTGCACGTTCTCGACCAACCAGGCGGGAAGTCGGTTGCCCGATGGGAGCGCTTAGGGCGGAGAGACGGTGGTTACGGGCACAAACAACCGCCGCACATTGGCTGGTTACTTACGACATGAGTGGAAGCGTCAACTGTTTTGTGGCGCGGTTGAACGCGGTAGCGAAACTAAAGCCTTCCGCTTAGATTCGGGCCACGCGGAAATGGGAAATGTAGGTCGGTACCTAAATTCGAGTCTTCGCGACGATTCTCAAGTTTATCGAGGAGGCGTTCGGATTGGGAAGCTTGGGCACGACCGACCAGCGGGCAACCAGCATGCTAGACTGCTTTGATTTCACGCAGCAGCCTCGGTTGTTCACCGCCATCCCGTCAAAGTACGGTCCCTCGTACTTCATTCACAGGGGGCCAACGTACGTGCCAGTCGACACCGAGTGACGCAGCATCAAACTTCTTTCCTGCGCGTCGTCAGCCTTTGGGCGTCCGCCTTGCTCGCCGCCGGCTGCGGCGCGCAACAGCTAACGCCGGCAAATGCTCTCCCTGCGGCCGCGATAACGTCCGATGCAAAAGGCGGCGCTTACGCATATACATGCCAGAGCGAATCGAGCCACATCGACTGCCTCGTCTACCAAGGCAGCACGCCGGTCCGCACCCTTACGAAGGGCTTAAAGAAACCTCTCGGCGTCGCGGCCGGCAAGGACGGACTCTTCTACGTCGCCGACCAGTCGGCTAAAGACATCTTTGTCTACTCGGCCGGCGGCGCGAAACTCGTTGCTACGCTGAGCGACGCCGGCAACGCACCCGTCGACGTCGCCGTTTACAACGACGAAGTCGCAGCATCCAATAAGAATACTTTGACGTTCTTCGCAAAGGGCGCCTCGAAGCCCACGCTGACGCTCAAGGATGCGACCGCGCTCCAAGGGAGCGGAGCGGCATTCGATAGCGCGGGAAACTGCTATTGGAGCTTCACCACTAAGTCAGGCGCGAGCGTTGACGAGTTCAAAGGCTGCAAAGGTAAACCCGTTAATCTGAAGATCGCTCCCGGAACGCCCTACGGCATCGCTTTCGACGGAAATGGAAACCTGTATTACACCAGCTACAATGGCTCCGACAGGGGCATCTATGCATGCTCCGGCGTGAAATCGTGCGCTCTCACCTTTACCAAACTTCAGTTTATCGATCCGCAATACCTGAACTTCTCGTCGAACTTCGCAGACGTGTGGATCGACGACACGGGTGATTATCAGTGTTATTGCACGGGACTTTACGGAATCGACGTCAAGACGGGAAAGGAAGTCGCAAAGATCCTAGACGGCCTGTCGTTCTTCAGTCCGCCTAGTGGCGTCGCCGCGGGCCCCGGCCCTCTGTAGATAGCACTCCACCTCTCGTTATCCGGGGTCCGGGTCGCGATGGTCGGGCGGCTGGCGCATGAAGTAGTCAATGCCGTATTGCGAGGGAACTGTCTCGAACGCTCTTGGTGGCTTATTGAAATCGAAGGCGTCATTGGGTGCGGTAGCGCGTTTATCGCTGGCCGCCAGCGCCGGTAGCCCAAAAGTCTCCTCAACAAACTTCAAGATGCTGCCGTGCTCGTACTGCGTATGCGAGACGTGGCCTTTCTTCGCATACGCCGAGACGATCAGCATCGGAATGCGCATCCCGAGGCCGTCGTAATCCAGCATGGCCGGAGGCTCGGGATCATACCAACCGCCGTAATCGTCCCAAAAGATGAAGATCGCGGTGTTATCCCAATATCGCGACTCTCCAATCGCATTGACCAGCGACGCCACCCACGAGGGACCGGTCTTGCTGCCGCAGCCGGCGTGATCGGAGTTTTCGCACGTCGGCGTGATCCAGCTCAGGGACCGGAGCTTGCCGTTTGCAACGTCGCGCAAGAAGTCGGTCTGGGGCGAGATAACGTCCTTCTTCCAGTCGGGACCGCCATAGATCTGGCTGATGTTCTGGTAGGCACTCCAGATGCCGCCGTCCCCGTAGATCGTCGACGCATAGTAAGCCCACGAAAGGCCGATCTTATCCATCTCGTCGCCCAGCGTTTGGTTCTTCCAGCACATCGAGATGGCGTTGCCGTACTGGCGCTCCGCGCTTAGCGTTGAGATGAAGTTGCTGTAATCTCCTTCGCAGCCCCACCACGATGAAGGATAGTTGACCGCGGAACTCGCTTGACCCGCAATAATGTACTGGTGCGAGATAAAGCTGCTGGCATCGACGTTCGAGGCGTACATCTGGTCGGCGAGAACGTAGTTTTTGCCCATGTAAAAGTACGGCTTCGTTTCGGCATGCGGCACGTAGCTATACGGAGGATTCGCGTTGGGACACGGCGGCTGGCTGCTGCCGTGACCGCAGCCCGAATACTGTTTATCAAAACCGTTCATCCGGCAATCGGTCCCCGGATAGCTTCCGGTGCCGTTACAGGATACAAGGTAATCGGAATAGTCGTGCACGATATCCCAGGTCGTCTCCAGGCCGATCGGCTGGAGCGCGATCTTGTCACCGTTGGTGTCGTACCCGTATTTTACGGTCTTGGCCCCCGGAAATCCATAGAACAGGTTGTTGAAGCTGCGGTTCTCCTGAACGATGATGACGATATGCCGAATCTTTCCGCTCGAGCCGTGACGCTGCGCAAATGTCGGAGTTCGGACGGTCGGCGGAACCGACGAGAGCTGACCGCCATTACAGGAACAGAACAGTAGCACGGCCGCCGCGCCCGCTAGGAGCGCAGTGGTCGTTCGGACGCTACGCATCGTCGTTTTCCTTAGTCGTTGTCCGGAGGACGATGGTCCGGCGCCTGATGCATGAAGTAGTTAATGCCGTGGTCGGAGGGAACCNNAACTTCAAGATGCTGCCGTGCTCGTAGTGTGTATGCGAGACATGACCCTTCTTCGCGTACGCCGAAACGATCAGCATCGGAATACGCATCCCGAGGCCGTCGTAATCCAGCATTGCGGGCGGCTCGGGATCGTACCAGCCGCCGTAGTCGTCCCAGAAGATGAAGATCGCGGTGTTATTCCAATACTGCGACTCTCCAATCGCGTTGACGAGCGAGGCAACCCA
>PKWF01000210.1 GCA_003133185.1 Vulcanimicrobiota bacterium | reverse complement strand
CTGGAAGATGATGACGACGTGGTGGATTTTGGAGGCGGCGCGATCGGAATACGCCGCAATCGGAGCTGGGAGCGGTCCGCTCGGATTAAAAACCGCCGCGCAGCCGGCCAGCATGGCCGCCAAGGCTAGCCGGCAAAACCTCGCTACTGAGAAACGCTCACGGCGACGGGATAGCTGATCCCGTGGCTCAGCGAGCCCTCCAACGTGAGATCGGAGGCAGCATACATCGAGACGCCACTTGGACACGAGTTGGTCACAAATAAGGTACCGGTCGTGCTGAGGGTCATGCCGCTCGGGCATTGGATGCCGTCCGACTGTACGGCAACACGTTTCAGCGTCGTTTCATCGTACGCGCTCAGGCTATTTCTCGCATAGTCGAGGACGTACAGGTCACCCGAACTGGAGATGAGGGCGATCGGCTTGGCCACCCCTTTGGTGATCTGCCGCGAGTGGTTTGGCTTGAGGAATGCATAAATTATGATCGACCTGTTTCGCTGATTGGCCACGTAGAGGTTGTTGGCCGAATCCACCGCCAGCGACGCCGGCCCCGACAGGTGTCGTCTGAAGGTCTCCAGCGGCTTGGTTTTACCGGGCGCGTACGCGGTAACGGTGTCGGTGTCAAAGTTCGCAACGTAGAGGTTGCGGCTGCTGTCGAATGCGAGCGCCTCGGGTCCGCGAACTCCCTGCGTGAGCGTTTCCGCCGGTGACGTCGATCCTCGGGCGTAGATCGTGACCGTATCTCCGCCGTTATTTGCGACGTACAGCTTGCCCGAACGATCGATCGCCAACGCAAACGGCCCGTACACGCCGTTGACGATCACGCGAACCGGCTGGCTGCTGCGCGGCGAGTAGACCGATACCGTGCTGGTGAGGCTGCCGCTGGGGGTACCGTAGTTACCGACGTACAGGTTTCCCGCTTTATCGACCGTTAGCGCGTTAGGATAGGAGATGCCGCTCGAGATCGTGCGGCTCGGTGACTTCTTGCCGGCCGCAAAAACCGAAATCGTGCTTGCATAATAGTTCGCGACGTACACCGTGCCGCTCGTCAGGGGAAGCGAAAGGCCTCCAGCTTGCGGACCGGTACGAGCGAGCGACGCGCTCGGCGGGATTCCTGCGTTTTTGCCCGCGGAGCATGCAGCAAGCAGTAAAGTCAGGAGCAATCCTCTACAAAAAAACCCGCAACGCGGCATTCACAGCCCCTTTCCTGAAACCGATAATGAGCGAAAACAATGGCGAACCTTCGCCGCAACGGGGAGGTCCGCCTAGACGTACGCCACAACGGCCACCGACGCCGCGGCGGTGATGACGTCTTCCAGCAGCCCCGCAGGTACGCGCCCGATCAGTGTAATGGCCCGCGACCGGATAGCCAGTCCGACGTAAGCCCCGATAATGGCGGCGGCCGCACCGGCCAGCACCGCGCCCGCGACGGGCGCATTGCTCAGCGATGCCACCGTCCAGCCGCAAAAGGCTCCGCTGCACGCCCGGGCGATCAAGCCGACCGGACGCGTTCGCGCAGGAGCTTTAGGGTAAAGGTCGCCGACGTATTCGACTAGCGCGAGTACGCCTAAGGCGTATGCCAAAGGCGTATCGCGCCGTATGAGCCACAAGACGGCCGGAGCTGTAAACGTACGCAATCCGGCAAGAAATCCCAAGAGGAGGATTGCGACTATCACCCCGGCTACCTCCTCACGAAGTAGGGCAAGAGAAGCCTCGGTTCGTTGCCAAATTGCCAAAGCCTCGCAAAAGAGATGATGCGGGTGCTCACGCCGGCGGGCTCATCCCAGAAATGCCGGTGCGGTATGAAGCGTCCCGGCCTCGTTCCTCCAGAGTGCGTACTGCAGCGGCTGTTTGGAGTTCATCGAGGCGGTGCCGATCTCACCGTGAAGGCTCATCGCAATAACACAATACATCTCCTCGCGCAGGTTCGGCGCGGTCCTCGCCATTAGGTGCATGAGATCGTCGCACGCTTCTTGCGGATGCGCGCCCTGCGCCATGCGCCGCACGATGAAGACCGACGTGCAGTAGTTCGCCATCACGTCCCCGTTGCCGGTCGCGGCGGCGGCGCCGGCAACGTCGGCGTAGTAACCGCAGCCGACAAGCGGAGAATCGGCTACGCGCCCGGGGATCTTCCACGCCAGGCCGCTGGTGGAGCACTTCGGCGACGACCCCGCCCCGGCCGTCAACGCCGAGCATGCCGATCGTATCGTGATTGCGAGCGTCGATCCAAAACGTCTCGTGCTTCGGCGTGTTCCTCCAACGCAGCCACTCTTCCAGGCTTTTGGGCGTAAGCAGTTGCTGCGGCGCGAAGCCCATCTCGATTGCAAAGCGCAACGCACCGTCGCCCGCCATCGTGGTGTGGCGCGTCTTCTGCATGACGAGCCGCGCAACCGAAATCGGGTTCTTGATCTTGTGGAGGTTGCAGACCGACCCGGCGCGATGCGTCGTGCCGTCCATGATGCCCGCGTCGAGCTCGACCTCGCCCTCGGCGTTCGGCAAACCGCCGTATCCAACGCTGGTCACGTTGGGATCGTCCTCGACGAGGTTGATGCCTTTTTCGACTGCATCGAGCAGCGATCCACCGCCCGCAAAGATCTCGCCGGCACGCCGATTGGCGTCGACGCCGAAATCCCACGTGGACAAAAAGACCGCACCGTTGTTGCGCGTCTGCGGCGAAGCCGGCGCCGCCGTGCTCAGCGACACTGTGGCCGCACCGGCAGCGAAAAGAAAGCCGCGTCGATCGATTGGTTCCATGAGCTAACTCCTGTTGTCAAGCCGAAAGAGCGCCTTCTCGATATCGCACGGCTGCTCCGGTCTGGGGCCACCGCGGTAAAGAGGCGCCAGGCAAGCAAGGGCGTAAGACTCCCAAAGGCGCGGGAGCCGCACTTTACTTTGTAAGAGGAGCCTCTAGTGAAATATTTGCCCCGCTGTATCGCAGCACTCTTTGCATTTGGTCTCATCGCTTTGAGCGCCGGCCCAGCGCCCGCGCTACAAACTCCGGCTTGGCAGCACGGCAACGGCCAAAACCTCACCGGCCAGTACTCCGGATCGGTCAGCGATAGCGTTCTGGGATCGGGTACTGCCATCGCTAACTTCGTTGGCGCGGGCGGCGGTCTCGGCGGCTATTTCGTCTTCACGTTCGGAAGCGCGAACTATGATAACCCGACGATCGCAGCCGGCGGCCGTNNGAGTTTTACTACTCCGCCTCGTACAGCTCGTCGAGCAACGAGCTCACCGGAAGCTATAAAGCCGTAAACGGATGCTCGGGCCAAACCGGCACCTTCACGCTAACGCAGCAGTGTTACTACAGCAGCGGTAGACAACACAGCGTGCGGCGCGAAGGCGGCGGCGTGATGGGCTGCTAGCTTCATCCTTCGACATCACTCTGGCTCAGGAGGGCGGTCGCGCGAACGATCGCCTCTTCTTCACTTAAGGCCGCGCCTTCGGCAAAGAGTCGTGACAGCTCCGTCTCGGTAAGCTGTTGTTT
>PKWF01000189.1 GCA_003133185.1 Vulcanimicrobiota bacterium | reverse complement strand
GTTTAAAGGCGACGCAACTGCAGCTGGAGTTCGGGGTCGGCTCACCTAACGTCTTTCCACTATGAGTGCCAGAGGCTACACCATGAAAAACTCGTACGCTCAGATTCTCGTTACGTTGCTCGCGACCGCGGCGCTTGCGGCCTGCGGCGGAGGGGCCGGAACCTCGAGCCCGGTGCTTCCGCTGCGCGCGGCGCACGCGCAGCCGCAGACGTCGATTCTTTCGAACATCGTCGGCGTCGGCGACAGCTTGACGGCAGGCTATCAGTCCAATGGATTCCTGGGAGCGACCGGCGTTCGCGCCGACATCGACAGCACCGACTATCCCGTTTACCAAGGCCAGGAGAACGGCTGGTGGGCGGACCTCTACGAGCAAGCATCGGGAGAGCCGCTCAATGCGGCGATTTCCAAAATGTACGATCCGACCACGAGCCCACTGCCGCTGATTAAGTCGCCGGGGCTGAACAACCAAATCATACCTTGGAACCCGGATTTGTTCCCAATTCAGGAACAGAAGTCCGGCGACATCTGCACGGACAATAATGGTTTCAACGAAGCCAGTTACCATTTAAAAGGCGTCTCGCGGGTCCGCATGGATCCGGACTCGACCGAAATTCGAAATGTCGGCATTCCCGGTCTGACGCTCCACGAAGCCAACGTGCTCCACGAGCCGCAGACCGACACGTGTAAATTTATCCCCGGCGTGCCTGGGCTTCTCAGCATGGTCGTCTCGGATGAGAGCGCCACGTTTTGGCCCGTGCTCGGAAACTTCACAAAACTTGGACCGAATCTTACCGAGGTCAACGCCGCGGCATCGCGTCATCCAACGTTGGCTACGGTCTGGCTTGGCGCAAACGACGTCCTCAAGTATATGGGAAGCGGCGGACGCTTTGTCGGCGGCGATCGCAACGCCGCGCAAGCCGAGGAGGACTTACGGGCGACAATCTCCACGCTGCAGCATGCCGGTGCTCGCGTCGTTGTGGCAAATCTGCCGAACATTCTCGAGGTTGGTTATTTTCAGCGCGTCACCAATCCAAAGAGCTTCAAAGAATGTCCACTAGAGACGTATGCGTGGTGCCTTTTAAATCTCGGCGATTCCGCTATAACCAAGCCGGTCGTCACGGGATTTGCAAACGAGTATCATCTCTCGACCCCGAACGGGTGCGTGCCGGCTTCGGTAACGAAGCCTTGCGGTTATCTAACGCTTCAAGGCGCCACCGAAATCGTTACGTACGCTTATGCGAATCATAATAGCTACCCCAATCTCGACTGCCCTGTGCCCGAACCGCACTGCAAGGCTGTGCCCGGTAGCGGTTTGGGCAACTATTACATAACGCCGGAGTTTGCTGGGAAGATTCAAGCGCTCAACGACGCGATCAATCAGGGAATCGACGATGCCGCCGCAGCCTCGCACGTTCCGCTCGTTAACATTCAGGCGATCTTCCACGGGCTTGCGAGCGGGAATCCCTCGGATCCATATTTCAAGTTGGCGGCATCCATCAACCCGGGGATTTGCTGCACGCTGGGATACTTGTACGGACTGCTGAGCTTCGATGGGTTGCATCCGTCGAACACCGGCTACGCCCTGATCGCCTCCGAGTTCATCGACACGATCAACAAGGCGTACGCAACGCATATCCCGCAGATCGACGTCAAAGCTGCATACGACGGCAAACGCTGCGATAACTCGAACTACTGCTACCCCGATCCCTACGCGCCGCCTACCGACATACAACTCTAGAGCTCCATGCTGACCTGGCTGCGCGAGCTCGCGGCGACCGTCGGCACCTTCGATCGTTCGGCGCTCGAGCCGGGCTACGCGCTACGCTGCACGGTCGGCGTCGCGATCCCGCTCGTAATTGCGGTGATGCTCGGGAAGCCCGCGCTCGGCGTGGCCGCGGCGATCGGCGCCTTCATCACCGGATTCACCTCGCTGCAAGGAATCTATCGCACGCGCCTGCTCGCTATCCTGAGCGCTGCTTTCGGCATGGCAGCGACCAGCTTCATCGGCGCGTTAGCGGCGCACTCCACCATAGGACTCATCGCGGCGACGGCGGTCGCCGGCTATGCGTGCGGAACGATCGGCCAACTTGGCCCAGCCGCGGCGACGGTCGCGCTCAACTCATTGGTCGCCTTCGTGCTCTTCTCGAGCCAACCGTTGGCGCCGGCGGCCGCGCTGCTCCAGTCGGCGCTCGTGCTGAGCGGCGGTCTCATTCAAGCAACTCTCGTTCTGCTCGCGTCGCCGACGGAACGGCTGACCGCCGAACGTTGCGCACTGGCGGAGGTTTATCAAAACCTCGCAGAATATGCGCGCGGCATCGCCGGCGGTTCGCCCGCGATGCCGCCGATCACGCCGTTTGCAACCGCAAGACAAGTCTTGGCCGATCCGCAGCCGTTTGCGCGCGCCGCAGAACGCGCCCGCCTCGATCGTCTCCTCGAAGATTCGGAGGTCATTCGCAAGCGTCTGGGCGCGCTCGCAACAACGCGCGAGGTTCCCAGGGGCGTCGGCGACCTGCTCGACGCCATCACCGGCGTCTTGCGCGGCACTCTAAAGCCCGAATCGGTCGAGCTGCCGGAGATCTCCGGCGATCTGGGGGTTAACCTGCACGACGCCATGCTGGCGGCATCGATGCTCTCGAGCGGGCGCCTTCCAAATCTGCGGCTGCTCTCGAAGCCTCGGCCGGGACCATATGTTGAAAATCACATCGAATGGCGCAGCCCCGACTCCCTGCGCTCCGCGCTGGTGATGAGCATCGCGATGCTCCTCGGACGGCACTTCGAGGCCGACCGCGGCTATTGGATTCCTATGACCGCCGCAATCGTACTGCGCCCGGATTTTCAAACGACGTTCGTCCGCGGTTTCGGCCGCATCGCCGGAACCTTGGTCGGCGCAGTCGTCGCGACGTTGGTGCTAAGGTTAGTGCGAGGACACGAGGGTCCGCAAGTGGCCGGAGTTATAGTAGCGGCAGCGGCCGCTTACCTCACCTTCAGCCCGAACTACGCGCTCTTCACGGTAGCCATCACGTCGTTCGTGGTGCTGGTGCTCAGCATGCGCGGCCTTCCGGGAACGACGACGATCGCCACGCGAGTGCTCGATACCATCGCCGGCGGCAGCCTCGCGATGATCGGCTAT
>PKWF01000226.1:9194-13221 GCA_003133185.1 Vulcanimicrobiota bacterium | reverse complement strand
CCGTAACGTCGATGTCGCTCCGGTTGCTGCGGCACATCACGACGATCTCGACGTCGCCCAACTCGCCGCGTCGCTTGGCCTCCATGACGAGCTGCAGCGTGCGGCGATCGCCCGCCGATGCTGCCGGAAAGCCCACGCTCATGACGTGCACGCCAATGGCCGCCAGCTCTTTGGCGATCTCCAGCTTCTGGCCCGGCGTGTAGCAAACGCCCGGCATCTGTTCGCCGTCGCGCAGCGTCTCGTCATAAACGCGAATCTCCGCGGGATCGGGGAATTTGACGTCGCGCGTGAACTCTTTTGGGTCCCGAATGAGGCGTTCGATCGGCTCGCGGAGCATCTTTGGGCCTTCTACGAGCGCGAGACCATCTCTTCGTGCCTCGCTTCAGGTTCGCGCTCGCCGAGGCGCAGTTCGGCCGTATCCCGTGGGAAAAGCAAGTCGAGTGTCCAGTCGAAGGCGACGCGAAGTTTGCGGTCCAGGCCCGGCAGCCGCAACAAATAATACGTGCGCCAAAGAAACCACGCGATGAAGCCGGTGATGACGTAGTTGCCCGGAAGCTGCGCGACGGCCTTGCGCCCCCCCAATGCGGCCATCATCCCGAGCGAGCTGTACCGAAACGGCTTCGTCGGTTTGCCGCGCAGTACGGCTGCGATATTGTCGGCTAGGCAGGGCCCTTCACGAATCGCGTGTTGCGCCGTCGCGGGATAGACGCCGCCCTCTCCGTCCGGAATCGACGCGCAGTCCCCGAGCGCCCAGACTCCGGCGATCCCGGCGACATGCATGTCGCTCTGCGTCTCGACGGCACCGCGTTTCGTTTTCGGCAGAGCGGCTCTCGCAACCGTCCGAGAGGGTTGCACGCCGGCGCTCCANNCCGTAACGCCATCGCCCGTGATCACGTCAACGCCGCGGCGCTCGAGGACGCGGCGCGAATACTCGCCCATCTTCGCAGGAAGGCCGGCGAGCAAAGTGGGTCCCGCTTCGACCAAAAGCATCTTGACTTGCTTCGGCCGCAAGCGCTTGTAGAAGCGCAACACGCTTCGAAAAAGCTCCACGATCTCACCCGCCGTTTCTACGCCCGTAAAACCGCCGCCGACGACGACGAGGGTCAGGAGGCGCTTGCGACGCGCGTCATCGCCAATCGTGTCGGCTAGTTCCAAGAGCCAAACCAAATGATTGCGCAGCGCATCGGCGTCGTCGAGCGTCTTGAGCGCCCAGGTGTTCTCTGCGACGCCGGGCAGACCGAAAGTCGAAGTCGAGGCTCCGAGCGCCAGGACGAGGTGATCGAAGGGCTGGGCCACGCTCGTGCCGGTGAGAACGTGATGGTACTTCACCGTGCGCGCTCCGACGTCGATTTCGTCGACGTCGGCCAGAACGAAGCGGCTGCGCCGCAGCTGCTCGCGGATCGGGGTGACGACGTGACGGACTTCGAGCTCGCCGGATGTCACCTCGGGCAGCATCGGCGTGAAGAGCGTGTAGTTGTCGCGGCTAAGCACGACGATCTCGGCTTCGTCCGGGCGCAGACGCCGCTCGAGCCGGCGGGCCACGGCCATTCCGGCAAAGCCCCCGCCAAGGATTACGATGACCGGCACGAGTCGCGGTTGAAGACCACTGCGTGGATTACCTCCCGCCCCCCGCCGCGCCGCCGTCGTCCGGAGAGCAGCGCGAAGCTCCTAAACCGGTCCAGCGGCGTAACCGAGGGATCGGTGCGATCCTCGCGGCCGCCGTCGCATTCCTCGTCAAGTTCAAGTTTCTCTTGTTGATCGGCGCCAAACTCTTTGGTGTCAGCTGGAGCTTTCTGCTCTCGCTCTGGATCTACGTCGTGATCTTCGGTTGGAAGCTCGCGGTCGTCGTGATGCTGCTCTTGCTCGCGCACGAGCTCGGGCACTACTTCGCGTTTCGCGCGTACGGCCTGCCGGCGCGCCTGCCGGCCTTCGTCCCGTTGTTGGGCGCGTTTACGGCGGGCGCCGCGCCCGACGATCTCGAGCAGGATGCCTACATCGCGCTGGCGGGACCGTTAACCGGCCTCGGGCTCGCCGCGGTGTGCTATGCCATCGGTGACGTAACGCAGGATCGCTTCTGGTTCGCGTGCGCGGATCTGTCGGCGTTCTTAAACCTCTTCAACATGCTTCCGGTGCCCCCGTTCGACGGCGGCAGAATCATCGGCGCCATATGGCCGCCGCTCTGGATCGCCGGTTTCGTTCTCTTCATCGGCTTTGCAATTTTCTGGCACATCCCACTGCTCTTCATTGTGATCATCGGCGTGCTCGGGCTGCCCTCGATTATCGCCGCGTGGCGGGGGCACGTGGATCCGCGAGCCGCAAACATGACGTTCGCCGCGCGAGGCCGCGTGAGCGTCTGGTATCTCGCAACGCTGCTGGGGCTGCTCCTCGTCATGTCGCAATCGCACGCGATCGCGACCCCCGGCTCCACAAGCGCCTTCGGCTGGTGAATCGCGCGTGGCCGCTCGCGCTNNCCGCCCGTGCGCGACTTCGAGGCGTATTGGTCGGCGGGATCGGCTTGGAATGCCCACGCCGATCCTTACTCTAAAGAAATCTGGCAGTCCGAGCGGGGCGTCCCCGGCGTCGATGCACGACACGACGAGCTCTTGCCGTTCATCAATCCGCCGCCGGCCCTGCTGCTCTGGAGCCTCTTCGCGCGNNTTCGTTCTCTGTGCCGCACTGGCGCTGGCGATTGCCTTTGGGCCGATCACGAGCGATCTCGCCCTCGGACAGCTCGCGTTGCCGGCATTCCTCGGAACGACGCTCCTCGTCGTGCTCGCCGATCGTTCCGTCCCGATGGCCGCGGCCGCTGCGACCCTCGCGTTTGCCGCGCCCAACGTCGCGCTCGGGCTAGCGTCGCAGTTCGACCGCAAGCGCGCGATACTGTCAATCGCGACCGCAGCCGCCGTTATTTACGCGCTCGGAGTCGTAGCCGCAGGTTCGCGTTGGCCCATTGCCTACGCCGTGGCCGCGGCCGCTCACGGCGCGGCCGAGCGATTCGTGACGATTCAGTTCGCCCCGGCCGCGATCGCCTACGGTTTTGGCGCGACGCCGCGTAACGCGCAGCTGATCGCAGCCGTCGCGGCAATCCTCGGGGTGGCCGCTGCGCTGTTTCTCGCGTTGCGCGTGCGCGAAGTATTTGCTCGATTTGCAGCCTGGTCGGCGCTCGTGCCGTTCGTTGCCATATTCTTGCACGAGCACGACCTCCTGATCGCCTATCCCGCGGCCCTCTGGTGCGCGTTGCGCACGCACGCGACGGCGCGGACGCTCGCGCTAGCCGGCGCGCTGCTGGTCTCGGTCGATTGGCTCGGTTTGGCGCAACGGCCGACCGGCATCGCTCAAAGCGCGCTGCTCGCAATCGCCGCGTTAGCCGCATTCATCGCGCTCGGCGACGCCGTCGAGGCGCGCATCGCGTGGCGCGTGGCGTTGCCCGTCGCGGCGCTCTTTGCGGGAGCGGCGCTGCTTGCCGCACACCATCCCGCACCGGTCTGGCCCGATTCGCTGAGCAATTTTCACGCGAGTTCAAACGCTAGCATTGCCGAGGTTTGGTTGGCCGAACAACGCGCCGGCGGTCTGCTGGCCGTCGCGCCTGCGTGGTCCTTCCTGCGCGCGCTCCCGTTGCTAGGCTGCGCGCTCCTCGCCGCTGCTATATATCGACATTTCCCATATCGTCGAACGGCGTCCACGCACCCGGCTTCCAGCCAGTGATATTCTTGTTATACGAGTTTCCGGCTTTCCAAACGTACAGCACGATGCTCGGTACGTTGGCGGAAATGATCTTCTCTTCTTGCTCGAGGATCTTGCGATGCGCGTCGGTATCGTACGTGAGCTTAAACTGCTCTAAGAGCGTATCGAGCTGCTTGTTACAAAAACGCGTAACGTCTTGACCGTTGGGCGGGATTTGGTCGCATTCCCAAATGTTTGAAATTTCACCAATCGGATCGGTTTGCCAGGAGAACATCGTCATATCCCATTTGCCGCCATACACGATGCCGTTATCTTGATAGGCCGCAAAGAACATGGCCGGGGA
>PKWF01000226.1:0-9162 GCA_003133185.1 Vulcanimicrobiota bacterium | reverse complement strand
ACGCGCCAGCCCGCTGAGTCCAAAAGCTGCCTTGCCTTAGCGGGATCGTAGGAGACGAACGGAATGTTCGGCGCGATCGGGACGTTCGGCGATACCGTGCTCTCTTGGATGACTCCGTAGCCGCGCACGACCTTTGCGACCAGCGTGGGGCGGTCGATCGCGTAGCGGATGGCCTGACGAACGCGTACGTCGCTAACCAGCGGCCGGGTAACGTTAAAGTCGAGGTGCGAGTACCACGGCACAATTATGACGTCGGTGGTGAAGTTGGAAAGCCCGAGGAGCCGCGTGATGAAGGATGCGGGCGCCTGTGGCCACAGGTCCACGTCGCCGGTCTGCATGGACGTCACGAGCGTGTCGCGCGATGGGATAAATCTGTACGTTACCCGCTTGAGTTTCGGCATGCCGCGGAAGTAGTAGGGATTCGGCTCCAGATCGACGCCTTCACCACGCCGCCAGTCGACGATGCGAAACGGACCGATTCCAACGGGTTTGGCATTATACGGTGCGTGGTTGATGTTCGGGAGGCCGTCCAAGAGATGCTTGGGCAGCACCGTCGGATTCGCGCCGGCACTGCCGAAAAACGTCGGCTCGTATGAGGCGTAGGGATGCCGCAAGTGATAGACGACGGTATACTTGTCGGGTTCGTCCATCTTGGTGATGAGGTTCCAACCGTCCCGCCCGACTTCGTTATTCGCCGGATTCAGCACGACTTTCGTGGAGAAGACGAGATCGTCGGCCGTGAACGGCGCGCCGTCCGACCAACGCACTCCCTTGCGGAGATGCCAGGTAATGGTATCCCCGTCTTTGCTGATGCCGCCGTTGGCCTGCGTAGGAACGGAGGTCAGCAGTTCGGGATACGGCTGGTTCTGCGCGTCGTACTTCACCAGATAGGCTTGCGTCATCTGCGCGATGTAGCCGATCGGCGCTTCGGTGAAGAGGTGCGGGTTCAGCGTAGGAATGTCGCCGGTTCCGTCCGCGATACGCAGATCATGCGTGGCAACGCTCTGCCCCGCCTTGGTACACGAGCAGAGTAAGAGTCCCGCCGCGAGGGCGGCCGCATAGCGAGAAATCCTCAACATAGCCTCACGCTCCTTAGATCGAGTAGTTCCAGGGATCCCAAAACGCCGAGATGACGGGGGACGGCTCGAAGCCCTTCAGGTCGGTATTATACACGTAGGGAATGCGATTGAAATAAAGGATGCGGGTCGGGACGTCGAGCGTCAATTGCTGCTGGACNNGGTCGCCACGCGATTGTTCCAAAACAGCGCATTCTGGCCGTGCGGGGCGAAGTTATCCGCCGAGTAGATCGCGCTATCGTCGGGATCGGCCGCCGCCAACCAGGCAAATATCGCGACGTCGTAGTGACCACCCTGCAAAATGCCGTTCGCTGAATTGTCGAAAAACTCGCTCGTCGGATAGTTCTTGACGTCGGCTTGCGCTCCGGCCTCCCGCCACTGACGCTGGAGAACGGTTTCCACTGCCTTTCCATAGGTAGACTCGGTCTGCGTACTGATCGTAAACTCAAGCCTGGTCCCGTTCTTTACGCGAATCCCGTCCAGCCCCGTTTTCCATCCGTCCGCGTCCAAGAGCGCGGCGGCCTTGGCCGGATCGAAGGGATAGTGCGCGACGTCGGTCGTGTAGGCCCAGGAGTAGTGAGGCTGCTGATCGGTGTCGGCGGGAATCGCCGAACCATGCAGCACCTTACCGATGATCTCGTTCTTGTCCGTCGCGTACGCGAGAGCGCGACGCACCTGCACGTCGTCGACGATCGGATGCCTGAGATTGAAATCGATGTGCGAAAAGGCGAAAGCGTCGACGCGAATGGCCTTCAGGCCATTGCGCGGGTCGGCGGCGAGTGCCGCATACTCGGGCCATTTCAGACCGCTGCCCAGGGCAAGCATATCCAACTCGTGCGTCTGAAGCTGCGTTACCACCGTATTTTCGTCGGGCAGAATCTTATAGATCACCTCGTTGAGCTTCGGCTTGCCGAGATAGAAATTCGGATTGGCAACCATCCGCACGTCCTGCGCGCGATCCCAGGCCATCACCTTGAACGGACCACTGCCGACCGGCAGCGCATTGTACGGAGCGGTATTGAACGAGCCTTTGTCGTCGTTATACTTCGCGAGCAAGTGTGCCGGAAGAATCGGCGCGTTGCCGTTGACGCTCCATAACTGCTGAAGGAACGGCGCGTAGAGCTTCTTCATGTGGATGACGGCCACTTTCGGATCGGAGCAGTCGATGCTGCCGATATCTTTGAAGCCGTCCGTCGTCACGACGTTGTTGTGGGTATTCATGACCACTTGCCACGTGAACTTCAGATCGGTGCAGGTCAGCGCGACGCCGTCTTGCCACGCGATGTTTTTCCGCAGCTTGTACTTCAGGGTTAACCCGTCTTTGCTGACGTCGCCATTTTGGATCGTCGGAATTTCGCGCAGCGCGTCGGGCACCGGGCGCCCGTTTTGGTCGTAGCGCACCGTCCAAGAGAAAATGAACATCGAAAGATCGAGCGTCGGCGAGCCGGCGTTGAGCACCGGGTTGAGGCTCTTGGGGTCGGAGAACTCCGACCACCGCAGCACTCCCGGCTCGGTCCACGGATTAGCGCCTCCGCTCGCGCCACCGCCACCGTTTGAAACCTTGCTGCAGCCGGCTACGGCTATCGCCAGCGCCCCGACGGCGCAAGCGATCTGGATCTTCATGCCGGCGTTACTTCGTCATCGGGCTGCGCAAGCATCGATTCGGCATCGATGCCGTGCTGCGCGCAAAAATCGCGGTAGGCGCTCGGGGCAATCTCCGACGGTTTGATCTCGCTGCGTCCGCCCCAAAAGACGTTTGTATAGGCAAACTCCACTCCGGCCTCCCGCAAGTGCCGGTCGATCGCCGCTTTATGGGCGAGCACGACCGGCTTCTCCATTCCGTGCGCCACGGCCATGACGTTGACGTCGTGAAACTCGGGGCCGCCCTCCCGCCAATAGGCGTGCGTGATAACGTAGTGGCGCCCGACCTCGCAACCGGCGCGAACCTCCGAGCCCCGCGGCACGGCCCAGTGAAAGAGCGCGTTATACCGAGTCACGCGTTCGTCGCCGGCAGTCGCTTTGACGTGCTCCAGAAAAGTCGAGAACCGGCCGATCACACCGCGCTTCTCGAGCTCTCGAGCGACCTCAGTGAACGTATGCAGGTCCACGCCGGCCTCTCGAGCGCGCGCCGCCCAAAGGTCGCGCACGAGTTCCTCGGGTGCAAACTCTCGCTTCAGCGCGACCAGCACTTTCCATTGCAGCTCGGAGAGCTCGACGATCGACGTATCGAGTGGGCGCGCCACCTCGCCGGCGCGCGCGCCCGGCTCGAGCCCCCGCCGGCGAACGTGGCCGACTCCCAGCGCGAAGAGCATTTTGGCCGGCATGATCGCAAAACGCCGCGCGCCAACTTGGCGGCTCAGCCATTCTGCGTGCTTGCGCAGCGAGAAGCCTTGTGGGACCTTGAGCGTCGTCCAAAGCCGGTAGCTGCTCCCGGCGGAAACGGAATCCGTAGATCTGATAACGACGTGGCCGGAGAACGGATCTTCGGCACACATAAACTCGAAAGCGGCATCGAGCTTCTCCGGCGGGACTTCCCACGCGCAGAGCGCTCCACGCGCCAGGCTCGTGGAAAGCAACGTTTGGCGAACGCGCCGAATCGTGCCGGCCCGCAGCATGGCAACGATGCGTTCGATAACGCTCTGCACGCCGATGCCGCTGCGCGCGGCGATCTCACCAAAAGGATCGNNTAGAGCTGAACGTCGCTGAGGCCCATTGCGTACAAGTAGTTCTCCTCGGCGGTGTAAACGCCGTAAAGCGCTGCGATGTACGAGGACTGCGCTGTCGTGAGATTCGCCTCGGCGGTCACGACGTTGAGAATCGTCGACGCTCCAACCCGATACTGCGCCTGTGTCGCATCGAGGGAGACTTGTGCCGACGTCAGCTCCGAGCGTGCCTGCACCAAAGACGCACGCGCCGAAACAAGCGTCGCCAGCCCCGAGCGAACGTTCGACTCGATGGTGAGTACCGTTGTGTTCAGATTGGCCACCGCCTGATCCAACTGCGAAGCCGCGACGGCAACGTTATAGTTCGTCTGGCCTTGGTCGTAGATCGGCACGTTCAACTGCAACCCGATCGATGAATCGTTTGTAAAGCTCCCCGGTGCGGGACAGGCAGCCGCGGCTTGTTTCCCCGTCAGGCCGGGCTCGCTGAAGCAGTCGATGAACTGACGAGTGATGCCGTCGCTAGCTGCGGCCGAAAGGATCGGAAAACGCGCCAGTTTAGCGTAGCGTAGATTTTCTCGCGCGGATGACACGTTGTATGCCGCCGCAATATAGTCGGGGCGCATGATCAGTGCTCGTTTCAACGAAGCGGCGTATGACGGATTTGGAACGGGTGGTTGTGCCCGCAGCGACTTGGGCACGACCATGGCATCGGCATCGAGCCCGAGCGTCGTTGCGAAGGTTGCCTGAGCGCCGATCGCCGTGCCTTGAGCCGTCACCAAGTTTCCCTTTGCTTGCGCGGTCTGAAACTGCGCGGCGGCGATGTCTGAGCGTGGCGCCGCACCGTTGCGAATCTGCGCCGCGACCGAAGCTTCGTTGACCTCGAATTCGTGGACGAGTTGCGCGTCGGCAGTCACCGTAGCATTGTCTTCGAGGACCGTGTAGTAGGCGGTGGCGACGTCAATCTCCAGTGTCTGCAGGTCACGCAGCAACGTGGCGCGCCCCGCGATGTCAGCCTCTTTGGCCGAGCGGATCGCGGCGATGGTCCGACCTCCGTCAAATATCAGCTGAGTAATCGTAATGGTTGCCGCTTCGTTGACGACCGTTGCGCGCGACAGCGGCGCCGGAGATGCTAGCCCGAAGACGGCGGCTGGGCTGGGGCCGGTACTCGGACCGCTCGTCGGCGTGGGTCCGCCGCCAGAACTCGTCGTGCCTCTGCTGAACTCCTTGTCCACCGACGCGTTTCCGCTGACGCCTGGGTAGAGCGCTTGCAGCTCCGACGTATACTTCGCGTGGATCGCGGCCCACTGCGCGTTGTCGTTTGCGAAGACCGGCGAGAGCGCAACGCCGATCCGGACGGCGTCGCTGAGCGAGATCGATTGCGGGACGCCTTTCTTCGGCGTCAACTGCTCGACATCGGGGGCCGGCGTTCCATAGGCTGGATAGGGAATCGGGGTACCGCTGACGGTCGGCTGCGGCATCGGCGAGGGCATCGAAATGCCCGGAACGACCTGGTTGTCACCCTGATCCGGCGCGCTCTGTGCCAAGCCGACCCCGGTGACGAGGCCGCCGAACACGAGCGCGGCGCCGAGCGCTCGCGCGGAAAGTGTGCTTCGCTTCATCGTCAGTGCACCGCGCCTGCGCCCGAGGGCGCCGACGAGGTTGCATTGGCAACGGCGACCGGGCTGCCATCCTTGAGAGCGTCGGGGCGCGTCGTTATCACCATCATCCCCGGCTGTACGCGAGGACCGATCACTTGCGCGAGCGTGTCGGTCTGGACTCCCAGGCGAACGGGGACCGCTTCGGCCTTGTTGTCGGAAACGACGTAGACGACGTTGCCGCTGGGAGTCTGCGCCACGGCACCGCGCGGAACTACGGTGGCCCCGACGGCTCGTTCCTTCGTCACCGTTACGGTCACCAGCATCCCGCCGCGCAGCACGTAACCGGGATTCTGCAGTTCGAGTCGAGCCAGGTACGACAGCGTTCCCGAAGTCGGCACCGCATTGACGGTGCCGATCGGAGCGCTAAAGCGGCGTCCGGGCAACGAAGACGACTCGAACGCAACGACGCTTCCCGAACGAACGTAGGGCAGATCGTCGTCGGGCACGTTGACGTTGATCCAAACGCGATCGATGCGAGCGACCTGGAGGACCGGTTGAGAGGGCGAGGCGTACGCGCCGGGATCGAGCAAGCGGTTTGCCACAACCGCGTCGTATGGGGCGTAGAGGTATGTTTGCGACAATTGCGTTCCTAAGAGGCGGGCTTGGGCCGCGGCAGCCGCCGCCTGCGCCTGTTGCGAACGTACGCTCTGAAGGCTAACGACGTCGTTGCGCAGTCCGACGACGGCGTTGTTATACGCCTGCTGCGCTTGAATGTAGTTCGCCTGCGATTGCTGCAGCTGCGTTTCGGAGACGTAGCCTTGTTTGTACAGTTGCTGGTTTTGATTGAAGACCAGCTTGGCGTTCTCCAGTGACGCCTTCGCAGTTTGCAGCGTTGCCGCGTTGGTCTGCGTCTGAACCGGATAGCCGACGACCGCACCCTGCGCCGAAGCCGAGGCCTGCGCTGCCTGTGCCTGCGCTTGCTGGAGCTGAGCCTGCAGGGTCGAGGGATCGATCGTCGCCAGTAGTGTGCCTCTCCTTACCATGTCGCCGATATTCACNNGGAGAGATCTGTCCGTCGAGCGTGATATAGGTCGCAATGGTCTGACGCGTAGCCGCAGCGGCATCGACGCTCAGCGGCATCGGTCCCGGAGGCGGCTTCTTGCCACACGCGACGAGCGCCGGTGCGGCCATAGCCACGGCGAGCGTCAACAGCGTCATTCTAAGCATCTGCTTCTCAACCCGATCCTTCATGGTCTCATATACGGCGAGCGGTGCCATTTGATTCAAGCCTTATTCCGCCCTGTGCTAGAACCGCGGCATGAGGTAATCGGCTGCAGGGCGTATCTCCCGGTGGGATGAGCGCGAAACTCGACATCGGCCGCTCGTACAGTCTCCAAAGCCGCGTCGAGGAGTGGATGACGGCCGAAAAAACCGGCAACAAGGGCGTCGACGTGCTCTCCACGTCGGTGCTGGTTCAGATGGTCGAGACCGCGGCGATCCATTGCATCGAACCCATTTTGAGCGCGGGACAAGTCACCCTCGGCACGCATATCGCTCTGGAGCACAGTAAGTTGGTTCCGGTCGGTTTTATCGTCAGAACGGAGGTCGAAGTCGTAATGCTCGACGGACCGCGTGTCGGCTTTGCCGTCCAGGTTTTCGACGAGCAGGAAGCCGTCGCAGAGGGCACGCACGAGCGTTATATCATCGACAGGGCTAAGTTCCTCGCGAAGCTTCGCGAGAAGCTTGCCTAGCGACCGAAGCTACAGAGGACCCGGCCTCTCAGTGCAGGGGAGGCAATCGCCCGTTTCCCGAAAAAGGGTTGAACGGGGAGCGCCGGAGCCGTCCCTAGGGCCGGTCAAAGGCATCCCATAGGTCTCATAACAGCTAGGAGGACACATTGAAGCGACTGAGCACTGGAGTCCTGGCCGCGCTAATGGTAGCCGGACTCGGACTCAACGCGGTCGCAGCCCAGACTAGCGCATCGCATGGCAACATTGGAACCAACGCGATCGCGCAAGATATGGGCGCGAACCCTGCTCCGCCGGCGAACTTCGGTTCCCCCCCGTCGGGGCAGTATCCTATTCTCTATAACGACCATCACGTCTACTCCAAGCCGGATATTCTGAAACAAGGCCGCGTCCTTGCGGCACTGGTGCGGGGCGGAACGCTCTTAATTCCACTTCGCTCGATGTTCGAGCAAATGGGCGCAACCGTGTCATTCGACGCGAGCACGAAGACCGTGACGGTCAGCAAAGCCGGGGCCGAGGTCAAAGTGACCGTCGGCAAGCCGGAGGTCATCATCAACGGTGAGTCTCGTCCGCTGGACGTGCCGCCGATGATGTATCAGGGCGTCGTTCTCGTACCGGTCCGAGTCATCTCGGAAGGCATGGGCGCGTACGTTCTTTGGGTTGCCGATAAGCGTCTGGTCGTCGTGCGTTATATACCGCCGACTCCGCCGCCGACCCCGGCACCGCCCCCGCCGGCGCCACCGCCGCCGCCGCCGCCCACACCGACGCCAACGGAGAAACCGTACTACGACTTCTACGTAGCCGGCGATTACATCATTTCGCCGAAAGTCTACAATGAATTCGTTCCGGGCGTATCCAGCGACAACAACAACAACGGCTTCTCGTACCGGCTCCACGGCGCCATCGAGATTCCCGTCATGAACCTTCCCTGGATGGTGGCAATCGATTACCGCCAGTGGAACTGGAACCACCCCTGCGGTGGGGCCGACTGCTTCGTTACAACGATCGGCGGACTCGGTCAATCGCCCGTTCCGGCGTTTAATGGACACGACTACGACTTCACAGCTGCGTTAGGTCTTCGAATCCTGAAACCGCGCATCTATCTCGCAGGCGCGTACATGTCACGCATGAACAACTACGGCTATCCCACGGAGAACGGCGCAGGCGTCGGTCTCCAGAAACTACCCGATCTCGATCGGCCCTTCTCGTTCACGGGAAGCGCCTACTACTTCTTCGACGTCCAAGGCAACTACGCAGCCACTCCGCAAGCGTGCGATAGCCTCACGATCGGCTGCACATACAAGGTCGGATACAATGTCCTGAAGTACGACATCGGCTTCACCTACACGTTCCCAGGGTTCCCGCTCTTCTTTGAAGGCGGCTTCCAGGGCGATCGTGGTTACAACCTCAATGCCGCACCGATCGGTTTTTCGGAGAGCGGCCCGTACGCTGGTATTGGCCTGAAGATCTAAGCCTCAAGCCACTACGGCAAAGAGAAAGCCTCCGCTCACCGCGGAGGCTTTCTCTTTAGTGCTGGAAGGTCTGATTTAGCCCAACTCGTTGTCGCCGAGGGCCTCGATTACGAATAGTAAACGTCGGCCCTCGACTCCTAGATTTGGACTACAGCAGACCTTCCATCTAGGTGGGGTTAGACTTTACGTTGCGCTTTTTGTTGGCAGTGGGTTTGGTGAGGGACTCAGCATTGGCGCGGGGCCGAGCGATGGCGACGGGCCGAGCGGTATCAAAGCATCTGGCTGTTCGGGGACGGGAGATGCTTGGACGCACGGCGGCGTAATCAGTTCGACGGCGGGATGACCCGGCTCAGGCGAAGCCTCCGGCGTAGCGTTCGGCGTAGCCTCCGGTAGCACGCCGGGCGGAAGCGGCGTGGGGCAGAGTTGCGACAGTGCGAACCAGTGTTCCGTAAAACCCTGCGCAATGACGGCCTTCTCGGTCTTGCCAAAATATGTATTGCCGTACTTCACGACGAGCAAATGCATGAACTCCCAGGTCACCTGTTGCTCGGGTTGAGTGTACACCTTGCGTAATACCTGGACGGCGAGGTAATACGAGCGCGCCA
>PKWF01000150.1 GCA_003133185.1 Vulcanimicrobiota bacterium | reverse complement strand
TCGCAGTTGTCCAGGATCAGCAACATGCGTCTCTTTACGAGAGTCAACGCGAGTGCCGAAATCGTAGCAGCACCATCGGTAAGAGGCGGCTGAATCGTCGACGCAATCTTCGCAGCAATCAACGCGCCGTCGATCAGTGGGGCGAGATCGATGAGCCAGGCTTCGTCCCAAGGGGGCGACACAATCCGTTTCAGTGTCTCAACCGCCACACGAGTCTTCCCGATGCCGCCAGAACCCGTTAGCGTGACCAATCGGGACTTACCAAAGAGTTTAAGGAGACGCGCAACATCAGCATCGCGACCGACAAACGACGTACGTGGCGTGCGGAGATGTGCGAAGATATCCGTCTTGGTCGAGTGGCTTTGTCTGCTCTTTCGTGCCGCCTTCAACGCGGCGCTATCTTCCTCGCTTAAATCCAACGCCTTAGCGATCAGTGAAACAGTACTCGGGTGGGGCGCGCGACGGATACCGCGTTCGAGAGCGCCTATCGCGGCGGCGCTGACCTGGGCTCGATCCGCTAAAGCCTCCTGCGAGAGCTGAGCGCGCACGCGGTATTCTCTGAGTAGGTCCCCGAACGCTGCAACGCCCACGGGTGTACCATCAGCCCGATGTTGACTCTGGTCGGGACGAGTTGGCATGATGCGATCCCCGAATAGCCAAGCAAGAAGAGATTCGGCATCGCCTGGTGCGATTCCATCCGGGGATCGCTATTTGATCCGTCTCGCCCGGTCGGCGCTGTCACATCGCAACGTAGCTATTTCAACGCAGGGAGAGCTCTAACCTAATAAACGCATGTCAGCGCGCTATTTGTCCCGCCCAGCCCTGACGGTGCCTCCAGATGTCCGGTTCTTCGTGCCCTTCATTCGATTCACGGCGAGCATCATCTCGGCGGTCTCCGACGGCTTGAGACCGCGTTCGACCTGGGAGTAGTAGCTGGGGCTGACTTTGGCCTTCTTGGCGACGTCTTGCTGCGTGAGGCGCTTGTCTATTCGCATTTCCCGCAGGGTCTGGGCTTTTGACATTGGATCCTCCAAAACAGTTATATATTATTACTTGCAACTATCTTAGCCGAAGTCTGGCAATGCCCTGCATCGAGCCGGTTAGCTTCGACGCTTTCTCAGCGGGCCCAGACGCCAGATAGCGGGGAAGGGTGGGGCCGAACGGGCCGTCGCTCAGCCTGCAACATCGCCTTAACCACGCTGAGTAACTCGATCGAGGTTAGCGGCGTTCCAACCATCGGACCGCTGAAAACGAAAAGCTCACGCCGCGTTATCGACGTGGGGCGTATCGCGCTCGACGCGCTTGCGAGACGGCGTGACGCCGCCGAGCAAGAAGGACACGGCTCAAAGTATATCTTCCCGACGAAGACGGGAGGATTTCCGAGCCGCAGCAATCTTCGGACGCGCAACTTCGACCGCGTCTGCAAAACCGCCAAGATCAAGGGGCTAACACCGCACGGTTTGCGACACTCGATGACGGCGCACGCGCTGGCATCGGGCGTTAGCCCAAACGTCGCGGCAAAACGCTGGGCCACAGTTCCACGAGAATGACGATGGACCGCTACGGCCATGAACCGCCCAGCCAGCAGCGCGAAGCCGCCATGCAAATCGAAGGGCATCTCGGGCTTAGGAAAGCCGCTAAAGGAGCATAGGCCGTAAACTAGGCCGTAAAAGCGGCATATAAACCGATGCTTCCCCCGGAGTCAACTAAGAACAAAACCTGTTCGCATAAGGTTTTCCGAACATTAGCCGACGGCCGGACTTGAACCGGCGACCTATTGTTTACGAAACATATTTAGTAGTGCAAGGATGGGCCGGATTCTTCGTATTTACAACGAAAATGGATGCATGCAGATGCGCCAAAATGCACTCTCCCGGCTACAGTTAGGCTACAGAAAGCGCCCTGCGGCATCCGCGTCACATCACATTTGCGATCTTGACGGGGCTGCTCTTCCAGCGCCAAAGTCAAGGTTTACGCAGGCGTCCCCATTTTGTTATAGTGTTGCGCACAGGACATGGCCTACCTAGACGAAGACGACGAGCGACAACCGACATGGCGAGATTACATACCGTCCGCGCAAGTATTCCTCGTCATTTTCGGTTTACTGGGCGCAGCGCTTCATGCGTTCCCCTTCAAGGTAGACGCTAACTTAAAACAAGACTGGCCAATCCTCGACGCAGTGGAAATTGCGTGGCTCGCTCTAATTCCGCTCGCGGCGATTTTGCCCGGTCTTAGCAAATTTACCGTTGGCGGCGTTTCCGTCGAACTGAAAGAAGAGGTTCGCGAAAGCACGAAAGAATTCGAAGAGGCATTGGCTAACTATGCGAACCTCGCACAGAATTGGTCGACATCGGCAGTACTCTACATAAGGATGATGACCGAGGTGAAGAATGACCAACAGCGCGCCGACTTATTAGTCGACTATTTGCAAGATCGCATGGGTGAAGCCAAGGAGTTTTTGAGCGCCGAGCCGTCTGACGACGTTCGTATTATGCTTTGGATAGCAGATTTGAGTGGTGGCTTAGATTTTTATTTTAGCAATGAGAGGCCGCCTAAGAAGGAGCACTATGAGCCCGGAGAAGGCATGTTGGGTCGTGCGTTTAGGGAACGCCGCCGGTACAACGTATCTGACGTTCGCTCGGTTCCGTCATATGAGGATACGCGAGAGGGGGACCCGCCGCCGTACCGGGCTGTCCTGTGCATGCCGGTCTTTATCGGGGACGAATCGATTGGAATGTTAACTGCGGACAAAAAGAGCGCCACACTTTTCAGTGCGGCTTCAGAGGACATCGCCAAAGGGCTTGCGTCTCAATGCGCCCTAGCGATTGATCAGTTCCGCAAGTTTGGCTAGGCGGCGGCCACCTTTTTTAAGCGCGCAGCGGCGCGAGTAGCGACCACGCCCGGGCTGTTCTCCGTCACGCGCGGCGAGCGTCTCGTCCGTTTGACTGAATCAAGGGCCCTCTTTACGTCTTCCATTGTCTTTTCGTACTGCATTTCTATCTCCCAATTCGTTCCAGGTTGGCCAGTCACCCCTGGCACCCTTACCAAAATGACGCGCTCACCTTGGCTAAAGGTTACCCGGCTGGAGGCCGAATTTCAAGAACCCCGTAGGTGCCAGGGCTTAGGCGCGAGCCACCCGAACACCTGTTCGCGTTATGGCGAGGCCGCCTCAGTTCGAGCGATCCGATCCTGTGATCGTCAAGGAGTCCGTGAAGCGACTCGCTCCGGAGGACCGCGCGCGTCTTCTCGTGTGGCTCTTGCTCTATTTCAACGACGACGGGATGATGTACTCGCCGCAGATCAGTAGGCGTCGGCAGCGGATCACTCTCAATAGCGTCGAGTATTGGCTTGTCCGAGTGCCGAAGAGACAATGAGACCTGACAGCGAGGAGAACGAGCTAACCGGTGTACAGATCTAAGCGGGATAGGCGTTATGCTGCCCTCATATGCCAGGGCGGTCATCGATTATCGGGCGTTGTTGAGGAGGGCTCATTTTGCGCACCGCGTTGCGAGCAGTGCGGCAGGCCGACAATGTCCAAATGTAAGCAGTGCGAAAGCGATATCCCCGGGGACTTTCCCGGCGTCTTGGTTTCCGCTGCGACGCCTTCACACTGCCCGGGCTGCGGAACGCCCTACCCGTGGCGTGAAGAGGCAATCGCACGCGCGGAAAAGACAGCGCGAATGCAAGCCGAGATTCACGCGCTCGACCAAGCAACGCGTGATGAACTGCTCGCATTTACCGAACGCGTAGCGGTTGACGGCGCGACTTCAGAAGAAGCTGCGACATTCGGCCAATGGTTCCTCAAAAAGGCCGGACCCGAGGCGGCTGGGAGCGTAGGAGGTATGCTCAAAGAAATAGCGAGCAGCGTGATCGCTGCCGTGATTCAGAAGACCATGATGGGCTCGTAGCCAACGACTTAACCCGTCGCCACCGCGCCGCCGTAAGCGCCGGTTGGGGTGTGCCACTGCGATGACGAGCCAGGCGCGGCGTCAGCCGTCTGTGCCTCCGCATAAGCACAACGCTTAGCTACAGGGCGCGGCGAACTGCAGGTTCCATCGCCGCAGAATCGCCGATGGCTCAATTTTCGAGCATTAGTCGCTTTGGCACATATCGCGACACTGCGGAAGAGTGTTCGCGAAGCCTTGGGAGCCTAAACGGGTTCAAATCGCCGGAGATTGTCGTCGCCCACGGAGCAGCAAGGCGACGATGAGGCCGAGGAGCGCAAGGCCGAGGAGAATCGCGACAGCGATGTGGCCGTAGTTCAATGTCTCCACCGTGTAGTTAATCTCAGTAGGCTGCTGTAAGTTCAAGTCCCATCGGGTGTACCCGTCTGGTGTTGTCTCTCCATTCGTTTGCACAACTTTTCCGGGTGTCTTGATTTCTAAGTGCAGCCCGACCATCGAGGCGACCATTGCAATGCCAGCGCTGGCCCACGGGTTCGATGAATCTGCATTGGTCTTTGGCATGACGGGTGGGATGGTCGTGTGCAGAATGGCGGTGTCTTTGAATAGGCCCGATACCTGTTGAAACGCTGAGGCGTCGAATGCAATCGCCTTGCCCGAGGCGATTGGCAGCGCGTTCGTCCCCTGCTTTACGAAATCATCAATTGTCAAGTCCTTGGTCATCATGACGACGTGGTTATCATTCTCGTCAGTCGAACGCGTTACGTTCCACCCGTTCTGTGCTGCTGCTGCGGCGCCGAAGGGGTCGCCTGACGATGCTTGACTTCGTCCTAGCTGATAGAGCTGATCGTCAATAACCTCTCTGGCCGTAATCGTTACCGTATTGTTCCGGTGAAAGTCCAACTTGAAGGTGAGGTCAGCATGACACCCGCTCAACAAAACGGCGGCTAGGGTTAACATCGCTGCTCTCAACGTTAGCTACCACCTAAGGCTACGAGAATGCGCTTCGCACTTTGCCATTCAAGGGCGAGGCGGCGGTCAATCGCATAGGCTTCCCGATCCACCGCTAGCTGCAGCTGTGCCGCGTGATTGAGGTCCTTGTCGCTCTCATCATAGTCTCGCGCAATCTCGTCAATAGAGTTTGACGCATCAATGCCATTCATCGAATCCTTGATATTGTCGTTGATGCTTTGCGCGGCGCGCCACCACATGTCATAGCCGTTTTCACGAACCTCGTTGCGTTCAGCCATGTCCGTGCGCAGTTTCCCCACGGTCTGCTCACCGTACAGCGCAGCGTATATTGCCAACTCCTGCTGATCCAAATCGTCAATTTGAGCCTGTGTTGCCTGCAGTGCCTTCACGTCTTTGAGCTCTGTGCGCGCCAGGCCTTGGATTTCCTGGCCACTCAAGGAATCATAATCGTCATGCCGTTTATTCATTGCTTTCGCCGCCGCATCGTTATCGCGTTCCAAGGCTTTGAAGTAAATCATGAATTGACGATCCATAGTCTGAATCTGCTTGTGGGGTGTGTCGAGCCTCTTGAATAAAGCGTCAGCGGAGGTTCGTTGCGCTGCGCGAACCTGTTTTAGATGCCAGATAGATAGGGCCACGGCTGTCACGAGAAGGCAGCCGATGGCCACCATTACCAAGAGCCTTCGCCTACATTTTCCCATTTACGACCTCCATAGAAGCTCGGAGCAGATCCCGCCCTCTGATGCAACTTCCTTAGTCTCGCTACAAATCCAGCCTCAACGTTGTCTTTGCTCCCATGTCATTTACTGTAGCCCTTTGCCAGCTTTCGATGGCGTGGACCTCCGGCGCGACATACTGCCGAAGCTGCAAGGCTTGCCGGTGCGCGTGATCGCCGAGGCTATGGGTGCGAGTATTTCGCACGGCTCCAAGGTGCGCGGCGGACTACTAGTGCCTCATAAACGGCATTGGAATAAGCTGCTAAATTTTAGTCGCTTTAGTGCCTAAAATCCACTCGCCTTGGCTCCGCAGAGAATCGCTGCGTGGCGGACAGCTTTGGCAATGCGTGCGACCAACTCCGAATCTGTCGAGCTGGTTTTTACCGTCTTGCTTCCAAACATCATTATCGTTTCGGCACTAGTATCGGGCTGACTTGCGTCGATTGCGTAAGAGCGAACGCGAATGCTAGATACATCGATGTTCTTAAACACAATTAGCGAATCAACCTCGAATCCAAAATCCTGGGATGTTGTCGCGCCATCAGGCTGAAAGTGGTGAGAGGACGCTGGAAGACCATACAGCGAAGTCCCTGGCGTCGGAACAAACTGCAGCGCATAGAATCGAGCCGCTGACGAGTTGCTTGACGACAGGCTGGACATTCTGTCACTCACGTAAAGATCGCAACCCTTAAAAGAGTATTTCACGCTATGCGTGATATTCTCCATGCCATCGTCGGCAAAAGCTAAGCTTGGTAGATTCTGCGACAGCCACGCCGTTGTTTTGGACAGATCGCTCCCCAAGGCCGTTGCCGGGATCAAACCCATAAGCGCTAGGACTACGACAAACGAGCTTCGCCATAGCGCAAGTATGCTATGTTTTGGGACCAACATTGGGTTACTGTCCATTTTCACTAGCGCGATCACCAGCCCTAATCGCCTCCTTTTCGCAGGCGTAAGCACCGTGCTTCGTGAGCCCATACCAACGCTCACCCTTGTAATGGTAGATGCCACTTGGAATGTTGAGCCACACTACAACGTCCTTCGGGCAATGCGCCTGTGCCGCGCTCTCTGTGTCGAAGAGCGGCGGCAGAGAAGCTTGAGCGACGACCGTAGCTTGCGATGAATGTGTCGTCGCATCGACGCCTTGGACAGGCAAAAGTCCGGCGCAGATTAAGAGCGCCGCGGCCATTGCGAAGCGTTGAAACATGCGCAACCTCCGAGGCCTCAAAGCTGGGCCCCACGCTTCTTACATCGGCCAGCGGATCTGCTCAGTTTAGCTAAGCAGGGCCGAGGGGCACGGATCGGCGAGCTGGCTACGGCGGTCTGGGCTTAGACGGCTTCCGAGATCGCGGCCTGGGTGCTAAGATGGATCCGGCAACAGAACGCCTAGGTCTTATTATTTCCTCACGCGTGGCCTGGTAACTATGAGGTGGATTTATGTATTGTTCAGCCTGTGGAAAACTTAATCCGGATGGTGCGCAGTTTTGTCCGGCTTGCGGGCAACCAACAGCAGCAGCGATAGCGCGCCAAGGGCTTCAATCTCAGCCGCCGATAGCGCGCGCACAACGCATGCCAATCCCACAATCCTACGAGAGCATTCCAAGCAACGCCGGAATCGAATCGATCGCGCATTCTCAACCATGGCAAGGGCCGCAATACTCTCAGCCTTCCAGCGTACACGTTACTCAACAAGTACAAGTTGCACCAATCGTACTCTACCAGCCAAAGAGCGTCGGCCTCGCTCTAGCGTTAACGTTCTTTTTTGGCCCACTTGGACTCTTTTACTCAAGTGTCATCGGCGGCGTCGTTATGCTTATTCTTTCGGTCATACTTGCGGCAACAACGTTTGGCGTCAGTCTGTTCTTCACGTGGCCAGCATGCATGATTTGGGGCGCGATAGCGGCCAGTAACTATAACTCAGCAATGGCACTCGCGGCTCGTGGGCCGACGCAAATCAATAAATACTGACCTTCCCGCAGGAGCAGGCGATGGTTACTTCAAGGGATACTTTTTTTCTCGCGCTGACAGTGATCGCGGCGCTAATCACAACGCCAGCGGTCCGGGCGGACGAAACGGAGTCGACGACTTATGCTCGGGTAGAGCCGTCATTGGCGCTCGTCGCCGCCGGACATGGCAGGAACCTTGGATTCGGCACGGCATTTTGCATCGCTAATCTTGGGGGCAATAACGGCCTCTTGCTCACAAACCAGCACGTGGTCGCGGGCGACCCTTATCCCCGAGTCATTTTGATGTCGAACACGCACAAGGTTTTAGCCGCGTCCGTGGTCCGGACATCGCCGCTCGATGCTGCGGTCTTGCTCATTCCCTCTGGTTGCCGACCGCTCCAGCTGAGCTCCACTCTACCCGTGGTGGGTGCCAGGATCGCGCTCGCGGGCTTCCCAAGCATTCAACTAGAAGCCGCATTTGCCGGTCTCGGCCTATCACCAAGTTTCCACGAAGGGACAATCAGTTCTCTTCTCGCCGAGGCCGGTCTCCTACAGTACGACGCGCAAACCGATCACGGGAACAGCGGCAGCCCGCTGTTCGACGTTGATTCGGGCGCGGTTTACGGTCTTGTAAGAGCTGTCAACACGGGAGAAACGGGGGCACTGCAAAACAACTTCGCGATTACCATCCAAATGTTGGTACCGTTTTTGCAAAACGCTCATGCACCAGTTTCGTACGTGAGTGGTAGCGACAGGCCGAGCGGAACTGCGACACAAGAGAACGCGGGCCTTCCGAATGTGGCAGGTACGTACGTGGGCTCTCTCTATGACACCATGGCAGGTAACGGGGCGTTCACCGTTACTTTATTGCAAGACGGCAAAACGCTTGCGGGTACGTGGGCCGCAGAATTCTCGGTGAATCGAAACTACAACAATTCGGGCGAGGTGCGCGGTACGGTGCTCGGCCCAACCAGTGCGGCCTTTTACCTTCTCTCGTCAGTCTCCAACGTTTGTCCGTACCTCGCGACCGTCATCGTAGGCGGTGCCGAATTAAGGGGTACCTACGCATCACATAACTGTACCGTAGCCAATGGCGGATCGTTCACGGCACAAAGAACAGACTCAACTCAACAAGCGAACCAAGGTGAGCAATCAACTCCCGTCACTGCTCAAAACCAATATGTGCCCCAGGCAAAAAGTACCCCCACCGCGACCGCTACAAACAGCCTTGCGATGCAGCCGGGGAGCCTAGCAGCTAGCATCGACCTGAGGTGTGGATCCGGCACTATGGTAGGCCTTTATAAGGATGTAAATAAGGCATTTTCCGAGCTAAATGCTAATGATTATCCGCCGACAGTTGGCGACGCGCGCACGGTTGTTGAGACGGCTAGCACCTGCGTTATTATGACCCCAAACGGGTGTCAAGGGGTGAGCCAGCCGTGTAGTGATCAGCAGTACATCGCTGTCGAAGGCGTCCAACTCGCGGGACAGCAGATCCTACGGGTAGCAACGGCCCGAATGAATGGCGACTCACTAAACGCCTTACGTAATGAAATAATGACCGTGTTGGGCGTCTGCGCATCACCTAACATTATGAGCCCCTCGCAGCCGTACCAATCGGTGCGCACGTTTATGGCAGATACAATCGTAACGGTACAGAAAATGAATCGAGTCAACAACGTAAGCAGTCTTGTGGACGTTGACGGCGTCCGAACGTGCGCTGGAAGAATCGGCGTAAGTTTTTGAACGAGGCAAGGCCATCCAACTCGCAAGGACCTAGCGCCATAACTCGGCGAGTTACGTACTTCGGCGTATCAGGAGGAACTTAAATCATGAGAGTTCGTTTGTTCATGTCGGCTTTAGCCGGGCTGATGGCGGTGTGCGNNGCAGCTGATAACTGTGAGGGTGAGTTGATTTTGAAGGCTTCTGCGAACTCCTTGGGCGTCTGGTATCCAAGCGCCGAGTGTGGTCGCGGCAATTGCACAACGCCGCAACGGATTCCGCAAGAAATACGATGACTACATGCGTGAAAATCCGCTCGACGGAGATCGATCTTAAGCGCAAGGCCTACACGGCGGTTGCCGCAAAAATGGCACGCGTCGCTTACGGCTTAATCAAGACAGAAACGGACTATCGCCACTTCCTTCAAGCGGCGATACCAGAGGGAGAATCCCTTCGCTCGTGCCGTTGAGGCAAGCCTGACCTCGTAGATAATGCTCGGATCTCCCGCTTGGTCCAACACGCTGTTTGAAGCTCATTGAAGGCTCGTAGAGACCTTGTGTCACCATGGTAAGCGAATCGGACTTTGCCGGAAGCTCCGAAGGCGCCACGCAGATCGACCTCGCACTGACGTCGACGCCCGCCCTATTGTGCTGGACCCCTTGACACGTTCCCTTAGCTCGTTATCAAACCGAATCGTCTTNNCGAACGCGATCCGCTCGAACTCGCGGATAACGTCGGTACTCCCCAGCGAGTGGTCGATGTGCAGCGTAAGGCATTCCCGGGTAAAGTCGTCGACGATGGCCAAGGCGCGGATCGAGCGGCCATTCTCAATGCGATCGTGGATGAAGTCGATCGACCATCGCTCATTCGGCCGGCTCACAGGCTCGATGAAGTTGCCGAGAACGTAGTTCACCTTACGCTTGCGGCGTGGCCGTACTTGAAGTTCCAGGGCCCGATAGATCCGACGGAATCGCGTCTCACCGACGACGATTTTGTCGCGGCGGACCATGATGAGCAGCCGGCGCCATCCCCAGCGCGGCCGTTCGGTGGCCAAGGCTTTGAGCCGCGTCGCGATTGGCTCGTCGTCGATCGGCGTGCGGTGATAGTAGAGATTGCTGCGGTTGTAACCGATCAAATCGCAGGCGCGTTCGGCCGAGATTCCGCGTTGGCGGAGCGCCCTCACGGCTTCTTGTTTCCGCAAGGGCCCCAGGCGTTTTTTTCGACCAGCTCTTTCATCGCGTCGATCTCCAGTGCCATTCGCACGATGATCCGGTCTTTGCGGCGGTTCTCGTCTTGCAGTTGCCTGAGCTTCGCTAAATCGCTGGTTTCCATGCCGCCGTATTTGTCGCGCCAGAGCCGGATCGTGTTCGCGTGAA
>PKWF01000206.1 GCA_003133185.1 Vulcanimicrobiota bacterium | reverse complement strand
CGTTAAGCGCCGCGATCTAAACTGCGAGGCTGCTGCGAGCTACGCTTCCGCGCTGCGAGGCGCTCGCAGCTGCAATGCGTTGCAAAGCGTCTAATCGAGAACCGTGGCGATCGCGAGGCCGTGCGCGAGGCAGAGACGCGGGGTACAAGACTGAAATAAACAGAGGCGATTCGCTTGGAACGAATCGCCCCCGACGGTTCTGACTAGGACTTGTTGCACGTTCCCTTCAGAGTGACCGTCCTGCCACCGCTCTCCTTGAACGAGCCGGTATAGGTGTACTTCGAGCCGGAGACCTTTGTGACCGTGGTGTTGCCGCCGCTCACGACGTTGCCCGACGAAACCGACGTCAAACTGACGGGATGCCACACGATTGTGTTGCCGTTCCATCCGCTGGAAGTTGACATGCCGTAGTTGCCCTCATCGTCGGTCGTGACATCGACCCAGCGCGAATTCGCCGCATCGTATGTGGTCTTATCGATGGCGACGCTCGGATACCGGTCCCACGATGTGGCATGTAAGAGAGTCTTTTCATTGATCCAATAACCGGATGAGTCCATCGTATATGTCAACGTGCTCCCGTACCCCGTAGCACGGCGCGTGTTTGTTTCGACGCAATTCCATGTACCGATCAGGAATTGCATCGAACTGAAGTCGGGCTTTGCTGGCCTCGGAATCGGCGTTGACTCTACCTGTGCGATCGCCGCAGTTCCGACAAGAAGGGTCGTCACGCATGCGAAGAGCGCCAAAGCGAAGCTCCTGTTCATTATCGCCTCCTTTGCGCGTTGAGCGCTGGCTAAAGTTCTGTGGTACAAGGGATCGTTCGGGTTGGTTGCCTTGCTGATCGAAGCCCAAGGGTTCTATGGCTTTAGGCGGTTGACCTGTGGCGCAGTTCAGGCCGCTGATGGCCGTGAAGATGAGTTGACGCCAAGCCGCAAACCGCAACGGCCTCGCGATCGCGAACGCCGTGCAGAGGGTAGAGGCGCGGAGCCTTAGCGGATGTGAGAGCACGCCTCTTTGCACCAAGTCGATATCTGGGCGTGAATCTCGTCTCGAACAACGCGCGTTTGCAAGAGCCGCTCGTCCCACGATCCCTGGAAGCTCGCGGGATCAGCAAAGCTCCAATGCAAACGTCTCGCTGCGCCTGGGAAGATTGGGCAACGCTCCGCGCTCGCCCCGTCGCAGACCGTAATCACATATGAGTAGAGTCTGCCAGCTTTAAAAAGATCAAATGCGCACTTTGTTCCATTTGCGGATATGTCAATTCCAACTTCGCGCATGGCCGCAATCGCCAAAGGATTGAGAGTGCCCGGATCAAGACCGGCGCTTTCAGCTGCAAAATCGTCTGGGCACATGCTATTAAGGAACGCTTCAGCCATCTGACTGCGCGCTGTATTTCCGACACAAACGAACAGGACTTCGCGCTTCATCTGTCCTCCTGCTTCACTCTACGCGGAGGCCTCCGCTATGAGGAAGTAAAACGGGGTCACCGCCGTGTGTGTCGATCGGCGCGAGCCAGCCGAATGCTAACGTAGCGCAAGCAGCACCCAAGAACTGCGCAACGATGAATCCGGGAGCGTCCTGCGGACGTATACCGGCGAAAGTATCAGACAACGACCGCGCTATGGTCACCGCAGGATTCGCGAACGATGTAGACGCGGTAAACCAGTACGCGGCGACGATATATGCGGCGACGGCAAAAGGAACGAAGAGAGAGCGAGAGCGTACACACCCCCAAATGACGAGCAACAGGCCGAAAGTTGCAATGAATTCGCCTAGCCACTGCGTAGGTCCAGTGCGTACGTGGTGCGAGAGGAAGAACAGAGGGAGGCCAAACATTGCGTTGGCCGCGGCTACACCCACCATTGAGCCGAAAAGCTGTGCTACGAAGTACGCTGGAACCTCCCGCCATGGTAAGCCGCCGCGCAATGCATCGGCAAAGGACACGGCTGGATTGAAATGCGCACCGGAGATCGGTCCAAGCGCCGCAATCAGGCACATGAGAACGCCACCCGTTGCGAGGGTATTAGCGAGCAGCGCGATCGCATGGTTCCCACCGCTTAGGCGTTCCGCCATTATGCCCGAACCAACCACCCCCGCCAAAAGGAACGCGGTGCCGAAGGCTTCGGCAGTACTACGCCTGAGCAACGTCATCGCGGTGCGTTCCCCCGATGCTGCCGGATCGCCAAGCACGCATTCATCGCCCGGTCAGCTGCTGCAGCAGGAGCGGCTTTCCTCCGCCGTAGTCGTGCAGCACGTAGTATCGGCGTCCCGCTCTTCGGTATCCTCATGCACCGTGTAGATTTCCCAACGCCTACCCGCTGGATCGATGGCCCAAACCTTGGTTTGGTTCGCGTAACAGCACGTCTCTTGGCGTTCGATAGAGAGGCCGATCGAATCCACACAGATGCCATAGTGCGCATCGGTCGCGGGGGCGACGGAGCTCCCTAAGTCAAGCGCAAGCTCAAGCGCGGGCTGTTCGGTGATGAACAGCGCGTAATCGCTTAGCATCTTCGCGGGCTTTGCGTCGAGCAGCGTTGAGTAAAACTGCACGCTCTTAGCGAGATCAGTCGTGGCAAGATTCAAGTGGATCTTCATGCAAGTTATCGACGCTGGGTGGGGCTGAACGCGACGCTAAAGACGCTGCCCGGCGTGCCTATTGTCCTCGTAGGCTCGCCTCGGCCCGGGTACTTCCAGAGACCGATCTCCGAATCTTGAACTCCCGTAGGCACCAGAACCGTGTCGCCAGCTATCCACGAAAGCCCGAGCTGCGACGCGTCCCACTTCTTGAGCCGCGTGATGCCCGCCACGTTTGCATTCGAGCCTGAAACCCGCACTCGATAGATCGCGTGCGTTGAAAAATCCTCAACCGTGATATGACTCCCGTCCCATTGAATCTGCCCCATGTCGAAAAAATCGACGTACTTACTAAACCGGAGGTTCGTGAAGCTGCTGCTTCCTTTGGGAAGCTCCGCGAAGTACATCGCGGAACCGGATCCCTGTCCATTGATGAAAAGGCTTCCTTTATCGTCGTATCCACAGAAAGCGTAGTCGATGATCTCATCATCCTCGTAATAACTCGGCACGCCACGAGCCTTTCGGTAAATGTTCACACCGCTGACGCCGCTGGCCCAATTCCAGGCCGACACCGCGAGGTCTCCGGTTGTCGGGTCTGAAGCGCAACCGTCAGGGATAACGCCCGGTTCCTGCAGCACTCGAACCGGCTCTGTCTTGCCGTGCGCGTATTCGTATATCAAGCCCAACCCGGAGCCTTCGTTTTGAAGCCCAGTGACGAAGATGTGCCCGTGCGCGTCGGCGCACAGCGAGCCTTGAACCTGCGCGCCGCCTACAATCGTTCCGACTAGCTTGCCGCTCGGTGAAGAGAAAACGTATGTGTCCGCGCCGCTGGACGAGTCAGCGTAGATTAAATCCTCATTCTTGGCTTCCGGCAGCATCCACGACGCACCGCGATCGGCGTGCGCTGCGGTCGCCGAGCTCTGCGTCATCGGGCCCGGCGCGCCGATCGGCGGCGGCATGTCATCCTGGCCCTTCGACGGGCTCAGGGGAACGGCGCCGCAACCTGCGAGTATCGCAACAGCCAGGCAACCGGTTAACGCCCAGCAGCCGAAATCCAAGCTTTTCATCTTCCTCGCTCCTCGCTCCGCGAACGCCACGGCGCTTAGCAACGTTTCGGCTCACCGGTGCTCAGTCCCACCGAGCTTTAGGGCGGCAGCGGAGGGGAATCCGCCGTCCCGGTCCGCTATTCGCCGTCCACGGGTCTATTCGAAGGTTTCTGATGCAGAAAGAACGAGCGCGAATACGTCGAGCCGATCGTTTGGAACCGACGTGGTGACTGATTGAAGTTGAACATGTCGCCGCCTTGGCTGCCGTTTTCCGGCCCAATGCTGTTGGTCGTCTCGTCGGTCGTTCCGAGCCGTCCGAGGTCGAACGTGTCCTCGACGAAACGGATGATGCTGCCGAACGAGTAGACCTCGTTGGAGATATAGCCGGGCTGACTCGATTGGTTCAATGGTGCGTACGGCGAGATCACGATCATCGGCACGCGAAAGCCCGGGCCGCCCTGATTGTCGCGGCACGGTGATCCGGACGTACAAAGCGGCACGACGGGATCGTAGAAACCGCCCCAATCGTCCCACACGACAATGATTGCCGTCGAATTCCAATATTGGCTTTCGCCGATCGCGTTAACGATGCTGGCCACCCACGACGGTCCGGTGTCGGTGCCGCTGCCGGGATGGTCGGAATTCCGGTTGTCCGGAACGACCCAGGACATCTGCGCCAAGTCGCCACTCGAAATGTCCGTCAGGATGGTCGTTTCCGGCGAGATAACGTTTGCCGTCCATTCCGGGCCGTAGCGAACGGGATAGATAACGTCGAACGCGCTCCAAATCCCGCCCCGATCGCCGAGCGCCGGGGTGTAGTATTTCCACGTGATAGCCGGCGACGCACCATCAAACAGGTCTCGCAGCGTCGAGTACTGGCTTCCGGAGTACGGGAAATCATCAGTGCACGGGAATGGCCCGAGGTGCGGTCTTAACTCAAGCTCGGTTGTGATGAGCGACGTCTTGCTTCCGTACGGCGAGTCGCAGCCCCAGCTTTCGCCGACAAGCGGAATATCGTCGATCAGGCTCTCGGTCGAATCAATTGCCGTGCCCCCGCGAATGAGATCTTGATGGGCCGGGAAGCTCTCGCTTCCCTGGGTCGCGAACATCGCGTCGGCGAGCGCGTACGTTGAGGCGAGCGTCCAATAAGGAACGACATCGGACGGCATGACGTACTGGTACGGCTCCCGACCTTCGAGCGAACCCGATCCAGCTTGGCGAATCTGATTGAAGCCGTTCATCTTTCCGCGGTTGTAGGCCGTCAAGAATCCGGTGTATGCGTGGACGAGATCCGTTTTGTCCCTGAGACGCTTCTCGGAAAGCGTGATTTGCTTCGTGCGCCCGTTTACGCGTTCTTCGCCGACAGTCGTTCCGGTGGCGCCGGGAAACGTGGCGAACAGGTCATTGAACGAGCGATTCTCTTGAATGATCAGCACGATATGCTCGATCGGCGAACCGCTTCCGGATCCCGAATTGGGGAGCAAATAAGGGCGCGCGCCCAACGAGCTCGAAGTCGCGCCGCCGTTGCAGGCAGTGAGCATTGTTGCAGTCGCGCAGATCCAAAGAGCTCCGATGCAGCAAGAACGAGCGCGAATACCTTCCCAACCTTGCGGCATCNNGAGCCTGTCGAATGTCATCCTGAGCCTGTCGAAGGACGCAGACGGCAGGCATTGCAGCAGTAGCGCCAATCGTTAAGGCGTAGCCCACCAGTCCCAAGTTCATCCTTGCGCTCCTCGCTCCGCGAACGCCACGGAGGCCAGCATTGTTTCGCCGCGGCCCGGCTCAGCTCCGGCGGAGCAGCCAGGCTGCCACGACCGAAATCCGACCAGGTTTGGTTCAAGCGCGAGATCGTTCCGAAGCTCGAGCAGGGGCCGACGCCGGGGACTATAACTGACTGAGTTCTTAGAACTGAGTTCTTGAGGAAGACGGCCCGTACTGTAGGGAACTTGAGCGTTTAGGCGTATTAGGCTCGCCTGCAACATCATTGCATTTCAGAAAAAAAGGAGCATTTCACCATGAAATTGTCGAGAACGGCTCAGCATGCGTTAGGCACGCTGGCGGCCGTCGCATTGCTCGCCGGCTGCAGCGGTACCGGCGGGTCGCAGTCTTCGACGCCCACGACTGGCATAAGTTCAGCTTCGGTGGCCGGGCACGGCTCGGGCATTCAGAGTCTGCACCGCGGGACATACACGTCGCTCAGGGCGCCGAAGGTGCACCGCGATACTCGGAAGTCCCACGTTTCACCCAAGGCCGCAGGGTTGCCTCGAATACTCTTCATCGCCGACGACGGCACGGATGACGTCTACATGTTCAGCATGCCGGCGATGGCACTTATGGGAACCCTCACCGGCTTCTCCGAGCCGCAGGGCATGTGCAACGACAAATCTGGTAACATCTGGATCACGAACACCGGAACGTTACAAATCCTCCAATACTCGCGCACCGGCACGCTGCTCAAGAGCTTGACCGATCCAAACGGAGATCCCGTCGGGTGCGCGGTCAATAAGGCAAACGGCGATCTCGCCGTTACGAACATCTTCAACACCAGCGGCGACGCCACCGTCGAAGTCTATACCAATGCGACGGGGACGCCGACGGCATACAACAACCCCAGCCAAACTGAAAACTTCTTCGACGCCTACGATAGCAGCGGCAACCTCTACGTCGATGGGTTTGGCGACTCCGGTTTCTCGCTCTCCGTGCTTCCCAGCGGCAGCAGCACGATGAGTACGATCAGTATTAGCGGCGGTACTATTGGCTTCCCAGGCGGAGTGAACTGGACTCCGGCGACCGGCTTGGTCGTTGGCGACCAAGAGTGCACCACCGGGTCTTGTCTGGATGCGGTTTCGGTTTCCGGCTCGATCGGAACGATCACTGGCTCGACGACGCTCTTCAACTACGACGGCGGAGAGTGCGACGCCGATCAAGTTACGGTCTCTCCACAAGGAAAGTACTTTGCCGGCGGATCCATCACGGAAAGCTCGAAGACTTCGAGCGCCGCAAATCGTTGGGCGTATCCGGCCGGCGGCACGCCGACCAACTACAGCATCAACGTTTCAGAGCCGATCGGCGCAGCCATCAGCAACAAGTAGCTGTCTGGCCGAAGCCCTAAGCAAGAGCGAGCCCGCCGAAACGGGCTCGCTCTTTGCCTGCCGGCAGCGATGGAACCGAGAGGCTGCGCCGAACGTCCTTACCCTCAAGAAGCGGGCAGATGAACAGCTTAGAACCCGTGTGTTCGCCTGCCGAAGGAACAGATCCATCAAGCTTTCTGACATTAGTCGCTGCGCTGTAGCCGTCTTTCCGGCCATTGTCATCCCGCTTACAGCTTGCGCGCGCGTTACCGCGCCCGTGTCTTCGTTCCCGGCGTCTCACGCCGCGAGCACCGTCGTCGATCGAAGTGCTGGTCTGTGTACGGTAAGTTACGACGGAGTGATTTGGTATCGAATCCCCGCGCGCGAGTTTCCGCCGATCGATGTGCGCTTGGCGACATGTGGCTTCAAAGTGTTGGGTAGGAACCCGTCGCCGCCTCGTCCGCACTGGTCGATACCATCGGCAGCGACGCAGACGCGCTTCGTCTTTACTTCTCTAGACGAAGTGATCTCGGTGAAAGGCACGCGTAACATCGAACGCATGGCCGCCGCGCACCACGTGCCCGTATCTTGGATGGTGGGCGATATTCGTCACATGGCTTACGCCGCTGATTACAACGCGTTTCACCGTACGAACGGCGACGATGCCCAGGCTCAGTTTTGGGACAACCTGCACGTCGCGATGTTGGCGAAGCTTCCGTGGTACGTTCCGAGCGTAAGCATTCTAACCGCGGGCGTAGAACGCGACGTGCGGCGCGCTCTTTCATTCGGCGAGCATGCGTTCTGGGGGATTACCTGGAACAGTCATGGTACCGACGGGACGTTCGACTACGGCGCGCCATGGGGCACCTATTGCGCCGACATTCATTCTTACAAGCGGCCGCAGCCGGATGGCGGCTGCGCCTTCCTAGCGTTTGAGTGGACGGCACGCGATCTGACGCGTGCGTACCTTAGCGGGCGTGAAGCAGCCTTCTCTACCGACCCCGACGATCTCTTGCGGCGCGGTGGGTTTTCTCCGAAGAGCGCTGGCGCGTATGCGCGAAGAATTGTCGATGCATATGCTGCGGCTGGCCAGGCTCAGCCGATTGTCATGATCGTGCAGGAGGAGTCAATTGACGGCCTTATTGCGGCCAACGCGGTGGTTATGAATGCTTTGCTCGATGAGGCCGTGCGTGACGGAATGAAAGTCGAAACGCTAAGTCAGGCGGCTCGCGACGCTCGGACGTTCTCTGCTGCGCCGCGCGCGGTCGCTTTCCCATATTTATTTGGAGGTAGGGAAGTTGAGTCAGACGTGCTTCACGGCGACACGCTGTATCCGGCGACCATCGACTATCACGACTCCCACATCGGCATGACATTTCTTTCGGGACACACGCTGCCGAGCCGGGTGTTCCGATACGCGGATTATCCGGTCTCGCGTTTCAATCGCCCGTTACCCCAAGTGCCTGGTTGGGAGATGCCGTCGCTTCTGCGCGCGAGCGTTAAGAACGGGTGGCTGAAGTTCGTTTTCGCAGCGCCGCGAGCACTGCGTTTTGGAGTGGCGATCTGGAGCGATCCGTCGCAACTAAAGATTAGCGGGCCCGGTGAGATCCGCGCCGGGCGCGCCGCTACGGTCTTGGTATTTGACCTCAAGGCCGGCACGAGCGACGTGCGCTACCGCTGTAGGGGCTGTCGTAGCTCGACGTTTACCTATTCGCTGTAAGTAAGATAGGCAGCGCTGCGGAGACTTCCTCGCTGCTAAGGGTGCGCTGGCGTTCGCGTTGCTTGCGTCGATCTGGACCTCCCGGTACTCGAGCCCCATCAACCCGGGATTCGCGCTCTATCGCCAGCCGACGACTGCGGACTTTGGTACGAGAACACACGCTGGCAATGCTCACGGAGGGCCAACATTGCAACAGGCGGCTTTATCATCGCTCATCTCGGAATGCATTCCCGCGCCAATATGGCCGGCCGGCTTAGCATCATCGCGCGCAACGGCGTTCTCGAAGCATCCCGCATGGAGCAGGCATATCGGGCCGCTACATAAGACGTTCAGCCAGATCGCCAAGGTCATCGAACGCATAAACAACGTCGTCGAAATGACCGGCACCAGTCGCGATTCCTTCAGGAACGATGCGGGCACCGACGTGTTCGTAAAAGGCACGAGCGGCACCCAAGCGCAGGGTTCGAAGCGACATATTGTTTACACCTTTGGCACGTATCTTCGTCCAAAGTGCGTGTAGAAGTTGGCCCCCAATACCCCGGCGCTGCGCTTCGGGTAACAGATAGAGCATTTCAAGATAGCTTCCGAATCCTCCGTCCGATCCGTCCAAGAGTAGCGCGCTCGCGAATCCCTGGACGGTTCCTTGCCCGTCGTTAGCTATGAGAGTAATGCGATTAGCTCCCTGAAGATTCGAAGCCCATTGCGAGCGACGCCGTTCGATGGTGCGAGCGTCGATTTGTTCATCCGGTATTATCCCGCGATAAGCAGCGTGCCAAGATGCGACGTGGACGTGGGCGATAGAGTCGATATCGCTCAGTTTCGCCGCCCGAATGAAAGCTGCCACCACGAAAAGATTCGATGCCGAATGTCCTGGTTCTTGGGCCAATGCCCGCATAGCGTCTTTTTCCCGACCATTGCCTCACGGCTTCGACCAAAGCCAACTGCACAGTGATGGGCGCCGCCGGCATCGTCGTGCTCGCTAAACGATAAGCACTAGTTGGTCCTGGCACCCTGGCTGTTGGGATGGAACTTAGGCCTGGCGCCGAACATCCTAAAGCCAGGTTCAGGAGGAATGGAGATGAGGATTTCGGGATTTGGCCGTTGCGCGCTTAGCAGCTGCGTAGCTGTGGCAATTTTAGCAGGGTGCAGCGTCCTCCCCCTGAGCCTGTCGAAGGGT
>PKWF01000183.1 GCA_003133185.1 Vulcanimicrobiota bacterium | reverse complement strand
GGGCAACGCAGAAAACGCGGCGTCGAACTCATTGACGGCTCGCGCGGTGCGCCGCAAGCGCGCCACGTCCCGTTCGTTACCATCAACTAGCGTTTTGAGAAATGACATACGCCGAGAGGCCCTACGGAATGATGCCTATTCCGGTGACGGCGCCCGGCGACGTGTAATACGTTGGGCTCGGCGTGCCGCTCGCGCCGGCCGGGAAGATGAGGANNGAATCGGCTTGGTGTACGGGATCCGCTTGTTGTACGGCGGGAAGACGAGGATCGCGGGCGCCTCGGGGGAGCTACAGCTTGCGCCGCGCCGCCCTTGGTCGACGATATAAATGTTGCCGGAGGAATCGAGCGCGACGCCGATAGGTGTGATCATGCCGTTCTTCGCGGTGATCGTAAATCGCGGAGAGATATTCACGGGCGACGGCGTCGGTGACGGCGAGGGTGACGGCGAGGCGCTTGGCGTGCTCGATGGCGTCGGCGTTGGTTTGGGTGTCGGCGTCGGCTTGGGAGTCGGCGTTGGTTTGGGACTGGCCGTCGGCGTCGGCAGAGCGAACTGCTCGACCGTCGCGCCTTGAATGTTGGCAACGTAGACGTGACCACTGCGGTCGATCGCGATTCCACCGGGTAAGTTCAAACCAGGCTTGGGGCCGCCGATCGACTGGTACGGCGACGTGGCACCAGAGCTGAAGAGCAAGATCCGGCTCGGATATACGTCCGACGAGTCAACGTCCGCGATTGCCATGATCGCCTGCGCGGGCGGTACGGAACTCGAGGGTAAGGGACTTGGACCTCGTGGGGTAAACGCGATGCCGCGCGGACGGCCCGGCAGAACCGCCGAGTTGAGCGGATCCACGTCTCCGGTCGCCAGTGCCGCAAACTCGATCAAAAGCGCTTTCTGCGTGCTAAAATTGTAGTTCGTCACCCACAGATTTTGCTGTCGATCGAAGGCAACGTACTGGGGGCCGTCGAGCGTAGTGTTGGCGCCGCCGATTTCATAAGCGGGTCCTCCACCGAGCTTCGACTCCGCCGTCCCATTCGAATAGACGCTTACGGCATTCTGATTGGTGTTAGTCGCATAGAGCGTCTTGGACGGAAAGTTCGGTCCGACGTTCACGCCGGTGGTCATGCCAAGATTGCTGCACGCGACTATCGCGGCAGTCGTGGCGAGCAAGAGAAAACTTACGGTAAGCTTAGACAGCATGCTTTCCCAGGGGTTCCCGCAGGGGCGTAACTTTCCTCGCCACGCGCTCGGTTGGTCAGGAACCAGACGGTGGCTACAAATATCACAATGACGAGCAAAACCACGATGAAACGGCCGATGCGCCGGCGCTGATAGGCCGGGCGCCCCGACTCGACGTCAATAATTTGGCGGGGCAAACTCCTAAACCGCTCTCCGCAGGGGATGGTTGAGCTCGCCGGTCTGCACGAGCTTGAGCAGCTCGCCGACGGTAACGAATCGGTAACCCGCCCTCTTGAACCGGTCCACGACGTATGGCAGCGCCTCGATCGTAGCGAGTTTGCCGCTATGGAGCAGCACGATCTCCGGTGCAGTCGCGTGCTCCAGCAGGTGATGCTCTAGGGCCGTAACCGTCACCGTGCGCCAATCGCCGCCGTCATCGGTCCACAGCACGACGGAATAACCGAGGGCCTGGGCGACGCGCAACGTTCCCTCGGTGTAACGACCGTGGGGCGGACGCATCAGCACCCGCACCGCCGGATCGTGACTGAGTTGCCAGAGGGCGTCACGTCCTTCGAGAATTTCCTTTCGGACTTGATCCGCGCTCTCTTGATCGAGGTTCGGATGCGTGTAGGTGTGATCGCCGATCTCGTTGCCGTCGGCTTCGATGCGTTGCGTGAGCTCCGGCCATTGCCGCGCATCCTGTCCGATCAAGAAAAAAGTCGCTGGTACGTGCAGATCGTGCAGCACGTCGAGCAGCATCGGCGTATAGATCGGGTAGGGCCCATCGTCGAAGGTGAGCGCGATCAAGCGCGGCCGCGCGGAGCGATCCTCCGTCGGCAGCTCGTGCGTCGCGCGATACAGCCGAGCCGCGAGGTCGTCTGAGATCTCCAGATGCACGTTTGTCGCGGGCGTTACGAGCGCCGGTGTCAGGTTGCTCTTGTGCACGATCACGCGCCAACCGCCGATAAAGATGAGTCCGGCCGCCGCAATGACGGCGATGACGCCCTTAGCCGTCACAAATTCGGCGCCTGGGTACTCGAAAGATCGTTTCCCACAATGACCGTTACGTCGCTTGCCGTAACATTCGCTTGCGCCGGAGAAGGGCTGGGCGACGGATCGGGGACGACGATCGCACCCCGCGCGCCCGCAAGCGCCGCACGGACTTTTGCTCCGGCAAACGTTACACTCGAATGCTCGTGAATCTCGGTGGCGGTGTAATCGGACCGATCCGCATTACCGACCGCCCCGATATTGAATCCAGCATGCTTGAGTTCGGCGGCGACGCGGTGTGCCGCGCCGGCAACCGTGCTCCCGTTCTCGATGTCGACGCGCAGCGTCGCGGCGGGAATCGCCGCCAGCGCCAACGCGTCGGGGGACGGCACCGGAACCGGAGGCGCGAGGAGCATCGACGCAACCAACTGCGCTCGCGCTTGGGTGTCGGGCACAAGCGAATCACCATAACTCGGCAAGTCGACGTCGCCGGTGAAGGGCACTTGCTTGCTCACGATCGCGAAATTCGGCGCGCCCTGAAAATAAGTAGCGATGGAAAAAAGCTCCTGGTCCGTGAAATCAGTCTGCACGTACTTGCGGAAGACGGCCAGGAGATCGCCCAGGTGAAGCAGCGTGTTGACGCGGTCGCCCTTGATCTTAGCAGCTACCGCTTGCAAGACTTGCTGCTGGCGCATGATCCGGCATGGATCGCTGCACCAATCGTGGCGAAATCGCATGTACGCGACGGCATGCTCCCCGTCGAGATGCTGCAAGCCTTCCTTTAAATGAATGTGAAGGTGGCCCCAGGTATCGTCGTAATCGAGGGTGTCGCCGGCGCAGCCGGTTTTGTACTGCAGGCAATTCGACGACTTTACGTCGACGTTGATGCCGCCGATGGCGCCAATAAACTCCTTTGTGGCGTCAA
>PKWF01000229.1 GCA_003133185.1 Vulcanimicrobiota bacterium | reverse complement strand
TACGAGAAGGCGCCGGACCAGGAGCACTTCCTGGGCGTCAAGCGGACTCGCGAAGTCTTCAGTCAGGTTTTCGCCGACGGCAAGCGCAAGAAGTGGCGCCTCAATCACAGCCCGCTCTACCTGGATTTCCTCGAAGGCAAGGTTGACTTCGAATGCACGCCCTGGGGAATTCCGTGCTACACGGTGTTCGGCTGGCAACGCCCCTGCTACCTCATGAGCAAAGAAAGTTACGCTAAAACCTACAAGGAGCTGCTCAACGAAACCGACTGGTCCAAATACGGGCGCGGAAAGCACGAATCGTGCGAGAACTGCATGGCGCACTGCGGCTACGAACCGACGGCCGTCCTGCGCACGACGGGCTCGATCAAGGAATCCATTCGCGCCGCCATCGGGAACTAATCCCGGTTGAACTCCAGTCGCGTTGGTTTGCCGATCGCGCTCGCCTGGCTCGTGGCGTGCGGCGGCCGGGGCGGCGGCCCGGCGAATCCGTTGCCGCAGATTCCGCCGCCGAATGGCGGAGCGCAAGCGACGCTGCGCGCCGAGCTTCCGGAGCCGCCGGTCGTGCGAGCGGCCGAGGGGGTCGCCAAACTCTCACTAGTAGCTAAGAACGATCCTTCGACCGGGCAGCCGACGTTTGTTTACAATGGCGCCTACGCCGTAATTCCGACGATCGAGGTCAAGCCGGGCGATACGATCGAGGTACGGGTGAAGGACGGCCTTCCAGAGGTGCCGCCGCCGGATGGGATGCCCGGGGACATGGTGGACATGGGCACGCCGCAAGACATGAACCTGCATTTCCACGGCCTCGGATCCTCTCCAAAAAAACCGGGCGACGATGTCCTTACCACCGTCGCAAGCCCCGGCCAAACGCTGCATTACGTCGTCCACGTGCCCGCCAATCAAGAGCCGGGTTTGTACTGGTATCATCCGCACGTGCACGGCCAGACGAGTTTTCAAGTCGGCGCCAGCGGGATGTCGGGCGCGATCGTCGTCGAGGGGCTCGAGCGGCATCTGCCGGGCTTATCGAAAATGAAGCAGCGATTGATTATCGTTCGCGCGACGGGCACCGGCGGTGAAGAGGCGCAGCCGCTCGGTACGAACTCCGCTCCGTGTACGACCAAGGATGGTCTCCAGGTTTCGCTCAACGATGCGGTGCGCCCCGACATCACGATTGCGCCGGGTGAGAAGCAGTTCTTCCGTTTGCTCAACGCGACCGGCCACAAGACGCTGCGTCTCAACGTCGAGGGCGAAAAGCTTGAGCTCGTCGCAATCGACGGTTTCGCGCTCGACAGCTACCCGGGCACGCCGCCGACGAAGATGGAATCCTCGCTCATCGTGCCGCCGGCCTCGCGCGCGGAGTTCGTCGTCACCGGCCCGGCGAGCGGCCACGCCAAGTTTCGGACGCTCTGCTACGATACCGGGCCCAACGGCGATCCGGACCCCGAAATACTCCTCGCCAACCTCAAGGCGCCGCAGCGAAGAGAAGGCGGGTCGTTCTCGCCGCAACCGCTGACCGTCGGGGCACCGCTTCCCCGCAACGTTTATACGACGCAGTTGCCGCCGCCCGCGGTGAAACGCGTCGTCATTTTTAGCGAGAATCCGAAGCCCGAGTTTTTCATCAACGGACAGACGTATTCGACGAAGGCCAAGCCGATGTTCGTGGTCCACGTCGGCACCGTCGAAGAGTGGCACGTCGTGAACGTCACCCAAGAGGTGCACGACTTTCACATCCACCAGCTCCACTTCTTGGTCCAAAAGATCAACGGCGTACCCGTCAAACACCCGTTTTGGGCCGACAGCTTCATCATTCCCCACCGCTCCGCCGGTAGTAGGAAAGGCGTCCCGGGTTCGCTCGACCTCTTGATGAACTTCCGCGATCCGGTCATCCGAGGCGAGTTCCTTTTCCATTGCCACATCCTCGATCATGAAGATCAAGGGATGATGGCGAAGATCGAGGCTATCTAGCGATCGCGCGCGGTGATCGCGTTTTCCTTACCGGCGCAACCGGATTCGTCGGGTCGCACATCCTGCGCGAACTGTTCGATGCGGGTTACCGGGTTCGCGCGCTAGTTCGGCCTTCGACCGCGCTCAGGATGACGGTAGACGAGCGGGCCGAGGTCGTCGAGGGCGATCTACGGAACGTCGGGGCGTTTGCGCGCGCACTTTATGGATGCCGCTACGTGGTGCACTGCGCGGCGCTCTACACCTTCGCCCCGCGCGCGAGCAAAGACATCGCCGCGGTCAACGTCGATGGGACCTCGAGCCTTATGCTTGCGGCCGAACTCGCGGGCGTCGAGCGCGTCGTGCTCACCTCGAGTTCCGCGACGCTCGGTCACGCGCACAGCGGCTACCATCGNNGCGCTGCTTCCGACGGCGCCCGTCGGACCCGGCGATTGGAAGCCGACGCCCACCGGCAAGCTCGTGCTCGATTTTGCGCGCGGTAAGATCATCGCGAGAGCGCCGGGGTCGGGCGGCATGAACTTGGTCGCGGTCGAGGACGTCGCGCGCGCACACGTTGCCGCCCTGGATCGCGGAAAAATCGGGGAGCGCTATCCGATCGGCGGCGAGAACCTCAGCATGGATGAGATTTGGCAGCGGCTGGCCGAGATCACGGGCCGCCCGATGCCGAAATGGCGCGCTCCCTACGGGCTGGCGCTGGGGGCCGCATACTTCGATGAGCTGCGCTGCCGCGTCATGGGTTGCGAACCCAACGTCCCGCTCGAAGGCGTTCGATTATCCCGCGAGCGCATGTTTGCCGACTCGTCGAAGGCCCAAGGCGAACTTGGTTATGAAGCCACGCCGGTGACGACGGCGCTGGAGCGCGCCGTCACGTGGTACCGCCAAACCGGGATGGCCTAAACGATGGGCATTACACTGATTGCGGCGACGTCGTTGGAATGCAAAGCGTTGCGGCGCGAGCTCCCGGAGGCGCGCATCGTGCAGGTTGGGATTGCGCTTGCGAAGTTAAAAGCACCGCTCGGCGACACGGTTGTGAGCTGTGGTCTCGCCGGCGGATTGCGGACCGATCTCCCGACGGGAACGCTCCTAATTCCACGGCAGGTTCGCGCTCCAAACGGGAGCGTGATTCGCTGCGACGATGAGCTTGTCGAAGCATTGACGCAGGGAGCGAGATCGCTGGGAATCGAGCCGGTTTTCGACCCGCTCCTGACGGCCGACTCGATCGTCAACGGAGCGGCGCGCGAAACGTGGGCGACGAAAGGGTATGCCGGAGTCGACATGGAGACCGGCCGCATAGCGGCGTCGCGTGTTGCCGCCGTGCGCGTGGTGCTCGATACGCCTGATCACGAGCTTTCGGCCGAATGGCGCACGCCGCTACGGGCGATGCTCAGACCGTCGAATTGGCCACAAGCGGTGTGGTTGGCACGCGAGGCGCCGCGCGCGGCCAGGCTGGCCGCTTTGGTGCTTGGAGCAACGCAGGGCATCGGCGGGCGGGTGCGTATATCGCGCCCATGATAATCGAGCGCATCGACTCCCCGGCTGACGTCAAACGGCTGAAGCGCGAGGAGATCGACGTTCTCGCAAGCGAGATCCGCGAGCTGCTCGTCACCACGTGCGCCGTCAACGGCGGGCATCTCGCGCCCAACCTCGGTGTGGTCGAGCTGACGCTCGCGTTGCATCGGGTGCTCGACCTGCCGACGGACAAGCTCGTCTGGGACGTCAGCCACCAAACGTACGTTCACAAGATCCTCACCGGCCGGC
>PKWF01000104.1:3866-7620 GCA_003133185.1 Vulcanimicrobiota bacterium | reverse complement strand
GTGTTGGCCATGCCGCCGCCGATGATCAGCGTGTCGACCATGTTGAGAAGGTTGCCGAGCAGATCGAGCTTGGTCGACACCTTGGCGCCGCCGACGATTGCCGCAAGCGGCCGTTCCGGCGCGTGCAGCGCGCGGGTCAGCGCCTCCAATTCCTCTTGCATGGCGCGTCCGGCATAGGCCGGCAGCAAATGCGCGATCGCCTCGACCGAGGCGTGCGCGCGGTGGGCCACCGAGAAGGCATCGTCGACGTAAATATCGCCCAGCCTGGCGAGCTTTGCGGCAAACGCGGCGTCGTTCTTCTCTTCGCCGGCGTGGAAGCGGGTATTTTCCAGGCAGAGAATCTCGCCGGGCTTCATGGCGGCAACGGCCTGTTCCGCGACCTCGCCGACGCAGCCGTCGGCAAATCCGATCGGCCGGTGGATAATGCGCGCCACCGCGGCAACGACGGGCTTGAGCGACTCGCGCGGATCGCGGCCTTTGGGCCGGCCGTAATGCGAAAGAATGATCACCTTGCCGCCGCGGTCGGCGATTTCGGTGATGGTCGGCGCGTTCCTCTCGATGCGCGAGACGTCCGCGACTTCGCCATCGTGCATCGGTACGTTGAAATCGACGCGCACCAGCACGCGCTTGCCCTTTACGTCGGCGTCGTCGAGGCTGCGGAACGACATGACGAAGAAGCTTAGCTCAGCTTGCCCATCGCGACGGCGGTATCGACCATGCGGTTGGAGAAGCCCCATTCATTGTCGTACCACGCCAAGACCCGCACCAGCGTGCCGTCTATGACCTTGGTCTGGTCCATGTGGAAGACCGCGGAATGCGGATCGTGGTTGAAGTCGCTCGAGACGTTGGGCGCCTCGGTATAGCCGAGGATGCCCTTGAGCTGCTGCTCGGCGGCGCGCTTGACGCGTCGCAAGAGCTTGGCGGAGGGCGCGAGCTCGGCGACGTCCTCGAGCAGGGATCGGAAGCGCCGCCCGGCGGTGCGAACCGCGTGCAGACGACTCTCAGTTGGTTTCGAGACGAAACGCCGACGGGCAGCTTCCAGTGCGCGCCGTTCCGTCGCGACGGTCCTTTTCAGCCACTTCACTGCCGGTCGCTCACTGCGCGCCAGCGTTCGACGGAAGTATTTGGAGCGACCTTCGCGAAGAATACGATTCGACGTGAGATCGCCGCGCCTGCCCATCCTCGTCGTGCTCCTTGTAATCGTCGCCGCCGGCACGTGGTACTATCTCTCTCATCGTGCGCCCGGCGCAGGCGAGACCATCCCCATCTACTACACGAAGCTCGATGGGAAGACGTTAGCCGAGATGCGGGTTTCGATGCGCCCGCGTCAACCAGACGAAAGTGCGGTCGAACGCCTTCACAACGTCGTGTTGTATGCCGCGGTCCAGGCGTTAGCCGGGCCTCCGAACGACGTGCAAGCGATTCGCTTTCCGCCTGGGACGCGGGTTCTGGAAGCGAGCGTTACCGGCTCGACGGCAACGCTCGATCTCTCGAAGAATCTCGAGCAGCAAGCTGGAGGGACGTTCGGAGAGAACGGTGAGTTTAAAGCGCTCGTCTACACGATAACGGGCATCGAAGGCATCGACGCGGTGCAGATACTCGTTGAAGGAAACCGGCTGGAGACGCTGCCGGGAGGCAATTTTGAATTGGACCAACCACTTCATCGCTCGGACTGGTAAACTCGCATCGCTGCTCTCGCCGATGTTGGCTGCATTGGCGATTGCGCTCCCAGCGTTGGCCGATTCGTCGCTCACGGCGACGTATCAAGGGCACGCGATTCGCTTTACGCACGTCTCGTCGCGAGCGGGGGCGCCGGCGATCGGAGTGAACGATCCCGGATTTACGACGTTGCTGAACGACGCCGGAGCGCTCCTGACGTGGAAGCCCGGCGAGCGTTTCGTTCTGATTACTACCTCCGTTCCGTTGGTGGTCAGNNCTGCAGCCGCAGCTTGCCGCGCTCGACGTGCGTCAAGATGGCTCTCGAGTGACCGTCTTCGCGCATGGCGGCGCGACGCTGCATGCGCGAGTCGCGCAAGAGAGCTCGGCGTCGATTACGTACGCATTCGACGGCGTCGGCACGACGCTGGCCGGCACGCGTCAAGTCGGCACCGGCGGCATCGCAAGCATCACAATTGCCAATGCGGGAACGCTTCGCGAGCCGAGCACGCTGGTTACCGTGCAGTTCGAATCGGGGACGATTGCCGAAGCACCGCAGAATACCGACGGCCGCGACGTGCTGCTCGCATTCGACGCTCCGGCGTCGGCGAATCCGCCGCAAACGGCCGCAGAAGAGGCCTCGCCGACTCCCGAGCCGCCGCCGGATACGACGCCGGCAAGCGGTGCGGCCAGCGCTCCGGGGAGCGGTCCCGCGATCGTGACCGGCGTCACCGTCGAACCGGCGGCCGACGGCGTTTCGGTTGCGATTGCAATCACCGGCAGCGCGACGTACGAGTGGCACCGGCTGCGGGAGCCCGACAACCGCTTCTGGGTCGATATTGAGAACGCACAGCTGCAGGGNNGTGCGCGTCGCGCTCTCGCTCAGTGGTCCGAAGTCGATTGCGTTCACTTCCTCGGCCGACGGCCTTGGATTAGCAATCGGCACGCAAGACGTTGCCGACGAGCAGCGTTCGGGAAGCGGCGGCGTCGGCGGCGCAAGTGCCGCCGTGGCCGCGGCTCCGCTCGAGCAATCCGAGCCCGGGACCGGCAGCTCCGACGATACGAGTTGGAAGTTCGGCCCGCGCAGCGGTTACGTTGCGAACAATCCTCGACTGATCGTGATCGATCCGGGCCACGGCGGAAGCGATGTCGGCACGATGCACGGTGGCCTTTCCGAGAAAGAGTTGACGCTCGACATGGCCAANNGAGAGCGACGTGGACGTGTACGCGCCCAACGATAGCCCGCACGACGAACTTCAAGCCAGGGACGACATTGCCAACAAGGCCGGCGCGAGGCTCTTCGTCAGCATTCATGTCAACGCGTTCATAAACTCCGGACCGTACGGTACGACCACCTACATCTCCAAGCCGGACGACGTGGCCTTCGCGCACTTCGTCGAATCGCATCTTGCCGCGGACGGCACCAAGGACGACGGCATCATCAAGAGCCATCTGTACGTAACGCTGCACGCTCGAATGCCGGCCGTGCTGATCGAGACGGCATTCCTCACCAACCCGGGCGATTACGCGCTGCTCGCGTCGGCCGCTTGGCGGCAAAAGGTCGCGCAAGAGATCGCCGACGGCATCGGCCAATACGCCAAAGAGTATCCGGTTCCAAATCAACCGGCACAATAATTCTGGTGTCATCCTGAGCCCTTCGACTAGCTCAGGACAGGCTCTGTCGGATGTCATCCTGAGCCTGTCGAAGGATGACCAGTGATAGGGTTATTCGACTCGGGGCTTGGCGGCCTGACGGTCTTGGCGCGGGTTCGCGAGCGGATGCCGTCGGCCGACATCGTGTTTTTCGCCGATCAAGCCAACGTGCCGTACGGTGACCGGACGCATGCAGAGTTACTGGAGCTGCTCCAGGCGAACTTCGCTCGGCTCGAGGCGCGTGGCGTCGATGCGATCGTGATGGCCTGCAACACGTCGTGCGCCGTGGCGGAGCGTTACGGCTGGCCCAAGACTCGCGCGCCCGTGGTTGACTTGATCGAATCGGCGGCAATCGCGGTCGATCGCGGCGGCTTTGTACGCGTCGGCGTCGTTGCAACGGCGGCGACCGTCGGCGCAGGTTCCTACGGAAGAACGATCCGCGCGC
>PKWF01000104.1:0-3852 GCA_003133185.1 Vulcanimicrobiota bacterium | reverse complement strand
AATCGCACTTCCGCGCCGTCCTCGGCGATGGCATCGCGTTGATCGATCCGGCCTTCACGCAGGCCGAGCGAACGGCCGAGCTTCTCGGCGGCCGCGCGCAGGGGAGCGGCTCGACGGAATACACGACGAGCGGCGACGAAGTTGCGTTTCTCGCAAACGTCGCGCGCTTCTTATAGCTTTGTGGCCATGTCGCCCAATAAACTGTGGCTCTGCATCGCTGCGATGGCGTCGGTCCCGCTACTCGCCGGCGCATCGACTGCCGTCGAGACGACGATCCCTGAAAGCGTTGCTCCGATAACGATCGATCGATGCGTCGTCACGCTGCAGAAGACGGCGGCCGAGGAGACATTCTTAGATGACGTCGACTTCACGAATGTCAGTCAGCGCGCGGCGACCGAGGTGCGCTTCCGTTTCGAGATCGTCGACGCGATCGGACGAACGGCCGGCAACCTAACCGACGATAAAGTGGGAGAGTTTGCGCCCGGCGTTCCGGTTAGTCATTCCACTGCGGCGCCCACGGGTTCGAGCCCGCCGCAGGCGGTTAACAGTATACCCGCATCGTCTAAGATCGTGTGTATGGTACAGATGGTCCGGTTTGACGACGGCAGCGTCTGGAATGAGGGCGACGGACCCGTGGGAATCGGATCGATGATCACGCCACCGCCCCAGCCCTCAGAGACACCGCGCTGGCAATGGCCTTTCGATCCACCCACGCCACCGTAGCCGACGCAAAACGCGAACAGGAAAAAAATGTCACGAGACTGCACTAGAGTCGCCCTTCTCCTCGTATTTCTGGCCGCGCTCTGCGCACGCGGCGCCGCGAAGACCGACGCCGGCTTCCATTACTTGGATCCTGCGCAGATCGACCTGACGGTTTGGCTGCCGCCGCCGCCCGACGTTGGTTCGGCGCTGGAGCGTGACGACGAGGAAAGGGTCGCCGCAGAGGTAGCCACCCGGAACTCCTCGCAGTTCGCTCTAGCGAAAGCGGCGTCGCAACGAAGCGTCTTTTTCTTTGCGGACTCCATCGGAACGCAGTTCAAGCCGTCACGTTTCCCAATAACGGACGCCTTCTTCGGACGAGTCGAATCCGACGTCGAAAAGCTGGTCGATCTTGCGAAGGTGTACTGGGGACGGCCGCGGCCGAGCGGTGCCGCAAAGAAGCGCGGCTCATATCCAAGCGGGCACGCCGCGTTCGCGGCATCCACGGCAATCCTTTTAGCGCAACTCGTGCCCTGTAAGCGGGAGCAGATCTTCGGACAAGCACGCACGTATGCCGAGAATCGGATCGTTTTGGGCCTGCACTATCCCAGCGATGTCGCCGCCGGCTGGACCGCCGGAACGGTAGCGGTGTTTGCAATGATGCGCAATCCCGCGTTCGAGCGGGATTTTGCGGCAACGAAAGCTGAGCTGCAAAAAGAATGTTCGCCGGCGCATTAGAGAGTTCGTAGCTCGATTAGCGAAGGAGCGCGACCCCTACTCCACCAGAGAGTAGGATCAGCAACGGTGCGTTGATTTTGGTGCGAAGCATCAAGCCCACGACCACGGCGCTGGTCACGTAGGCCGCAACCGACGACGGTGCGCCGCGAGCAATCGTCGAGACGCTCGACCAGACGAGGCCGACTATTGCCGGCGCAAGGCCGCGCGAGACGATCGTGCGCCAGGGTGAGGCCGCAAAACGCGCCTCCAGCGAATCGAAACCGATCATCATGAGGCTCGACGGTACGAACATCGCCGCCGTCGCGACCGCTGCCCCCAACAACGGACGTTGCGGCAGCGCCGCGTATCCGATGAGCGCCGCGAAGATCGTCGTCGGGCCCGGCACGAGCTTCCCGATGGTATAGAACTGCGTAAACTGCTCGGAGCTGACCCACCGGTAGGTCGTGACGGCGTCGGTATGCATCTGGGGAATGATGCCTTTCCCGCCACCGAAACCAAGAATAGAGAGCTGCGAAAAGACCGAGAGCAGATGGATCAGGGTTCCCATCGATGCTAGGCTTCCGTTCGCTTACGCGCTCGCAGCCATTCGCCAAGGATTCCGGCGCCGCCGAAGATTGCCAAGACCGGCAGCAAAGGCATGTGCAGCAGCGAGACCGCGAGAGCGGTCGCAAAAACGAGCGCGATGCTAAGCCAGCTCTTGCGCTCGTCCCACGTCAGCTCCAGCGCGTTGCCGAGCGTCAGACCCAACGCCCCGGCCGCGCAGCCGCGAAGCCCGCCGTGAACGAACGGATTCGAAGCGAATTTAAAGTAGAGTGCGCCGGCCGCAAGCACGATTGCGAACGGCGGAATGCTGACGCCGGCGAACGCCGCCACCGCGCCGGGAACGCCGCGCGCCTTTTGCCCGCAATAGATGGCCAAGTTGAGCAGGTTTGGCCCGGGAAGGACTTGCGCGATCTCCAAGCCCTCGAGAAATCGGTCGGAATCGATCCAGCCGCGCGCCAGTACCTGCCGGCGAATCGAGGCCTTCTGCCCGCCGCCGAACGACGTGGCGGCAATCGTTGCAAAGGTGAGCGCAATGCTCCCGAGAGAGGGGCGCGCCTCAGCCGGCATCCGGTATCGGCCCGTCAAAGACCGCGCTGCGGTGCTTCCCCGAAAGAATGTGGATATGCACGTGTTCGGTGTGCTGATAGGGCGGCAGCACGCCCATGCGAATCGTAAATCCTTTTTCGTACAGGCCGAGCGCGAACGCGACCTTTTGAATGCCGCCCAGCAGGCGATGCCAAATCTCGGCGTCACCGATTGAGAAATCCAAAATCGTCGGGATCCATTTTTTCGGAATGATGACGACGTGAATCTCCCACCACTCCGCTTTGCTCGGATCGATGCGATGGCGAAACGCAAAAACGTCGTCGTCTTCATACACGACCTCGTCAGGCGTGGCCCGCGTGCCGTCGAGGCGTCCCCGAAAAGTGTGCTGCGGATCCGGCTTTTCCCAGACGCGCTGTTCGGGCCCGCAAATTTGTTGCGAAATCCAATACGTCATTGCCGCGCAGGCTTCCGGCGCAGCGTGCAGGCGTCCTTTGCGAGGCGCGGAAGCTGCGCGTGATGAGCGGCGATCGGGCTAAGAACAGGGTTGCAGCCGGCGAGGTACTCGGCGCGCCGCCGCAATGGGCCAAGGAGCGTCGTGCTTGGGAGGGGATCGTCGGCGATAACGAGGTTGTCTACGAAGATCATCACGTCGTCGTCTTTCACGATCCCGTCGACGAAGAGCACGAGTCGGCGCGCGTCCCCGGCGAAATCCGCCTCACGCTGCTTTCGAAGAGAGAGGGCGTGGATTCGCTGATGGACTTGAGCGTAGCCGACGAAGAGTTGAGCGCCGCGATCCTGCACGGGATACAACAAGCTGCGTTGCGGCTCGGGCTCCAAAAAGGTGGTTTCGAGGTGCGCGCCCACGTCTACCCGCCCATGCAGAGCCGGCCCGAGCTGGCGTTCAAAATACGGGCCGGCAAGCCGCCTAAGCAAATAGCGCCGTCGTGATATAGCGTTCGGCGGTGTCGGCGAGCAGCACGACGATCACGCTGCCCTCTGCGTTTGGTCGCGAAGCAACGTCCAGCGCGGCCGAGAGCGCCGCGCCGGACGATGCGCCGGCGAGAATGCCCTCTTCTCGTGCGAGGCGTCGCGCGTTCGCGAACGCATCCTCGTCGCTCACGACGACGATTTCATCGAGGATCGCGCGATTGAGCACGGCCGGTACGAAACCGACGCCGATTCCGGGAATCTGATGCGGCCCGGCGGGTCCGCCGGAGAGCACCGCGGCTCCCGCCGGTTCGACGGCGACGATTCGTACGTCCGGCTTGCGCGATTTGAGCAGTTCTCCGACGCCGGTGATCGTGCCGCCGGTACCGACCGCGGAGA
>PKWF01000162.1 GCA_003133185.1 Vulcanimicrobiota bacterium | reverse complement strand
AACTATTGCCCGCGTAGCTGGAGCGGGGGCGACGGTTTACCGTGGACCTATCCATACCAATACGTCAACCCAGCCGACATTGCGCCGTATTGGGATATGGCAGAGCAGTACGTGCTCGCCGACGCGATGTTCCAGACCCAAGGCAGCGGCAGCTTCACGGCGCATCAAGATTTGATTCGCGGCGGTTCGGCGCTGGACGGCCCTTACGGCAGCAGCGCGAGCATGGTCGATACGCCCACTCAAGAGCCTTGGGGCTGCGACGGAAACGCTAATAGCAAGACGGATCTCATCACGACCTCGCTCAAGTGGCAGGTAGACGCCGGTCCGGCCCCCTGTACGAAAGACTTTCCGGATGGAAGCTCCAGTTATCAGACGCTCCGCGACCTGCTCGACGCGGCAAAAGTTTCGTGGAAATACTACACGCCGTGCTTCAACAAGTCGGATGGCTGCACGCCGGACCCGAAGTGTCCTAGCTGCGCGGGCGACCTTCTCAACGCGTTCGATGTGATCTGGGCGGTGCGCAATGGTCCGGAGTGGGGCACGAACGTCTCCATGCCGGAGACCAACATCTTCGGCGACATCTCCAACGGTTCGCTGCCCGCCGTTTCGTGGGTGATCCCCGAGGATAAGAACTCGGATCATCCGGGCGACGGACCCGTCGACGACGGTCCCGCGTGGGTCGCCTCGCTCGTCAACGCCGTCGGACAGAGCTCGTACTGGAACTCGACCGCAATCGTCATCGTATGGGACGACTGGGGCGGCCTCTATGATAACGCTGCGCCCCCTTGCTTATCCAAATCGCAATGCCGCGACGACCAGGGCGGTCTCGGATTCCGCGTGCCGATGATCGTCGTCTCGCCGTACGCAAAGTTGGGTCAATCGAGCCAGGGTGGTTATGTTTCGGCTACTCAGTACGAGTTCGCCAGCATACTAAAGTACGTCGAGAACAACTTCGGTCTGGGGTCGCTGGGAACGACCGACAAGCGGGCGACCAGCATTCTCGACTGCTTCAACTATAGTCAAAAGCCTCGCTCCTTTACCGCAATTCCATCGGAGCACGACGCGCACTACTTTATCACGCATCGCGAGCCGGTCTCGCACGGCGACCCCGAGTAACGGTTACGGCGCGCCGGTGGGGACTGCTCGATAGGCGGCCACGTCGTCGGACATGATCTTTTCCGTCATGACGAACTGGCCGTCGGGGCGCCCGGTGATGACCCACTTTTCGTATGCCTTCGACGCGTTCTTGTTGAAGGCGCCGTTCGGAATCGACTCGAGCGTGCGGTAACGATAGAGGTCGTATTTCGCTCCCNNCCCTGAACGATCTGCGGATGCTCGTAGTTGATATTCGTGGTCACGCGTACCGGGAGCGTCTCGTTGTCCTCGTCTTGCACGCCGAGAATGGCGATGCCGAAGTCCCGGTGGTCGTCGGTAAGCGAATAGATCGGGCCGTCGTGAGCGTTGGCTTGTCGCCGTGTTTTTTGGAATGCCCCGAAGGCATAGCTGAAATAATATTGCGCGTCGCGCCGGCTCGAGCTCCACTCCCCGTTGTCGCTGAACGTGATCACATCGTCAGAGAAATAGCCGCGCTCGTCGCGTGGGTGATTGGACCCGACGCCGGTGACCGGCACGATATGGTCGTATTGCGGCGAGCCTGCATGCGGATTGCGATTGCCGTAGAATCGAAACTGGTTCATGTAGATGCCGATGGCGACCGGGCGCCCGAGTAGGACGTTCTCCTTGACCCACTCGAGAAAGTCATCGGTGCGACCGGACTTTCCCGTTCGCCCAATCGCGCGGAGGTGCATGTTCGCGGCGGCCCGCAACGCGTTGACTCCAAGGAGCAGCTGACTCCGATAACGGTTCTGGGGCGCGTCGTCGGCCGCGGCGCGCGCATCGTACTGCGAGAGATATTGACCGTAATAGAGGCCGGCGCTGATTTCCGACACCTCACCGCAATAGCCGTAGTTGTGGTTCCATTGATACCGGGGGCCGATGTCGTTGCGCCATCGGTGCAACGGGCGCGTCGCGTCGCTCACCGTTGGCGTCGAGATGGCCGGCACGGTTCTCATTTGCCCGCCGCAGCCCGTTGCGACGGCAAGCAGCGTCAACATCGCAAAACGCCAAACTCGATTCACGAGACCGCTCCTCGCGCCTTGCTCCCAAGCGTTACAAGTGCCAGCGCGGCGACCGCCGCCAGCGCCACGATGTTTGAAATGAGCGTGAAGCGGTCGTTGAGCGTCATCGAAGCAGCCGTCATGGCGGCGGTTCCACCGCCGATGATCCGCTCCATGATCGCGCCCGCGAGCATCGCGCCGAGGGCGAAAAGTGCCACGAACGCCCACGTGATTCGCTCGGGAAATGATTTGCGGTAAATTGCGATCAGCGGCAGAATCAGCAGGTCGCCGTAGATAAAGGTGGTGTTGGCACCCAAGGGGATGCCGGCATTGGCGAGATATCGNNNCCGGCCGGAACGAGCGCCGCGGCAAAGCCCGCGATCAAATAACCGACGATCAGTTCCGAGCGCAGCATTCGCACGTCGGCGATCGCGGTTTTTGCGACCGCGCTCCAGCTACGGTCCGATGGCGCCCCGCTCTGGTGATGCTCGCAGCCTTCGTGCTCGTCGGTGACGGCTGCCACATACTCCCGCTGGAGCCGCGCGAGTTTCGCGTTGCCGAAGAGCAGCGAAAGGCCCAGCGTCACCACGGCGATGATGATGACGCCGCCGAAGAACTCCGCAAAGGCGAATCGCCACCCCAGCAGCGACCAGAAGAGAATCAGAATTGCAAGGTTCATATTTGTCGACGAGATGAGGAACGCAAAGACGGATCGGATGTCGGCCCCGCTGCGATAGAATCCGCGCGCCGCGGCCGCCGCCCCATACGAACAGGATGACGAAATCACGCCGAAGCCCGCGCCGTAAAGCAACCCTCGCAGGCCCGGGCCCAGATAGCGCTCCAGCGTAGCCGGCGTTAGCATCACTTGGACGATCGCGGAGACGAGAAATCCGAAGATCAAGCCGAATAGGCTATCCCAAAAAAAGGTCGCTGCTTGCAGGATGCCCGCTGCGAACGCCTGGGCCAGACTAGCCGCCAATGGGAACCGGTGCGTGGCCGAAGAGCGGTGGAATAAAATGGCCGACGAGATACGAGAGCGCGAAGACGGCGCAGCCATAGAGCGCGACTTCGGCGCCTTTGCCCAGCGGATTGCGTTCGCTGAGCGTTGCGGCAAAGTATCCGACGCCAAAGAGCGCGCCGAGTGCAAAGATCAGCGAGACGAGCGTCGATCCAAGAACCGGCAAGGGCAGCATGAACGCGAGGATCGGAACGAGCGATCCGATGGCGTAGGAGCCGCTCATCGCGAGCGGCGCCCGCAGCAGATCCGAATCCTCGGCTTCACGCGGATCGATGCCGAACTCGTCGCGCACCATCTCGTACAGATAGATCTCCGGGTGTTGGGTCAAGCGCCTGACGATCATCTCCGCTTCCTCCGCGCTGAAGCCCTTGAGTTTATAGTACGCCACCTGCTCCGTGAACTCGCCTTGCGGATCGCTCTCCATCTCGCGCTTTTCCATGTCGATCGTGGCTTGTACGACCTCGCGCTCCGACTTGCGCCCGAGATACTCCCCGACGCCCATCGAAAGCGCGCCCGCCAGTAGCGCGAGAAAGCCGCTGATAAAAACGGCCCCGCGATCGCCCTCGGCGACTCCGACGCCGGTAATGATCCCGAGCGTTGTGAGGATGCCGTCCTGCACTCCGAAAACGATTTCGCGAATGCTGCGGCGCTTCTCGAGGGTTCGCCGCTGCAACGTGTCGGGAATACGCGGTTGGACTTGCTGCCAGCCCGGCACGTCCTCGACGACGCTCTGGACGGGCGGCGTCAAATCCGATGCGTTGCTCGACTCCGTCATGAGCAGACCTTGACGGCCTGCTCGCCGAAGTCCTCGCCATGGCCAGATCACTCTTGACGTTGGCCGCCGTCGCCGGCCTCCTTCCCGCGACGTTTCTGCCCGCCGGTGCGACGAGTTGGCCGGTCTTCGGGTTCGACCCGGCCCGCAGCGGATTCAACACCGCCGAACACAGGTTGACCGTCGGAAACGTCCACCGCTTGCACGAGCGGTGGCAAGTCTCGCTCGGCGCCGACGCGGATTCGACACCGATTCTGCTCGATCACATCCGGGTCGGCCGCGTAGAGATGCCGATGCTCTTTCAAACCACGAAGAGCGGCGTAACGCTCGGCATCGACGCGAGAAACGGTAAGATCGTTTGGCAGTTTATAACGCACGGGTCCACGGTTACCAATTCGACGCCGGCTGCGGATCCGTCGGGCAAAAGCATCTACGTCCCCGGCATCGACGGTAAGGTGCACAAGGTTTCCGCGGCAAAGGGCCGCGAGGAGCGCGCGCCTGGATTTCCGGCGCGGATCACGCGCCTGCCCTTATCCGAGAAGGACGCATCCCCGCTCAACGTTGCCAACGGCTATCTCTATGCGGTCACGTCGGGTTATTATGGCGACGCGCCGCCCTACGACGGCCACGTCGTCGCCGTCGAATTGAGCACCGGTAAGACGACCGTTTTCAACTCGCTTTGCAGCACCTATCGGAAACTCGTCAAAGCCAACACGTGCTCGCAGCAGCGCTCGGGAATTTGGGGGCGCGGGGGCGCCGTCGTGGATCCGGATTCGTCGATGAACGGCCGAATCTACGCCTCTACCGGAAACGGCCAGTTCGATGCCGGCTCGGGGGGCGATAACTACGGCGACTCGCTTTTGTCGCTCGGCGAAGATCTCTCTAGCCTGCTCGGCAGTTACACGCCGACGGATTATCAGCAGCTCGAAAACGGTGACACTGATCTCGGAAGCTCGTCCCCGGGAGTTCTGCCCGACCAAGCATCGAGCCAGACTCCCTACATGATCGTGCAGGGGGGCAAGGACGCGATCCTGCGGCTGCTCAACCGCGCCGCGCTGCCCGGCCTCGGAGGCGAGTTGCAAGAGGTTGACCTGCCCGGCGGCCTCTTCTCCGCTCCGGCCATCTGGACCAACGGCTCGAACAACACCTTCATATTCTTGGGCTTCAGCAACGAGGTCGTGTCGTACCAAGTGCAGACGAACTCGTCGGGTGTCAGTCAGCTCGCAAGTGTCTGGCAGGCGAGTCCCGGCAGCAGCTCGGGTGAGGGCTCCTCGCCGGTCGTCGCCAACGGCATTGTGTTCGTCGCCTTCGACGAAGCGCTCGTCGCGCTCGACGCGGTCACTGGAAAAGAACTGTGGAGCAGCGCCCTATCGAGTGCCCACGGCAACATCGGTTCGATTCACTGGCAAAGCCCGATCGTGGTCAACGGCTCCGTCTACTGCTCCGACGAGAGCGGTAATCTCACAGCATATTCTCTGAGGTAACGGCGATGCGACACTCAGGTTATCCGCCCACGAGCAGAGCATTTTCGACGGCGGCCCTCTTGACCGGGCTGCTCGCTGCGGCACTTCATCCCGCCTTCGCGACGAATTGGCCGCTCTTCGGGTTCGATACGGCGCGCAGCGGGTTCAACTCGGACGAGCGCACGTTGACCGTCGGCAACGTCCATCGCCTGCACAAACAGTGGCAAGTTTCGCTCGGCACCGTCGCGGATTCGACGCCCATTCTGCTCGAACACGTTCGGATCGGACGCGCCGACATGCCGATGCTCTTTCAGACGAGGATCGACGGCGAAACGCTCGGCATCGAAGCGACCACCGGCAAGATCGTCTGGCGTTTTAAAACGCACGGTTCGACCGTCACCGATTCCACACCAGCCGCCGACCCGTCGGGAACCAGCATCTACGTCCCCGGCATCGACGGCATGGTGCATAAGCTCTCCGCGGCGACGGGCCGCGAGCAACACGCGCCGGGATTTCCCGTGCGCATCACGCTCTTGCCCTTAACAGAGAAGGACGCCTCGCCGCTCAACGTCGCCAACGGATACCTCTATGCAGTCACGTCAGGCTATAACGGCGACGCACCCCCCTACGACGGCCACGTCGTGGCCGTCGAGCTGAGCAGCGGAAAGACGACCATCTTCAACTCCCTTTGCAGCGAGTATCGCAAACTCGTCAGAGCGCATACGTGCTCGCAGCAGCGATCGGGAATTTGGGGGCGCGGGGGCGCGGTCGTGGACCCGGATTCGTCGATGAACGGGCGCATCTACGCCGCCACCGGAAACGGCCAGTTCGATGCAGCCCACGGCGGCGATAACTACGGCGACACGCTCTTGTCGCTCGGTGCCGACCTTTCAAGCTTGCTCGGGAGTTACACGCCTACCAATTATAAGCAGCTTCAGGAAGGCGACACCGACTTGGGAAGCTCGTCGCCGGGGATTTTGCCGGATCAAGCGAGGAGCCAGACGCCGTACATGATCGTAGAAGGCGGCAAGGACGCAATACTCAAGCTGCTCAATCGCGCCGCGCTGCCCGGCGTCGGAGGTGAACTGCAGCTCGTCGATCTGCCCGGCGGCCTCTTCTCGGCTCCCGCGGTCTGGACCGACGCATCGGACAACGCCTGGATATTCTTGGGATTTAGCAGCGAAGTGACGGCGTATCGGCTCAAGACGAACAAGTCCGGCGTTAGCGAACTCGCCGGAATCTGGCAGTCGAGTCCGGGGAGCAGTTACGGTGAGGGTTCGTCGCCGGTCGTCGCTAACGGCATCGTCTTCGTTGCGTTTGACGGCGCGATCGTCGCGCTCAACGCACTTAGCGGGAGCGAGCTTTGGAGCAGCGCCCACCGCGGCGCCGGCGGCACGATCGGGAGGATTCACTGGCAGAGCCCGATCGTGGCCAACGGTTGGGTCTACTGCTCGGACGAAAGCGGTAACCTTACCGCGTACTCATTGAGAAACGATCGTCCCCGCGTCCTAGACCGAGGCTAACGCGCGATCGAGCCGTTCACGTTGCTCGACCGAGAGCGGTTCCTGCGGCGGCATCGAGCGCTCCCATTCGCGCTCGCTGCGCAACGCTGCGACAAGGTAGCGGATCGCGCCGACGAGCGGTACGCCGTCGAGGGCTGCCCGGCGGCGATTTAGCTCCGAAGCTTGCGCCTCGCCTCCGCTTTCGAAGGCGTTCTTCGCCAACTGGGGCCACAGCGCGACGCTGCCCGAGATGCATCCGGCGGCGCCGCGTCTCTTCGCTTCCGCCAGATCGCTCTCCGAGCCGGGAAAGACCGCGAGTTCGGGACGGCGTCCAATGATTTCGGCCTGTAGGCGCGCGTCGTTGGAGCTGTCCTTCATCCCGAAGATGCGGTCGCTCGAGGCTTCGACGAGCCGATCGACGAGATCGGCATGCAGCGCGACTCCGCTCATCCGAGGGAAGTTGTAAAGCAGCAGGCTCTTGCGCGCCGGCTTCGCACGCGCGAGCAGCGTATCGAAGAAAGCGGCAATCCCGTCGTCGGATGCTTCGCGATAAAAGAAAGGCGGCATGATCAAGGCCGCGGCGAAGCCGCAATCGAGCGCGGTGCGCGTCAGTTCGACGGCGTCGTCGAGCGCTGCAGCGCCGGTCCCGGCCATCATTCGTGCCATCGGCAGGCCGCTCGACGCAAGCGATCGCATGTATCGCACGCGCTGCTCGACGCTCAACGACATCGCCTCGCCGGTCGTTCCAAGCACGTTGATTCCGTCGCAGCCGCTTTCGAGCAGCTCGCGATAATACGGGATCGCTTTAGCGGCATCAGGTTGAAAATCCGTGGTGACGGGCGTGAGCGCCGCGGCCCAGATTCCGCGTATGACGCTCATCGCGGCGCGAAGGCGTTCTTCAGAAAAAATCCGACGTTTGCGGGGCGCTCGGCCAAGCGGCGCATCAAATACGGAAACCAAAACGCGCCGTACGGCACCGAGAGTCGCACGCGATATCCGCGCTCGACCAGGCCACGCGCAAGCGGCTCGGCGATGCCGTAGAGGGTTTGAAACTCGAAGCGGCCGCGTTTGGGCAGGCCGCAGGCCGCAGCGAACTCTTCGATGCGAGACACGATCGCTGCATCGTGCGTCGCGATGGCCGTATAGCCCTCGTGTGAAAGCGCGAGCTCCGCGAGCTTGACGTAGTTTTCGTCAACGTCACGCTTGTGAGGGAAGGCGAGCGAGGCCGGTTCCAGATAGGCGCCTTTGACGATGCGGACGTTCGGCGCGGAGGGAAGCATCGCGCGCAGATCCGACTCGCTGCGATAGAGATACGATTGCAGGACGAAGCCGGCGCAGCCGTAGCGCTCCTGGAGAGCGCGATAAATCCGCAAGGTCGCATCGATATAACTCGATTGTTCCATGTCGAGCCGCACGGTGTTGTTTGTCGTTTGCGCCTGCGCGGCGATGCGCGATGCATTTTCGAGCGCGAGATCCGGACCGATATCGAGGCCGACGTGCGTTAGCTTAAAAGCGACGTTGGCGTCGAGCTCTTCCTGCGCAAGGGCCTCTAAAAGCCGGCAGTACTCGTCGGTCACGCCGCGCGCTTGCGCGGCATCGCGGATGCTCTCGCCAAGCAGCGTCGCCGCGACCGAGAAACCCCGCCGGTTCGCCTCGCGCGCGACCGGCAAGAAATCCGCGATGCTCTCGCCGGCGACGAAACGGCGCGCGCCTAAACGCATGCCATAGCGGGTCACGCCGCGGCGCACGATCGGATTGTCGGCGGCCGCCAAGATTGCCGTTCGCAGGGGCCGATCCAGGAGTTCGCTCACCTCGGGACCCTTCGACTGCGCTCGGGATGACACCGGTGCGTTCAGGATGACACCGGTTGGACGAAGAAGGGCGCCTGATGAAGCTGCCCTGGGTTCTTACCGCGGCGATTCTCGGGTCGGCGATGTCCTTCATCGACAGCACGGCGGTCAACGTGTCGCTGCCGGTGCTTCAGCGCGAGCTTCACGCCACAAGCGGGCAGACGCAGTGGGTAATCGAAGGTTACGCGCTCTTCCTCTCGGCGCTGATTCTGCTGGGCGGAGCGCTGGGGGACCTCTACGGCCGCCGCAAGGTCTTCGCATGCGGCGTCGTCCTCTTCGCGGCGGCTTCCATCGCGTGCGCGCTCGCCGGCAGTATCGAGATGCTCATCGCGGCGCGCTGCATCCAAGGGATCGGCGGAGCACTGCTGACGCCCGGCAGCCTGTCGTTGATTAGCGCCGCCTACTCGGGGGAGCAGCGAGGGCGCGCGATTGGTCTGTGGTCGGGTTTCTCGGCCTTGACGTCGGCCGCCGGGCCGGTCATCGGCGGCTGGCTCACGCAGGAGTTTTCGTGGCGCTACGTTTTCATGATCAACATCCCGATTGCGATCGTAGTACTCGCCGTACTCCACGGAGTTCCGGAGAGCCGCGACGAGTCGGCCGATCGGCGGATCGACGTCGTCGGCGCGACGCTGGCGACGTTCGGACTCGGTTTGCTGGTCTACGGACTCATCGCGATGAACTCCGGACGCATCACGGCCGAAGCGCTCGGCACCACGATCGTTGGAATCGCGGTGCTCTGCGCCTTCGTTCTTTTCGAGCGGCGCACGCGCGACCCAATGGTGCGTTGCGAGCTCTTCGCTTCGCGAGATTTCAGCGCCGCCAATATCTACACGTTCTTTCTCTACACCGCNNATGGTCGTGGCATCGCGCTGGTCCGGCGGCCTAGTCGCGCGGATCGGCGCGCGCAAGCCGCTGATTCTCGGGGCGATCATCGCTGGTTTTGGATTCTTGGCCTTTGCATTGCCCGGAAGCGACGGGTCCTATTGGACGACCTTCTTTCCGGCGGCACTGATCCTGGGATGCGGAGGCGCGCTCTTCGTCGCCCCGCTGACGACGACGGTGATGAACTCGGTTCCGGTCGAACACTCGGGCGTCGCGTCGGGCGTCAACAATGCGGTCGCACGAACTGCGGGACTGATCGGCGTTGCGGTTCTCGGCGTCGTCGTCACAACCTCGTCTTCGTACGTCGGCGGATTTCGTGCGGCGATGATCGCCTCTGCGCTTATCGCCTTCGCCGCGAGCGGCGTCGCCGCGAAAGGCTTCGGCCGTTTCGAGCCCGCAGCGCCGGCAAGCGCCTGAGCGACTAACCTTCTTCTGCGAAGCGCCGTATCGCGGCGAGGTCGTCGAGCGCGGCAGCCAAGCTGCGGCCGGCGATTTCGTCCGCGAGGAATCGCATCGGCGTTGAGCGCTCGAGTCTGGGGCCGAACGCTCTTGCAATTACTACGGCTGTCGGAATAACGGCGAGTCCAAAGAGCACGTTGGCCGTCAACCACGCAGGGCTCGCGGCGGCGTAGATATCGATGCCGAGGAATGCGCGCGTCGCGACGATCAGAAGCGGCACCCACATCAGCGGAGCAAAGAGCAGGGTTCCCATCGTCGCCCGAATGCGTGCCAGCCGAAGGCCTTGCAGGCGATCTTGGATGGCGACAACGGGTTCGTCGTAATCCAGGCTGCGCAGTTCGAAGAGCTGACGCGCGGCGGCAACGGCCAGCGCGATCGCGTAGACGTCGAGCAAAGCCGCGGGAATAAAGAATCTCGGCTCACGTGCGTGATCGGCTGCGAACCAGCCCAGCAGAACGATACCGATCAGGGTCACGGTCAGCTCGACGCCGATCCCGCGTGCAAGTCGCTTCAGCGACGTATCGGCCTTACGAAGGTTCCATTGCGCGAAGAGCAGCGTGTTGAGACGACTGCTTGCCTGCAGCTTCCGATTGCTCTCGTTCCAAAGGTCTTTGAGTTCTTCGAGTTCCATGGCGTTCTCCGTTCGTTAGAGGCTAGCGCGCGGCGATGTCGCGCTTGAGGCGTTGTTTAATTCGGCCGATTTTCGTGGCGACGTTGGTCTCCGATATTCCGAGAATCGCGGCGATTTCGGCATACGAATTGTCGGCGAGATAGAGGATCATCAGAGCACGATTCAGCTCGTCGAGCTCTTCGATGAACTCGCGCACGAGCGCGAGGGCAGCATCGCTTTGCGGCTCCGGCGGTGACGGGAGCATTTCGAGGATTGCCGGTTCGGCCGCTTCGACATTCCTGGTTTTGCGCATCTCGGCCCGACGGAATGAGATGGCGACGTTGACCGCGATCCGGTACATCCAGGTCGAGAAGGCCGCACGCTCGTCGAAGCGGCCGTAGGCGCGCCAGAGCTGCGCGACGATCTCCGCGATCAGGTCCTCGCGGCCCGCGAGGTCGCGGCAGTACGCGCCGGCCACCTTGATGAGAATTCCCCGGTGCCGGTCGAGGCATTCGACGAAAGCGGTCTGCGCGTCGTTCGTTCTCATTTGCGCTGAGTTAGTCGCTCGGAGCGCCTACAAAATCACACTTCGAGCTTCGAGAACGCTTTCTCCAGATCGCCGATGAGATCGCTCGTGGATTCGAGGCCCACGCTGAAGCGCACCAGGCGGTGGCCGTACGCCGGACGGCCGGAAGCGCGCCCGATCGTGTACGCGACCGCAAGGCTGGTCGTTCCTCCCCAGCTGTAGCCGATTTCGAAGAACCGCAACGCATCGACGAAGGCCGCGACCGCTTCGCGCGTCGGTCCCGGCCGCAAGACGATCGAAAAGACGCCCGACGAGCCAAGGAAATCGCGCGTGTAGAACTCGTGGCCCGGGCACGACGGCAGCGCCGGATGGAGCACTCGCTCGACTTCGGGGCGCTCGTCGAGCCAGTTGGCAATCGCCAGCGCGGAGCGTTCGATCGTGTCGAGGCGCACGGCGAGCGTCTGCAGTCCGCGCAACGCGAGACTGCAGTCGTCGGGCGAGACGGCGGCGCCGATCACTTGCCGGGCATCCCCGAGGCGGCGATAGAGCGCCTCGTCGCGTACCGTCACCGAGCCGAGCAGCACGTCGCTATGGCCGCCGATATACTTAGTGATCGCCTGCATCGTGACGTCGACGCCGTGCGCGAACGCGTCGAGCAACACTCCCGCCGACCACGTATTGTCGAGTGCGACCAATGCGTCACGCTTATGCGCCGCCTCAACGATGGCCGGCAGGTCCTGCACTTCCATCGTGACCGAACCGGGGCTTTCGGTCCAAACCAGACGCGTCTTCTCATTAAATAGGTCGCCGATTTCGGCGCCGATCGTCGGATCGTAAAAGGTCGCGGTTACGCCGAATCGTGCGAGCAGCGAGGTGGTGAGCTGCCTGTTTGGACGATACACGCTCTGAGGAACCAAAATATGATCGCCGGCTTTCAACAACGCAAAGTCGACGAGCGAGATGGCGGATTGGCCGCCTGGCGTGAGGATCGTGTGCCGTCCCGATTCGAGCTCGCAGATGCGTGCGGCAAGTTCGAGCGACGTCGGCGTTCCGTAGAGGCCGTAGGTATACCCCGCGCGCTCCTGGTCCCAGTCGTCGGTGACGCTGGCCGCGTTGGCGAAGAGTGTCGTCGATCCGCGGTAAACCGGCGTCGCAAGCGAACGATATCCCTGCGGAATACGCGTTTGGGAGTGCAGAAGCCGCGTTTGCCAGGTGCTCATAGGGCGGCGCTTTCATTTCAGCGGCCTGCAAGCCTCTTGGATGCTTGAGGCGATTGGGCGCAGAACTACCGGCGAATGGAAACTCAAGCCCCGGCTTACGCCGACGGCAATCCGCAGGATCGCATCCAGTTTTTCGACGCGAAGGTGATTCTCAAGCCGGACTTCTTCGCGACGGTCCGCGGTTTCAAAATGTTCAGCGATCTCGTCGTCGAGGCGGCCGGCAAGGTTAAGGGCGTAACCTACAAGCCCGCCGACCTCGCCAGGGCCAGGCCCCGCATCAGGGAGGTCATGTTCCTCGATACGGCCGACTTCCGACTTTACAATAACTCGTTCATCTTGCGGCGCCGTACCGACTACCAAGACGGATTTCCCGTCAGCGATCCCGAGGTGGTCTTCAAATTCCGCAATCCCGACCCGGAAAAGGTCGCCGCAATCGACGTGCGCCCAAAGATTGCCGGCCCGTATCGCACGAAGTTTAAGGCCGAAGGGCTGCCGCTCAAAGATGGTCCCGGCGGGTTCCGCCTATTGTATTCGCACAACTGTATTTTTCCAGTGAGTTCCGTGCACGGGGCAGACCGCACGAACTTACGAGTCATCGCGAAGGCGCTTCCCGCGATCGCCGGTCTCGTCGGCGACCTGGAAGAAAAAGTCGAGTTGGTGAACTCGACTCTCGTCGAAGAGGTCCTAATGGATCTCGGACCGATCGACT
>PKWF01000035.1:157-2506 GCA_003133185.1 Vulcanimicrobiota bacterium | reverse complement strand
CGATCGGCGTTTCGAGCGAGATCGGCTCTTGCGAAATCTTCATGACTTCGCGCACCTTTTCGGGGGTGAGCCCCATCGATTCGGCGATCTCCTCGACCGAGGGCTCGCGGCCGAGCTCTTGTAAAAGCTGGCGTGAGACTTTGATCAGACGGTTGATCGTTTCGACCATGTGCACTGGGATCCGGATCGTCCGAGCTTGATCGGCGAGCGCGCGCGTAATGGCTTGGCGAATCCACCAGGTCGCGTAGGTCGAGAACTTATAGCCTTTGCGATAGTCGAACTTTTCGACGGCGCGAATCAAGCCGAGATTGCCCTCTTGAATGAGGTCTAAGAAGAGCATGCCGCGGCCGACGTACTTCTTGGCGATCGAGACGACGAGCCGCAGATTGGCTTCGGTCAGCTGACGCTTCGCCTCTTCTCCCGCATCGACGGTCTTCGAATCCGTGGCGCCGTTGCGACGCCCTTCGAGCTCGCCGGCCTCGATACGCATGGCCAGCGACTTCTCTTGCTCCATCGAGAGCAGCGGAACGCGACCGATCTCTTTGAGATACATGCGCACCGGGTCGTCGAGCGAGAGCCCGTCCGGGATCGTCTGCTCGGCTTCCTCCTCGCGCTCGGCCTCGGGTTTCTCGTCTTTTTGTTCGTCGACGAGCTCGATCCCGGCGCCGGTAATCTCTTCGAAAAATTCATCAAGCTGCTCGGGAGTGATCTCCTCGAGCACATCAAAAGCGCCGTTGATCTCTTCGTAGGTCAACGATCCCGCAACTTTGCCGCGCGCGAGGAGCTTTTTCTTGAGCTCATCCAGCGTCGCCGGCGGAGCAGCGTCCGCGACCGGTGCGTTCTTCTTACGTGCCATTATCTTTTTCGTTCACCCCCTCTCTGTTTTGCTTTGTTTCCCGCTTTGGCCCTTAACGCTTCAATTTCGCGACAAGCGTTTCGAACTCTCCGCGTAGTTCCTCCGAGACCGTCTCGCCACAGGTGAGCCGCTCGTCGATGAGATGCGATAACTCTCGATACCGCTCCCGTTCGTCGTTGAGCCGCAACCGCTCGACCACCCGTTCCAAGTGTGCGCGCCTCTCTTCGGAATCGCCGTACCGTACGGCCGAGCTTCGATCGCGACGTCCCAGGTCGACGACCACGTCGAGAATCCCCTGATCCTCGGCAAAGAGCCCGAAGACGTCCGCCGTAGTGCGGAGCCCACCGGCCGCCCCCACGATCCGTTCGTAGATCCGCCGATACACCGCGTTCGAGAAACGTGATGCACCGATGCGCTCGCCGTACTCCACCGCCAGGAGCGGCTCCTCGAGCAGTATGCTCACGACTTCGCGTTCGAAGGAGAGCGGCTCGAGTGAAGTACTGACGTGGCGGCTTTCCGGCATCCCATTTCGCGCGCGCGGCGCGAAATTTGCGCTATCGGCGAGAAAGCGGCTATTCCGAAGATCGTCCACATTCACCTGCAGACGGTTCGCGACGTAGACGACCCAGCGGTCCCATTCCTCACGCGGCGCTAATCTTCGAATAAGCCCAGCGGCCTTGGGCATAATGCGCGCCGGAGAATCGAACCCAGCGCGAAGTTGCTCGATTTCCGCGTCAATTTTAAATTCGATTGCCGGCTTTGCAGCATCGAGCAACCGGCGAAATTCGCCGGCACCGTGGACACGAACGAAACTATCTGGGTCGTCTCCGGAAGGGAGAGTGACGATGCGCACCGGGGAGCCGGTGCTCTCTAGCGTGTTAGACGCAATGTCGATGGCTTTGGTTGCGGCGCCGCTGCCGGCCGCATCGCCGTCGAAGCAAAGATAGATGTAGTCGGCGTATTTTCGAAGTTCGGCCGCTTGCTCGGCGGTGAACGACGTTCCAAGCGCGGCCACGGTGTTTTCGATCCCGGCTTGATGCAGGGCGATGCAGTCGAGGTATCCCTCGACGACGATCAGGGTGCGATCGCTTTGTGCGGCGCGGCGCGCGAGATTGAGCGCGAAGAGATGATGGCCCTTGGTGTAGACCGGCGTTGTTGCCGTATTTAGATACTTCGGCTCGCCGTCGCCGATTGCGCGGCCGCCGAAGGCCAGAACTTCCCCGGTAGTCGCGTAAGTCGGCACCATCAGGCGATCGCGATAGAAGTCGTAATAGCCGCGTTGACCGCTCTTGACCAAGCCGGCCTTGGCGGCCAACCCCAAATCCACGCCGTTGCCCTCGAGCTCGCCCACGAGACCGCTCCACGAATCGGGCGCATACCCGAGATCGAATCGCTCGATCGTTGCGGCCGTAAAACCCCGCTTGGCACAATAGGCTCGCGCGGCCGCACCTCGCTCGCCGGCAAACATGCGCGCGAAATAGGCGGCCGCGATG
>PKWF01000035.1:0-136 GCA_003133185.1 Vulcanimicrobiota bacterium | reverse complement strand
AGGTGATGACGTCGCCGCCGGCGCCGCACCCGAAGCATTTGAAGAACCCCCGGTCGGGATGCACGTGGAACGACGGCGTTTTCTCGGAATGAAACGGGCAGAGACCGACCAAGTCGTTGCCGCGCTTGCGAAGCGG
>PKWF01000001.1 GCA_003133185.1 Vulcanimicrobiota bacterium | reverse complement strand
GAGCGCACGACAGAACCGCTCGGGGCCACTGCCTCACTAAACGGGTACACAAAACCTAACAGGCCTTTAGCTCGGGTTTCACCCGTGACACGCATGGTTACCCCATCAAAGCGCTCGGCATCGAAGCGCCGTAGCAGCTGGTTCGGGGACGAGTTTAAGGCGTCGCTATTTGTAAGCGTCGCGCTGTCTGTGGAAGCGAGCGCCGTCACATCGTCAAATCCGAGGCCGGACACCTCCCAGGCGCTACCATCTTTTGTGCGTATTTCACGCTGCATCTCCGAATAATGGGACCCCTCGATTGCGGCAGTGCTTACTGGTATGTAAACCAAACCATCAAACATATTGGGCACAATCATCGGGACGACGTATGCCGGGTGGAGAGGATCGATCGTCGCGCCGATCTCTTCAACGCTGCGATCCGTTGAAAAGAAGGTCTGGAGCGCGCCGGTCGCGCCCAGTCCCCGAAGATCGATAAAGGCCGCCGCCCCATTAAGCCACTTGAAGGCGGCAGCGATCGTATCGCCAGGGCTCAAGGGCACGTTCACAACCTGCAGGCCGTGAGGACTAACGATCGCGCGCACCGTTCCGCTTCCAAATGTCTGACCTATCGCATAGTAACCAGGGCCAAACGCCGCGCGCAGATACGAGCCCATTGGTCGAGACGGCAACTCCTTTGCGCTGGTCCCAATGTGGTAGTTGTGCGCCCAGACAGCGATCTTGGCGTCTGGGTAGAAAGCGGCCAGCCATTTAAGGTTCTCTGCCATGTCGCGGTCGCGGATTCCAAGTTGGCCGTCTTCCGGTGTGTTCTTCCAATCGAGATACTGCAGGGTAATCGTCACCGAATGCCTGGCAATACCTAGATCACGAACATCCTTGAGCATACTAAGTTGCTTGCCTATGGCCTCAACCTTTTGCCGGCAGTCAACGTCCGGCTTCGCGCGGAAGTACGCCGCGGCTGCAGCGACGCAATCAAGTGCCGACTCCGCACCGTCGATGTGTGTTGAGACATGCATGTTCACGTATGCCTTTAGGTAACCGATCGCTCCCATTGCGCTTTGCATGTCTAGACCTACAAAGCTGAGGATCGGATGTTTTCCGGGCTTAGCATTGTACTCTCGCATCCACCGCACCAGCTCAACCATTTGGGGTGTATCCCACGGCCAATAGACCAGCGACGCTACGGCTTGCTCAGCGGTTCCGCGGCCAGTTTTGATGTAGCGATCCGCGTACAGGCCAGCGCCCCAATACGCCTCCATTGCGAATACCGTGAAGCCTTTCTTTTCAACAAGGTACTTGAACAGGCGCTCCTTTAACGCAAAGAACTGGCTCGTACCGTGGCTGCCCTCACCCATGCCGACAATGCGCGAATCGCCAACCGCCGCGCCGACTCTTGCGAGCTGAGCGTAATCCGCATCGAAGGCTAGAATAGGAATCACTAGCGCATGGGCTTGGAGCTCTGCAATAACCGCACTTGTCGGCGGAGCCTGCTGTCGTTGATCTACGATCTGCTTACCATCCACGTATGAAACGGCGTCTTGCAGTNNACCATTAAACGGCTTTGGGATACCGCTAACGGCGTATGTACCGACGTAAGTATGTGTTACCTCGGCATCGGCTTCGTTACCGCGCACCGTGATTTTCAACGGCTGATAGGTGAGCGACGACAGCGTTACTCCTGGATCGGCGTCCGTCTCGTCTCGGATATAAGCCTCGCGGCTCTCGACAGTACCGTCGAGCAAGCATTGATAAAATCCAGGTGCTAAAATCTTTGACAGCTGCGCCGCATTCTTCGCGAGCAACGCTCGTTCTATTGTCTTGTATGCCGCACGAATAGCGGCATCATTGGCCGCTGAATGGGAAGGCGCGACAGCCGCTAAGGCAAAGACGAAGCAACCTACTGCGACGCTGATAGAACGAAGCAGGTTGTGGCGAGTTTTCATCATGGACCGAGTTTCTTTCGAGGCTGCGCCGCAGCAGCGACCGCAGCGGCCACCGCATCGTGAATTTGCCGCAACGCCGTCTTGTCCGCGCGCACCGCGGCGGCAATCTTCAGATCGCCCTCCAACCGGATCGGATCGGCCTCCCGCGCGTCACGGACCAGCAGTTGCGGACCGTGCTCCTTGCGGAACCGCCGCTCGAGCACGAACTGCGCCATGCCGCTCCCACTGCCCCCGGCCAGCCCACGAGCTATCAGATTGCCGACAGCCGTAACGCGCGCGCGCGTTACGGCTGCAGAGAATGCCGCGTGATAACGCTTTCTCACGCTATGCCGTGATGCATGGTCGCGGCCGATTACATTGGGCAAGTTGCGGACGCCCGTCACGCGATGTCGGCCAGCGTCACGTTACCGGCACCATCCATGGATTCAAAACGAAATGTTGTTGGGGGTTCGAGTTGCAACAGCCAGATCCGACCAACCTCCGCTCCGTCGCGGGTCACCTTAGTTTGGAGCCTGTCGCGCGTCAACGGTTCAACGATGACATCCGGCGGCAAGCCGTTGCTAAACCCAAGAGTGATCGCCCGTGTACGCATCAAGCTTAGCGTGTTGACGTAGCCCATTGACAACCTATTAGCGTCCGTTGCACTAACGCCGAGGCTTCGCAATACCTCATCAACCTCGCTGCTTCGCTCGACAAGTTCGGA